>NZ_JAOTIN010000020.1 GCF_025660655.1 Streptococcus sp. CSL10205-OR2
ATCCAGCGACAGGTGTTGTTACTTTCCAACCGAACTTAGATTTTGTAGGCACTCCAGACGCTGTTAAGATTCAAGCTAAAGATAAGAATGGCACAGCAGTAGAAACAACTTATACCCCAACAGTAGAACGAGTAACTCCAACAGGAGCAGACGCTACATCAACAGATAAACAAGGTCAAGTCCAAAGTGCAACACCAGTGTTCACGGCAGGTGACCCACTTGTACCGATGGATGATAATGTTGCAGCCACCTTTGACGATGGTAGCACAACTAAGACTATTGATGGAGAGGGTACCTATACTGTTGCGCCAGACGGTACTGTCACTTTCACACCAGAACCAACCTTCACAGGAACAGGTACAGGTGTGACCGTTAAACGTGTTGATAAGAACGGCACAGCAGTGACCGCTAAGTACACGCCAACAGTTGAAGCTGTAACTCCAACGGGAGCAGACGCTACCTCAACAGGTAAACAAGGTCAAGTTCAAAGTGCGACACCAGTGTTCACAGCAGGTGACCCACTTGTACCGATGGACGATGATGTACCAGCAACCTTTGAAAACGGTAGTACAGAAATGACTATTGACGGAGAGGGTACTTACGCTGTTGCACCAGACGGTACTGTCACTTTCACACCAGAATCAACCTTCACAGGAACAGGTACAGGTGTGACCGTTAAACGTGTTGATAAGAACGGCACAGCAGTGACCGCTAAGTACACGCCAACAGTTGAAGCTGTGACTCCAACGGGAGCAGACGCTACATCAACAGGTAAACAAGGTCAAGCACAGACAACAGAAGCTAGAGAATTGTTCACCGCAGGTGATGTTACAGCTCCAATTGATTCCTCAAAGATTACCTTATTGGATGTCAATAATCAGCCAGCAACAACCGTTCCAGCCATGAAAGATGGTCAAGAAGTTGGTACTTATAGTATTGATCCAGCGACAGGTGTTGTTACTTTCCAACCGAACTTAGATTTTGTAGGCACTCCAGACGCTGTTAAGATTCAAGCTAAAGATAAGAATGGCACAGCAGTAGAAACAACTTATACCCCAACAGTCGAAGCTGTAACTCCAACGGGAGCAGACGCCACATCAACAGGTAAACAAGGTCAAGTCCAAACAGCCACACCTATATTTGAGGCAGGTGATGATTTAGTACCACTTGATGATAGTGTTCCAGCTACGTTTGAAGATGGTAGCACGACTAAGACTATTGACGGAGAGGGTACCTACACGGTTGCACCAAACGGTAGTGTCACTTTCACACCAGAACCAACCTTCACAGGAACAGCTACAGGTGTGACCGTTAAACGTGTTGATAAGAACGGTACAGTAGTGACTGCTAAGTTTATTCCAATAGTTGAAGCTGTTACCCCAACAGGAATTGATGCAACTTCATCTGGAAAATATGGTGATATTCAAGTTGGAACACCTACCTTTACTGAAGGTAATCCACTTGTGCCAATAGATGACAATGTTCCAGCTACATTCGAAGATGGCAGTACAACTAAGACGATTCCAGGTGAAGGTACCTACACTGTTGCACCAGATGGCACCGTGACCTTTACGCCAGAAAAAGGTTTCACAGGCATAGGCACAGGTGTGACTGTTAAGCGTGTTGATACAAATGGTACGGTTGTTACCGCTAAATTTGTTCCAACAGTTGAAAACTATACTCTTCACCTTGATAGTGAAGGCAATCCTATCAATCTTGATAAGAATGGTAATGCGACAGGTTATGAGTTGGTTGAAAAAATAGTTGATGATAAAGGAAATGTGACATACATTTATAAAAAAGTATCATCTGATCAATTTGTTACCAAGATGAGTACATTACCTAAAACTGGTGAATCTGATAAAGTATTCTTACCACAAGCATTGTTATCAATAATGTTAGGTATGATATTGTTTATAACTTCTAAAAAAGATAAAAAAGAAGAAAAATAGTATTTTCACCAACTATTAAAAAGCTAGAATTTGAATAATTCTAGCTTTTTTAATATTCTTTTCAGGGAGTTGTTAAAATTTTTTTTAAAATTTAGAAATGTTTATTTGTAAAGGTTAACATAAAAAGGTATAATGACGGTGTAACATAAAAATATTTGGAGGAATTTATGAAAAAGAAAACCTTACTCATTCCTGCATTGTCAACTCTATTAGTTTCAACTGCTGTTTTAACTAATACAGTTTACGCAGATGAACCTGTAGAAAATGCGGTGCCTGAATCGACTGTTGCACTTCCACCTCAAGTTGAAAACAACTCGGTAGAACCTCAAGCTGAAAACTCTGAAGTAGCTACACCAGAAGCACCAGCTGAGCCAGCAGAAGTTCTTCCAGATACCACTGAAACCAGTGAACCAACAAGTGAAGAATCACAACCTCAAGCAACTACTCAAGAAAACCCTGTAGTTACTGAAACAGATGGCACAGTTACTATCATCAATACCAATGATATTCATGGTCGTATTGAAGAAGGTAGAGATGTTATTGGAATGGCTAAATTAGCAACTATTGTCAAAGAGACTAGAGCTCAAGGTGAAACATTAGTTTTAGACGCTGGTGATGCCTTCCAAGGAATGCCAATTTCAAATAGTAGTAAAGGTGAAGATATGGCTAAGCTAATGAACCAAATTGGTTTTGATGCAATGGCTGTAGGAAACCATGAATTTGACTTTTCTCTTGAACAAGCCATCAAACTTGAGAAAATGCTTGAATTCCCATTACTCAGTGTTAATACTTATGTTGATGGTGTTAGATTATTTAAACCATCAGTGATTATTGATAAAGATAAAACAATCGAAGGGGATGAATTTGTTGTTATCGGTGTAACAACACCTGAAACTGCTACTAAGACACATCCTAAAAATGTTGAGAAAGTTGTCTTTAGAGACCCTATCTCTGAAGTTGAAAATGCTATTGCAGAAATAGAAGCTCGCGCCAAAGCAGAAGGTGTGTCATACAAAAACTATATTGTTTTAGGACATTTGGGAATTGATGCAAGTACCAAAAAAGAGTGGCAAGGAAGCACAATGGCTGAAGCATTATCTAAGAATCCGTTATTAAAAGACAAACGTGTTCTAATGATTGACGGTCATTCTCATACTCTTGCTGAAGCGACTTATGGTGACAATACTATCTATTCTCAAACAGGTAGTTATTTAAATAATGTTGGTAAAATTGTTCTGACAAAAGATGATATGAAAGTATCATTTATCAATGCTGAACAAGGTAAAGCTTATGAAGCAGATCCTGAAGTAGCTGCTACAGTTGCTGAAATTAAGGAACGTTATGAAGAAGTTAATGCAGTTGTTGTTGTTGACGCAAGTCCTGTGGAACTTCAAGGGGAAAGAGCAAACGTTCGTGTGCGTGAAACTAACCTAGGTAACTTGATTTCTGATTCTCTTTTAGAATACAGTAAGACTGGATTTTCACGTCCAAGTAACCTTGCAGTCATGAATGGTGGTGGTATTCGTGCTACTATTCAAAAAGGTCAACCAATCACTAAAGGTGATATTATTGCTATTCTTCCTTTTGGTAACTTTATCTCTCAAATTAAAGTCACAGGAAAACAAGTCGTTGACATGTTTGCTCATTCATTAGGTTCTATGGTTCAAAAGGATTCTGAAACTGGTGAAGTCATCAGAGATGAAAATGGTCAACCTCTTTTAGGCGCTAGTGGTGGTTTCTTGCATGTTTCTGGTGCTAATGTTTATTATGATACTAACCTTGAAGGAGAAGCTCGTATTCTTTATGTTGAGCTATTAAATCCTGAAACTGGTTTAATTGAACCTCTTGATTTTGGTAAAGATTATTATCTTACAACCAATGACTTCTTAGCTGCTGGTGGAGATGGCTATGACATGCTTGGTGGTGCTCGTGAAGAAGGTCCTTCTATGGATGTCGTTTTTGCTGAATATCTTGAAACAGTTGATCTTAATGATTATGAAGTGATTAATCCAAATTCTCGTCTCATTTCTATTGATTCAACTTTAGATACTGATAACGATGGATTCCCAGACTTTGTTGAACTTATTCTTATGACTGATCCTTCTAATCCTGAGAGCAATCCTGGCATGGAAATGAATGATGAGAAACATGATAAGCAAATGATGATGTCGATGGATAAGCAAAAATCTGATTCATCTAAGCAAGTGCCTGTTTCTTATGCTAAGAAATATGACACCTTGCCTAACACTGGAAGTTCAAATGATACGATGTTAATTCTACTTGGATTGTCAATGACAACATTAGGTTTATATGGCATCAAAAAAAGAAGTTATGGACGCTAATCACTTTTTAGTGTGATAATATAGAAAAAAGAGATTTTAAAATCTCTTTTTTTGTTTAAAGTAGCCATAGTATTAGCATTATTAAGCATATTAAGTTACTATAGTAGTATATTTAATAATAAGGAGAATATATGTTTTTAGCATTTGAAGAAATGAAGCAAAATAAATTAAGATATAGTTTAATTTTAGGTTTACTATTTTTAATCTCTTACCTTGTCTTTTTCTTATCAGCATTAGCTTATGGTCTAATTCAAGAAAACAAATCAGCAGTAGACAAATGGGAAGCAAACTCCATACTACTGTCTAGTGATGCCAATCAAAGTATAGCAGCTTCAAGGTTTGATGCAACAACCATCGAAGATGTAGAAGGCAGTCATCTTGCACTTTTAGCTCAAAAATCAACAGTAGGTTGGAGCAAGGAAAATCCTAGTCAAGATGATAAAGTCAAAATATCACTCTTTGGTATAAAAACTAATGAATTTTTAACACCAACAATTGCTGAGGGACACGAAATTAGTGCTTCTAATGAAGTTGTTGTTGATATTTCTTTAGCTGAGGATGGCGATTATCAAATAGGAGATGAGTTAAAATTAGCAGATACTGATGAAACATTAGCCATTGTTGGCTATACTAGTGGTTCACGTTTTAGTGTGGCTCCAGTTGTTTATGTTGATTTTGATAAATTTCAACAAATTGTTTACGGTGATACTTTGCCAGATGGTGTAGCTTATACCAATGCGATTGTTAGTAGGGATGCTATTGATTCCTATGATTCAAATACTTTAGAAAAACTAAGCATTGCTGATTTTATTGAAAATTTACCAGGCTATAAGGCACAAAATTTAACCTTTGCTTTTATGATTGGCTTTTTAATTATCATCTCTTCAATAGTAATTGGTATTTTCATCTATGTGTTAACCACACAAAAAATTCAAATTTTTGGATTAATGAAAATTCAAGGTCTTTCTAATTTTTATATCTCAAAATCAGTTTTAGCACAAACCTTCTTATTGAGCTTTGTCGGAACATTTTTAGGTTTTATCGGAACTTTTTTAAGTTCTTTATTACTACCAAGTTCTGTTCCTTTTGAAAATAACTGGTTATTCTATGGTGTGATTGCACTAGCAATGGTTTTCTTTGCCGTTCTTGGCGCAGTGTTTTCTGTCAGATCAGTGGTCAAAATAGATCCTTTAAAAATGTTAGGTTAGGAGACAGATATGTCAGTATTAAAATTTCAAAATGTTAGTAAAGAATTTAAGGACGGTTCAGCAATCATTCAAGCATTAAAACCAACTAATTTTTCAATTGATGCAGGTGAATTTGTTGCCATTATTGGACCATCTGGTTCAGGAAAAAGTACCTTCTTAACCATTGCAGGTGGTCTTCAGACACCAACCAAGGGTGATTTAATCATTAATCAACACTCCTTTACAAAATTAACTGAAAAAGAACGTGCTCGTCTACGTTTTTCAGAAATCGGTTTTATTTTACAAAGTTCTAATCTTATTCCTTTTTTAACTGTTGAAAAACAGTTGGATTTGGTAGATAAGATAAATAAAAATAATCAAAAAGAGAAACAAACACAATTATTTGAAGATTTGGGTATTGGCACTCTAATCAAAAAATTTCCCAAGGATTTATCAGGAGGAGAACGCCAAAGAGTGGCTATTGCAAGAGCTCTATATAATGATCCTCAATTAATTTTAGCTGATGAACCAACAGCTAGTTTAGACAGTCATCGAGCGTTTGAAGTGGTTGACTTACTAGCAAAAGAAGCCAAAGTAAGAAAAAAAGCCATTATCATGGTGACTCACGATAAAAGAATGATTGAAAAATGTGATAAAGTCTATGAAATGAACGATGGTGTATTAAAACAGCAATTATAAGCAAACAAAAAGCGGCTCTTTGTCAACTGTAGTGGGTGACTATTCATCAAGATAGGGAGAGAATCACATTGATTCTCTCCCTTTTAATGTTCAAAGCGATGAGAATTTTTGTTTTAAAGTTGTTAAAGTTTCTAAAACCAAAGGCTTGTCTTTTGATATCTTTGATTAATTTATTAGTCGC
>NZ_JAOTIN010000021.1 GCF_025660655.1 Streptococcus sp. CSL10205-OR2
TTTTGACAGGTTACTTTCATAACCCTGCACGTTTGGTTTCTTGTCTTGTTCAGTTTTCAAAGGTCATGCTCTTTCGAGACAACTATTATATTCTAGCACCTCAGCTAAGCTTTGTCAATACATTTTTTAAGAAAAAGAATTAACAATATTTTTAAGGTGACACTAAGACCATTATAACAAAAAAACTAGCATAAATCTAGTTTTTTCGTTTAAATTTATAATTATTTTTACACTTTATTTTTCACCATCGCTTTTAGAAGCAATTGCTGAATGGCGATAACCATATAAAAGATAAATAACTACTCCTATCACTGTTGTTAGACCAAAAGCTAACCATGTTGTCATTTCATATTGACTCATGAGTGAAAGACAGATAACAATAGATATAATTGGTAAAATTGGCACAAAAGGTGTTTTAAATTCTCCTTTTTTAGGCAGTCCTTCGTTTTTTCTTAATTTAATAATGCCATAAGCTAATATGATAAGATAAGCCAGTGTACATATGTTTAAGAATGAAGCAATACTTGCAATTGGAAATATACCTGCACAAATAGCTGCTATAACACCTACAAGAAGTGTTGCGTTTTTAGGCACTTTTTGATTTTTAGAAACTCTACTAAATGTTTTTGGTAGTAGGCCATCTCTACTGATACTATATATCATTCTAGCCAATGCATATGACATCGATATACAAACGGTGATTAACGTTAAAATAGCAACAACTGAAACATAGTTGGCTGCCCATGTTAAACCAATACTCCTGAGGGCAAAAGCAACGGCGTCACTAACATTTAATTTGGTATAATGAACCATACCAGTTAAAACAAGAGTTACAACAATATAAAGAAGAGTTACGATTGATAATGATAAAGCTATTCCTTTAGGAATGTTTTTTTGTGGTTCATTAACTTCATCAACAGCCATTGAGATTGACTCAAAACCAAGAAAAGCAAAAAACATTAGGGAAGCGCCTGCCATAATTCCTGTTTGTCCACCATAAATTTGACCAAAGCCAAACGGTGAAAAATTAGACCAATTATTTAAATTAATATGGAACACTCCTATTAGAATAAATAAAATGAGAGCAGAAAATTTTAAGACAACCAATACATTATTGAGTTTAAAAACAAATTTCGATTTTAATAACACAATACCAGTTACTAAAATAACAACTAAAATTGGAAAAAGATCTACATAGTGCCCCTTTGATGGATCAAATGTTCCATTAAGTGCTGCTGGTAATTCTAAACCGTAGCTGGACAAAAGTCCTTTAAAATAACCACCCCAACCAGAAGCAACTCCTGAAATTGCTGTTAGAAATTCCATAATAATGTACCAACCAACAATCCAAGCAGGAAATTCTCCCATTGTGCGATAGACATAACTATAAGCACCACCATTAGTTGGAATTCTGGAAGCAAATTCAGCAAAAAATAGTGCCGAAAGTCCTACTGAAACAGCTGAAATAACAATCGATATAGTAAGAGCCGGACCAGCAAAATTAGCTGCTCCAATACCTGTAACGGTCAATATTCCAGTTCCAACCATTGAACCTAAACCAAGAAAGATTAAATCGCTAACTTTAAGATGCCTATTAAGCTCCGTTTTTTTCGATAGTTCTGTCTTTTTCCTAAAAATCCCCATAAATTTCCTCGCTTCATAATAATTACACTAGTCTACCATATTATTTAGTGTTTGTAAAATTATACCAACCATACAATTTTTATACAATGAATTTATAATAAAGATTAAATAAAGAACTCTTGCCAGAGGACAAGAGCCTTTATTTTTCTTAACGAGAGCGTTTAGCTCTATATATGATAAATCCTACTAGAGCAAGAATAGCAAAACCTAGAATGCTAAACAAGATTTTATTTGACTCCCCAGTTTTTGGTAATGGTTTTTCTGGATGATGAACATTAGTAATGTCATATCCCTTAATCACTGTGGTATAACCTTTAACAGCGTCTTCTGATAGGCTATACGCGATTTTCTTTCCATTCTCATATTCTGGAAGATTCTCAAAGCTATATGACCATTTGTCTTTTGCTGTCACAATAGCATGTCTCACTTCTTTATCATTGGCATAAAGGCGAACAGTAATGGACTCTGGTCTTAACTTATCTTTATTATCGGCGTCATCCCATGTTTTCTTACCGACAACCTTAGTGGTGCTTGGGGTGTGTGTATTGGTAATTGTCACATTACCTTGATTCATTTCACCAACGGTAACAGTATAACCATCAACTTTTCCTACTTCTTTGACAGTGTAGACAATGGCTTGACCGGCTGATTTCTCATCAAGGTCTGACCATGTATAGGTCCAATTGTCTGCAGCGGTTAAGGTTACTTCGTCACCTGCTTTTTTATCGTTAGCGTACAGTTGCACTTTAATGCTATCTGGGCGAATACCATCTTGGTTGTTGGCATCATTCCAAGCTTTAGTAACTGTGATACTTGTTTTGCCTGGTTTGTAACTATTGGTAATGTTATAACCATCGATAGCAACTGTGTAGTTATCTACCTTGTTTTCTGTTACAGTGTAAACTATCTTTTGACCATTTTTGAATTCTGGTAAATCAGTAAATTCATAAGTCCAGTTGCTAGCGTCATTAACGGTTGCTGTTTGACCAGTTGGTTGTCCGTCTGCCAAGAGGTTAACCACAACTTCTGTTGGGCGAACACCGTCTTGGTTATTGGCATCATCCCATGTTTTTTTACCTTTAACACTTATTGTGCTTGGTTTGTGTTTATTTACGATGGTTACACTACCCGATATCAGCTGACCTACAGTTGTTGTATAACCATCGATTGTCCCAACTTCTTCAACAGTATAAACAATGTCTTGACCATTAGCTTTTATATCAAGATCTGACCAAGTGTAACTCCAACCTAATAAACCTTTATCCGTTAATTCAACAGCTTCTCCTAATTTTTTACCATTAGCGTAAAGTTGGACTTTGACACTATCTGGACGTAGATTATCTTGGTTATTTCCATCGTCCCATATCTTGAAAACTGTAATATTAGTTTTACCCGGAGTATAGCTATTTGTAATGTTATAACCATCAATAGTTGTTGAGTAATCTGGTACAGCATCTTCAGTAACAGTATAAGTAATACGTTGACCGTCTTTAAATTCTGGCAAATTAGTGAACTCATATGACCAATTGCTTGCTTCATTAACTGTTACGGTTTGACCTGTTGGTTGTCCGTCTGCTAAAAGGTTAACAGTAATTTCTGTTGGACGTTTACCATCTTGATTATTGGCATCATCCCATGTCTTGGTTCCAGATACTTTAATAGTGCTTGGAATATGGGTATTTGTGATATCGTAACCATTAATAACAGCATCGTATTCTGGTACAGCAACTTCTTCAACAGTATAAACGATATCTTGACCTTGTGCATTGACAACATCTAAGTCTCCAAAAGTGTATGTCCATCCTTGTGCTTCATTAGTTGTAACTGTTTTACCAGTATCAACACCATCTGCTAATAATTTAATTGTTACTTCTGTTGGACGTTTACCGTCTTGGTTATCATTATCATTCCATGTTTTAGTACCACTAATAAATGTTTTACTATTTCTATTTGTAATGGTTCGAATAGCCCCTTTATCAGTAACAGTTACTTTTATAGGTTCAGTATTTAAAATATAACCATCAGGAGCTGTAATTTCAGTGATAGTGAATTCTCCAGCAGCAATTTCAGCTTCAGAAAATACTGGAGACTGTGTTATTCCATTTGCATCATCTGTTGCTGTTAGTGTTATTTCTGAACCATCTGGTTTGGTGATTTTAAAAATTGCTCCACCAAGAGCCTTACCGGTTTCTAAGTCTGTTTTATAAATGGTGATACGATTTCCTGTTTCTATACTTATGGTACCACCGGTTGTGATACGGCTATTCCGTGTTACATTTGTTACAGTTTCGGTACGATCATCTGTTATGGTCAAATCCCCTTTATCAGAGACAACTTGTGTACTATTAACAACTACCGAACCATCTGCAGGAGCTGTTGTTCCGTAGTCAATCATAAATGGTTTTGACCCAGGATTGTTGATAGTAATATCAAATCTTGTGTATGAAGTATTGTAATTAATAGTGTAATCAACACCTTCAGTTAAAAACTGTCTATTAATAAGTTGGTAACCTTGATCAATGCCATCACCTGTGGAAACAACTAATGTCTCAGGGATAATTTGCATTGGTGCTCCTGAGTCATTGACATAGTCGGTAATTGTTAAAAAATCATATGCTTTTTGTGATGCATTAAGACGAATTCGCCAAGGATGTTGATATTGTCCCGATTTACCTAGTGCAGCAGAAGTATAAGGACGTTCTGTTAAGACACCACCATATTTAGCAAAGTTTTCTTTTCCTAATATTTCTGTATTATCTGTGCTAGCTCTTGGGATAACAGAAAGAACCACTTCTTTTTGACCAATATCCTTCATGTTTTCAAAAACAATAGTAGTTTTATCCAATGTTTCAGTCATAGTGAATTGAACAAAAAAGTTTCCTTTAACATTGATGATTTCTGTAGTCTTTTTTTGCTCTAAATACTCATCAAGGTGTTGCATTGTTATTTTGGCAACTCCTCCACTAGCTACACCGTTAGAAGTTACTGACACAGCACCTATAGCAATTCCTGTTTCTGGGTCTATCATGTCAAAGTTTGTTTCTTGAACATTGAATGGCGCAGGAATATTAAAAGTGAAAAAATCACCATTTTCTACATTGTTGTTATAAGCTGAAAGATCAAAGTCAGTTGAAAATCGATAAGAAGCATCTTTTACCAAGACATATTCTCCTGATCCATTTTTTGAAGCTTCTCTTCCATTATTAACATCCCAGATAATAACATCTGAAATAACATCATTAAGTTCTTTTGCTTCAACAGTATTTGCTGAGGCTACAATCATTCCCACAATTGCAAAAATGGCAATTAGGGTTGATTTTAAAAATAATTTTATTGATTTACCCATCTTTAAAATCCTTTCCTTTAAAATTAGACAGAAATCCAAGATAAGTCTATCACTTTGATTTATAAATAGCAAACAATTATGTGTTTTTTGAATTTTTTCACATTTTTTCATTGTCTTTCATAAAATCTTATGGTTTTTTTCTGATAAGGAGAGAAACAGAGGGTTTTTCTAGTTAATCACTAGGAAAATGATTAGTTGTTAGCGTAGCGTTTGTAAGCAAAGAGACCTGCTAAGCCTGTTATTACTAATCCTACTAAACTAAAGAATAATGTTGATGACTCCCCAGTTTTTGGTAATGGTTTTTCTGGATGATGAACATTAGTAATGTCATATCCCTTAATCACTGTGGTATAACCTTTAACAGCGTCTTCTGATAGGCTATACGCGATTTTCTTTCCATTCTCATATTCTGGAAGATTCTCAAAGCTATATGACCAGTTGTCTTTTGCTGTCACAATAG
>NZ_JAOTIN010000022.1 GCF_025660655.1 Streptococcus sp. CSL10205-OR2
TGGTTTTAGAAACTTTAACAACTTTAAAACAAAAATTCTCATCGCTTTGAACATTAAAAGGGAGAGAATCAATGTGATTCTCTCCCGATCTTGATGACTAGTCACCCACTACAGTTGACAAAGAGCCCAAAAATCAAGAGGCTGGAACATGAGTTCCTAGCCTCTTTCTTATTTATTCTTGTTAATTAGTTTGAAATAAAGAATCTAAGAGATTACTCATCAATCATTTCGCTTTTGACGTAAGCATCTACCAAACGCTCCGTTGCTTCAACAGAGTCAATATGACTACGCTCGTAAGAATGACTGGATTCTACCCCTGCACCGATAAGGGCGTGTCTTACTTCTGCTCCTGCTCGCATCGCTGCTGAAGCATCACTACCATAAAAAGGATAGATATCTAGCTTGTAAGGAATTTTCTTATCTTCAGCCAGTGCCACCATTTGCTGACGTAAGCCATAATGGTATGGCCCTGAAGCATCTTTGACACAGATAGAGACAGTATATTCATCCGTTTGCTGATCATCACCCATTGCTCCCATATCGACCGCTAAATACTCCACTGTCTTTTCAGGAATACTTGAGTTGGCACCATGTCCTAATTCTTCAAAAGAGCTAAAGTAAAAATGCGTGGTGTAAGGCAAAGTCACTTGCTCTTTTTGATAAGTTTTTAAGAGATTCAATAAAATAGCTGCTGAAATTTTATCATCTAAATGACGTGATTTGATAAAACCAGATTCAGTGACAATCGTTCTTGGATCAAAGGAGATAAAATCCCCAACTTCAATCCCTAAAGCACGTGTTTCTGCTTCACTGGTCACTTTTTCATCAAGACGAACTTCCATATTGGCTTGGTTACGTTCAGCACTGCCTGCGTCTTTATAAACATGAACACTGGTTTGATGCATTAAAATGGTACCAGAAATGGCTTTACCATTTTTACTCACATGGATGGTACAATTTTCGCCTTCAATCGCATTGTAAACAAAACCACCAATCAAATCCATCTTCAAACGCCCATCAGGTTTAATCGCACGAACCATTGCCCCCAATGTATCAAGATGAGCCGTCAACAAGCGATGTTTCTCATCATTTTCACCTGTTATGGTCACCATCAAGCCATCTTTTGGTGTTCTTTTGGCGGTATACCCCATTTTTTCCACTTCGGCTTGGACATAATCCATAATCTCGGTTGTATAGCCTGTTGGTGATGGAATGGCGGTTAATCTCTTAATATAGTTAACGGTTGGTGTCATTTTTTCTCCTTAAACTGTTTTCCCCTTATAAGTAAAGACCACATTTGGAAATTCATTTTCGGTGTCTTTATCTGCCATAAAGGCACTAGCATCTTTTTTAATCTGAACAAGGTCAATTCCCTGAGCCTTAGCGCCATAAACACAACCACAGTAGCACTGACGGTAGATATCATATTCAACGCACATCTCAACAGAACGTCTGTAGCCATTGTTTTTCTTTAAATCACTTGGTAAATACTGGGTTGTGTACAATTTTTGCACATCGATTCCCACCGCATTAATCACTTGTGAATTTTTGTGAGGACTGATAGTTAGGGCACTTCCAAAATAATCAAAACCTAGCTCGACAGCCTTTTGAGCAGTCGTGTCTAGCCGATAATCAAAGCAAACCTTACACCTATCGCCACCCTCAGGTTCATTTTCTAACCCGCGAACGACTTGTTTAAATTCGTTGGGTTGATAAGGCGCTGATAAAAATTGCACCGATTCACCTGTTTTGGCATTAAAATCATGGACAAATTTTTTAGTCACATAAGCTCTTCTTTCATATTCAACCTTGGGATGAATATTAGAATTGGTAAAATAAATAGTCACATCACAATACTGCGTCAGATATTCCAGCGTATATGTCCCACATGGTGCACAACAAACATGCATTAAAACATTAGGACGTTGGCCTTTTTTTTGCCAATCTGCCACCATTTTTTGCATGACGTGATCATAATTAATTTTTTGATTTGGATTAAGATTGTCCAAAATTTCTTGTAAATCAATCATAAGCTATCCTTTAATGTACTAATTTTTCTGAATGACTAGCTTTATCTATTATATCATATTGACATCACTTCGACTATAGGCGATAATAGGTCAAAACAGTATAGTGTCAGTCTTTTTTAAAAATTTTATTTCTCAAAACTTTTTATTTTTGGCTTAAAAATGATAAAATAGTACAATACAGAAAATATGTGAACATTATTGTTCAATTAGTAAGGAAAATCATATGCCTAAAGAAAGAAATTATTCCGGTCAAGATGTGGTCGTCTTGGCTGCGACATATATTAATCAAAAAGATGTCGCTCTTGTGCAAAAAGCGCTTGATTTTGCCACACAGGCACATGAAGGACAATTCCGAAAATCAGGTGAACCTTATATCATTCATCCTATCCAAGTTGCAGCTATCTTAGCGCAACTCCATTTGGATGCCACAACCGTAGCCTGTGGGTTTTTACATGATGTGGTAGAAGATACTGACTACACACTAGATGATTTAGAAGAAGCTTTTGGTAAAGATATCCGTATTATTGTTGATGGTGTGACTAAACTAGGTAAGGTCAAATACCGTTCACATGAGGAACAATTGGCTGAAAATCACCAAAAAATGCTAATGGCTATGTCACAAGATATTCGTGTCATCCTTGTCAAGCTAGCTGACCGTTTACATAATATGAGAACACTCAAACACCTTAGAAAAGATAAACAAGAACGCATTTCACATGAGACCATGGAAATTTATGCACCTCTTGCTCATCGTTTGGGGATTAGTCGAATCAAATGGGAACTAGAAGATCTCTCGTTTCGTTATATCAATGAACAAGAATTCTACAAAATCTCTCGCATGATGAGAGAAAAACGTAGAGAACGTGAAGCTCTTGTTGAAGATATCGTCAATAAAATCAACAAATACACCAAAGAACAAGGTCTTATAGGAGATGTTTACGGAAGACCAAAACACATTTATTCCATTTACCGAAAAATGCGTGATAAGAAAAAACGCTTTGATCAAATTTTTGATTTAATCGCCATTCGTTGTATTATGGAAACACCAAGTGATGTTTATGCCATGGTCGGCTATATCCACGAACTCTGGCGTCCAATGCCTGGTCGTTTCAAAGATTATATAGCGGCTCCTAAAGCTAATGGCTACCAATCCATTCACACAACCGTTTATGGACCAAAAGGACCGATTGAAATTCAGATTCGTACCAAGGAAATGCACCAAGTCGCTGAATACGGTATTGCTGCTCACTGGGCCTACAAAAAAGGAGTGAAAGAAAAAGTCAACTCCAAAGAAGCGACTTTTGGTATGCGACTCATTCAAGAAATCGTAGAACTACAAGACGATGCTGCAAATGCCAAAGACTTTGTCACTTCCGTCAAAGAAGATATTCTGGCAGAACGCATCTATGTCTTTACTCCAAATGGTGCTGTTAAAGAATTACCAAAAGACTCTGGTCCGATTGATTTTGCCTATGCCATCCACACACAAGTTGGTGAAAAAGCAACAGGTGCTAAGGTCAATGGTCGTATGGTTCCACTGACTGCCAAATTAAAAACAGGTGACGTTGTTGAAATTGTAACAAATAGTAATTCTTTTGGACCTAGTCGTGATTGGATTAAGATTGTTAAAACTAATAAAGCCAGAAATAAAATTAGGCAATTCTTTAAGAATCAAGATAAAGAGTTGTCTATCAACAAAGGACGCGAACTTCTTATTGAATGTTTCCAAGAACATGGTTATGTGGCCAATAAATTTCTTGATAAGAAACATATTGAAAAAATTCTACCCAAAGTTAGCTATAGTAGTGAAGAAGCACTCTATGCTGGGGTTGGATTTGGAGAAGTTAGTGCCTTAAGCATCTTCAATAAACTAACTGAAAAAGAGCGTCGTGAAGAGGAAAAAGCCAAAGCTGCTGCTGAAGCTAATGAACTTCTTAAAGGCGGTGAAATTAAACATGAACAAAAACCATCACAAGCCCTTAAGGTAAAAAGTGAAGATGGGGTGATTGTTCAAGGAGAATCTGGTTTGTTGATGAGGATTGCAAAATGTTGTAATCCAATTCCTGGAGATGATATTGCAGGTTACATCACTAAAGGCAGAGGAATTGCCATTCACCGTTCAGACTGCCAAAATCTCAAGAGCCAAGAAAATTATGAACAACGTCTCATTGAAGTCGAGTGGGATATGGCAAATGCCAACAAAGAATATCTTGCTGAAATTGATATTTATGGTTTAAATCGTGGTGGTGTCTTAAACGATATCTTACAAACACTGTCAAATAATACTAAAAATATTACCTCAGTGAATGCCCAACCAACCAAAGACATGAAATTTGCTAATATTCATATTGCTTTTGCTGTCAGCAATCTTACAGCACTAACTACAGTTGTTGATAAGGTTAAAAGTATACCAGATGTCTACTCTGTCAAACGAACCAATGGGTAAAAAAGATGAAAATTATTATTCAACGTGTTAAACAAGCATCCATTTCTGTCAAAGAAGAAACCATCGCCAAAATCAATACAGGTTTTCTGCTATTAGTTGGTGTTGGACCAGAAGATTCCAAAGAGGATATTGATTACGCTGTTCGCAAAATCATCAATATGCGCATCTTCTCTGATGAGAATGATAAAATGAATTTAGCTATTCAAGACATTAAAGGAAGTATTTTATCTATTTCACAATTTACCTTGTTTGCTAATACTAAAAAGGGGAATCGTCCATCCTTTACAGAGGCAGCAAAACCCGAACTGGCTAAACAACTCTATCAAGAATTTAATCAGAAACTGTCAGCATTTGTTAGCGTTAAAGAAGGTCTTTTCGGCGAAGATATGCAAATATCACTCATCAATGACGGACCTGTAACTATTATTTTAGACACTAAAAATAAATAAATTTTTAAAAACTAAAGATCAGTTTTGTTTTTACAAAACTGATCTTTGATATGATAAAACCCTCTGCCATATGTACTGACCCCCAAAAGTTGGAGATTATATTTTAATAAAGGATTGCGTCTCTGTATTGTACAGGACTCAGTCCTTTTAATTTTGTTTTGATTCGTTTGTGATTGTAATAGTCAATATAGTTTGAAATAGCCTCTGATAACTCTTCCAGTGAGTGAAACTCTTTCTCATAACCATAA
>NZ_JAOTIN010000023.1 GCF_025660655.1 Streptococcus sp. CSL10205-OR2
AACCCCCAACTACTTCAGGCGTTCTAGGACTTAACTGCTGTGTTCGGCATGGGTACAGGTGTCTCTCCTAGGCTATCGTCACTTAACTATGAATGATCAATCATTCAAAATTGAATATCTATCGCAAGAATCACCTTGACGCTCTTCCTACTGTTTTGGATAAGTCCTCGAGCTATTAGTATTAGTCCGCTTAACATGTCGCCACGCTTACACTCCTAACCTATCAACCTGATCTTCTCTCAGGGCTCTTACTGATTACTCATGGGAAATCTCATCTTGAGGGGGGCTTCGCACTTAGATGCTTTCAGCGCTTATCCCGTCCCTACATAGCTACCCAGCGATGCCTTTGGCAAGACAACTGGTACACCAGCGGTAAGTCCACTCTGGTCCTCTCGTACTAGGAGCAGATCCTCTCAAATTTCCTACGCCCGCGACGGATAGGGACCGAACTGTCTCACGACGTTCTGAACCCAGCTCGCGTGCCGCTTTAATGGGCGAACAGCCCAACCCTTGGGACCGACTACAGCCCCAGGATGCGACGAGCCGACATCGAGGTGCCAAACCTCCCCGTCGATGTGAACTCTTGGGGGAGATAAGCCTGTTATCCCCAGGGTAGCTTTTATCCGTTGAGCGATGGCCCTTCCATACGGTACCACCGGATCACTAAGCCCGACTTTCGTCCCTGCTCGAGTTGTAGCTCTCGCAGTCAAGCTCCCTTATACCTTTACACTCTACGAATGATTTCCAACCATTCTGAGGGAACCTTTGGGCGCCTCCGTTACTCTTTAGGAGGCGACCGCCCCAGTCAAACTGCCCGTCAGACACTGTCTCCATTGACGATGAGCCAATCGGGTTAGAGTAGCCATAACACAAGGGTAGTATCCCAACATCGCCTCCTACGAAACTGGCGTCCCGTATTCATCGGCTCCTACCTATCCTGTACATGTGGTACAGATACTCAATATCAAACTGCAGTAAAGCTCCATGGGGTCTTTCCGTCCTGTCGCGGGTAACCTGCATCTTCACAGGTACTAAAATTTCACCGAGTCTCTCGTTGAGACAGTGCCCAAATCATTACGCCTTTCGTGCGGGTCGGAACTTACCCGACAAGGAATTTCGCTACCTTAGGACCGTTATAGTTACGGCCGCCGTTTACTGGGGCTTCAATTCATACCTTCGCTTACGCTAAGCACTCCTCTTAACCTTCCAGCACCGGGCAGGCGTCACCCCCTATACATCATCTTACGATTTAGCAGAGAGCTGTGTTTTTGATAAACAGTTGCTTGGGCCTATTCACTGCGGCTGCCTTTTTGACAGCACCCCTTCTCCCGAAGTTACGGGGTCATTTTGCCGAGTTCCTTAACGAGAGTTCTCTCGATCACCTGAGGCTACTCGCCTCGACTACCTGTGTCGGTTTGCGGTACGGGTAGATAAACAATTAACGCTAGAAGATTTTCTTGGCAGTGTGACATCACTAACTTCGCTACTAAACTTCGCTCCCCATCACAGCTCAATGTTAGAGGTATAAGCATTTGACTCATACCACACCTCACTGCTTAGACATGCACGTCCATTCGCATGCTTTAGTTAGCCTACTGCGTCTCTCCATCACTCATTTATCTAGTACAGGAATATCAACCTGTTGCCCATCGAATACACCTTTCGGTCTCTCCTTAGGTCCCGACTAACCCAGGGCGGACGAGCCTTCCCCTGGAAACCTTAGTCTTACGGTGGACAGGATTCTCACCTGTCTTGCGCTACTCATACCGGCATTCTCACTTCTATGCGTTCCAGCACTCCTCACGGTATACCTTCACCACACATAGAACGCTCTCCTACCATTACCTTGCGGTAATCCACAGCTTCGGTAAATTGTTTTAGCCCCGGTACATTTTCGGCGCAGGGTCACTCGACTAGTGAGCTATTACGCACTCTTTGAATGAATAGCTGCTTCTAAGCTAACATCCTAGTTGTCTGTGCAACCCCACATCCTTTTCCACTTAACAATTATTTGGGGACCTTAGCTGGTGGTCTGGGCTGTTTCCCTTTCGACTACGGATCTTAGCACTCGCAGTCTGACTGCCGACCATAAATCAATGGCATTCGGAGTTTATCTGAGATTGGTAATCCGGGATGGACCCCTCACCCAAACAGTGCTCTACCTCCATGATTCTTTATGTCGACGCTAGCCCTAAAGCTATTTCGGAGAGAACCAGCTATCTCCAAGTTCGTTTGGAATTTCTCCGCTACCCACAAGTCATCCAAACACTTTTCAACGTGTCCTGGTTCGGGCCTCCAGTGCGTTTTACCGCACCTTCACCCTGCTCATGGGTAGGTCACTTGGTTTCGGGTCTACAACATCATACTATACCGCCCTATTAAGACTCGGTTTCCCTACGGCTCCGTCTCTTCAACTTAACCTCGCATGATATCGTAACTCGCCGGTTCATTCTACAAAAGGCACGCTCTCACCCATTAACGGGCTCGAACTTGTTGTAGGCACACGGTTTCAGGTTCTCTTTCACTCCCCTTCCGGGGTGCTTTTCACCTTTCCCTCACGGTACTGGTTCACTATCGGTCACTAGGGAGTATTTAGGGTTGGGAGATGGTCCTCCCAGATTCCGACGAGATTCCTCGTGTCTCGCCGTACTCAGGATACTGTTAGGTATTATCTCTATTTCAAATACGAGGCTCTTACTCTCTTTGGCCTACCTTCCCAGGTAGTTCTTCTATAAAGATAACGTCCACGTTACAGTCCTACAACCCCGAAGAGTAAACTCTTCGGTTTGCCCTCCTGCCGTTTCGCTCGCCGCTACTAAGGCAATCGCGTTTGCTTTCTCTTCCTGCAGCTACTTAGATGTTTCAGTTCACTGCGTCTTCCTTCGCATAACCTTAACAGTTATGGATACTAGCCATTAGCTAGTGGGTTCCCCCATTCGGATATCTCTGGATCAGCGCTTACTTACAGCTCCCCAAAGCATTTCGTTGTTAGTCACGTCCTTCATCGGCTCCTAGTGCCAAGGCATCCACCGTGCGCCCTTATTAACTTAACCTTATTTCTTTTTTCTTTTTGGTTCTCAGTATTTATAGCGTCTTTTTCTTCGGTTTATTTCTTGTTACTTCATATATATATTCCTATATATACGGAATTTGATAGATATTCAATTTTCAAGGATCAATCTCTAGGTTATTACTAACCTATGGAGCCTAGCGGGATCGAACCGCTGACCTCCTGCGTGCAAAGCAGGCGCTCTCCCAGCTGAGCTAAGGCCCCACGTCTCTAAACAGTTAAAGACCTCTCAAAACTAAACAAGACAAACAAACGTACCTTCCGATCGTATCCTTACGATTTTTCCTTAGAAAGGAGGTGATCCAGCCGCACCTTCCGATACGGCTACCTTGTTACGACTTCACCCCAATCATCTATCCCACCTTCGGCGGCTGGCTCCTAATAGGTTACCTCACCGACTTCGGGTGTTACAAACTCTCGTGGTGTGACGGGCGGTGTGTACAAGGCCCGGGAACGTATTCACCGCGGCGTGCTGATCCGCGATTACTAGCGATTCCGACTTCATGTAGGCGAGTTGCAGCCTACAATCCGAACTGAGATTGGCTTTAAGAGATTAGCTTGCCGTCACCGGCTTGCGACTCGTTGTACCAACCATTGTAGCACGTGTGTAGCCCAGGTCATAAGGGGCATGATGATTTGACGTCATCCCCACCTTCCTCCGGTTTATTACCGGCAGTCTCGCTAGAGTGCCCAACTTAATGATGGCAACTAACAATAAGGGTTGCGCTCGTTGCGGGACTTAACCCAACATCTCACGACACGAGCTGACGACAACCATGCACCACCTGTCTCCTCTGCCCAAAAGGGAAAGTCTATCTCTAGACCGGTCAGAGGGATGTCAAGACCTGGTAAGGTTCTTCGCGTTGCTTCGAATTAAACCACATGCTCCACCGCTTGTGCGGGCCCCCGTCAATTCCTTTGAGTTTCAACCTTGCGGTCGTACTCCCCAGGCGGAGTGCTTAATGCGTTAGCTACGGCACTAAACCCCGGAAAGGGTCTAACACCTAGCACTCATCGTTTACGGCGTGGACTACCAGGGTATCTAATCCTGTTCGCTACCCACGCTTTCGAGCCTCAGCGTCAGTGACAGACCAGAGAGCCGCTTTCGCCACCGGTGTTCCTCCATATATCTACGCATTTCACCGCTACACATGGAATTCCACTCTCCCCTTCTGCACTCAAGTTAAACAGTTTCAAAAGCATACTATGGTTGAGCCACAGCCTTTAACTTCTGACTTATCTAACCGCCTGCGCTCGCTTTACGCCCAATAAATCCGGACAACGCTCGAGACCTACGTATTACCGCGGCTGCTGGCACGTAGTTAGCCGTCCCTTTCTGGTAAGCTACCGTCATGTGATAGACTTTCCACTCCTATCACTGTTCTTCGCTTACAACAGAGCTTTACGATCCGAAAACCTTCTTCACTCACGCGGCGTTGCTCGGTCAGGGTTGCCCCCATTGCCGAAGATTCCCTACTGCTGCCTCCCGTAGGAGTCTGGGCCGTGTCTCAGTCCCAGTGTGGCCGATCACCCTCTCAGGTCGGCTATGTATCGTTGCCTTGGTGAGCCGTTACCTCACCAACTAGCTAATACAACGCAGGTCCATCTCCTAGTGATACAGTTGTATCTTTTAACATCCTATCATGCGATAAAATGTCTTATGCGGTATTAGCTATCGTTTCCAATAGTTGTCCCCCGCTAGAAGGTAGGTTACCTACGCGTTACTCACCCGTTCGCGACTCATTTTAATCGGTGTAGCAAGCTACGGTGATCAAAATGCGTTCCACTTGCATGTATTAGGCACGCCGCCAGCGTTCGTCCTGAGCCAGGATCAAACTCTCATTAAAGTTTGAGTCTTTACTCATTACTGTCGTCTGACAGATTTATTGCTTCTT
>NZ_JAOTIN010000024.1 GCF_025660655.1 Streptococcus sp. CSL10205-OR2
CCATATGATTCTTTCTAATGAGTGGTTTTGTCGCTTTTCATTATAAGTCATGTGGGACTTTTTGTCTGCATTGAAAAAGCCCTATAACTTCTGTGGCGGAGTTACCCACTACAGATATTATAGAGCCCAAAAAGCGAGTTCTTATGATAAGACTCGTTTTTAATATTGTTTTAAATAAAATTGGATTAATGTGATTGCTGATAATAAATTATTAGAAAGATCGCACCAATAATCATTAAAAGTAGTGAAAGGAAATAGCCAATCACACCTGCTGAAAAACTAGGATTTAAGAGGAAAACAATTCCTAGTAAAAATATAACGAGTGAAGAGCCTGTCATACTTGTTTTATGTGACAATTGTTTGTTAAAACGATTGTTGATTTTTAAACTAATAGCACCAACAATTAAAAATCCTAAACCAATAAAGCTCATAACGATTTGACTAAGTGACAAAGCAGAACTCGTTAACAAGATAAGACCAAGAATGATTTTTATCAAGCTTTGAAGCAACAACCAATTGTTTTGATATTGTTTTTCTAAAGAGAGATAGGTACGAAGATTAAATAATCCCATCACAGTTATAATAAATGCTACTATCCAGGCGATGGAAGCAATGCTAACTAAAGGATTGAAAAATAAATAAAGTCCTAAAAGCAAACATCCTATACCAAAATATAGTGTTGTTTTCATCAAATTCCTCCTTTGACATTATTATTGCTATTATAAATGGATTTTTTCATAAAGTCAAAGTGAAATTGTTGTGCTCATTTTATAGTAAACAGATAAGACTTGTTTTATTTTTGATAGTCGCTTTTTTTGGTGAATTATATTAAAATAATAAGATAGAACAAATTAATGACTAACAAGGATATTATGAAAACAAATATAGGAATTGGTAAATCTCATAGTAAAATTATTCTAATCGGAGAGCACTCAGTAGTTTATGGTTATCCTGCTATTGCACTTCCTTTAAAAAATATTGAGGTTATTTGCCAAATATCACCATCAGATAAGCTCTTTCATTTTAAAAGAAATGATACCTTATCAACAGCTATTTTTTCAGCTTTGGATTATCTAAAGATAAAGGAACCCTACATTTCGTATGATATTGTGTCTAATGTACCAGAAAAAAGAGGAATGGGGTCATCAGCAGCTGTTAGTATAGCAGCAATTCGTGCTGTTTTTGATTATTATGATGAAACTATTGATGATAGAACACTCGAACTACTAACTAATCAAGCAGAAATCATTGCCCATGTTAATCCTAGCGGTTTAGATGCTAAAACCTGTTTAAGTGATGAAGCGATTAAATTCATCAGAAATGTTGGTTTCTCAACCCTACCTATTAATTTGAATGCTTTTTTAGTCATTGCTGATACCGGCATTCAAGGACACACCAGAGAAGCAGTCCAAAAAGTAGAATCTTTAGAGGAAAAAGCTCTTCCTCATTTAAAACAATTAGGAAAACTTGCAGCCACAATCGAAAAAGCATTAACTACTAAGAATATCTCTAAAATTGGACAAGCCATGACAGCTGCTCACGAAACACTTAAACAACTAGGAGTGAGTGCTAAAGAATCTGATCATCTGGTTAATGTTGCTATGAAAAATGGTGCCTTAGGAAGTAAGATGACCGGAGGAGGATTGGGAGGCTGCATTATAGCCATTTGTCAAACACAAAAAGAAGCTGAAAAAATTAGCTTTCAGCTAGAAAAAGAAGGAGCTATTAAGACATGGATAGAAGCCCTGTAAGTGCGAAATCTTATGCTAATATTGCCATTATCAAATATTGGGGGAAAAAAGATAGTCAAAAAATGATCCCCTCAACCAGTAGTATTTCTTTAACACTAGATAATCTATACACAGAAACACAATTAAGCTCACTAGAAGATGGTAAAGAAGACCTCTTTTATATCAATGGTGTTTTACAAAATGAAGATGAACACCAAAAAATGAGTCAAGTTTTAAATCTTTTTCGAAAAGATTCCAGCCAATTTGTAAGGATTGATACAAAAAACAGCATGCCAACAGCAGCTGGTCTATCTTCAAGTTCTAGTGGTTTATCAGCCTTAGTGAGAGCAGCTAACACTTTTTTTAACGCCAACTTAAAACAAGAAGAATTAGCACAAGTTGCCAAGTTCGCATCTGGTTCTTCTTCTAGAAGTTTTTTTGGTCCTGTTGCTGCCTGGGATAAAGACACTGGAGAGATTTATCGAGTTGAAACCGATTTAAAACTGGCCATGATTATCTTAGTTCTTAATGATCAAAAAAAGATGATTTCAAGCAGAGAAGGAATGAAAAGATCTGTTGAAACGGCTACTAATTTTTCAAAATGGGTTAAGCAATCAGAAAAAGATTACAAAGACATGCTAAGCTATTTAAAAGCCAATGATTTTGAAAAAGTTGGTCAACTAACAGAAGAAAATGCCTTGATGATGCATGAAACAACGTCTGCTTCTAACCCACCATTCACCTACTTAACAGATAAAACCTATCAGGCCATGGCTGATATCAAGCAATTGAGATTAGAAGGTGAGCGTTGTTATTTTACAATGGATGCTGGCCCAAATGTTAAGGTCCTTTGTCTAGAAGAAGATCTTGAAAGACTTGCTGAAAAATTAGCCTCTCGCTACCGCATCATTGTCTCAAAAACTAAGGAATTATAAGATGCCCCAAAAAACCATTAAAACTACGACTTGTGGCAAGCTCTATCTTGCTGGTGAATATGCTATTTTAACTCCCAATCAAGTGGCTATCATCAAAGATATTCCTATCTATATGACAGCCCAACTCAGCCCATCAAAGGATTTTCAACTATCATCAGATATGTTTGATTATAGTGTTGATTTAAGTGATGATGATAATTATGCCCTTATCCAAGAAAGTGTTAAAACAATGGCTTCTTATCTCAAACTTCAAAATAAAGCCTTAAATCCTTTTTCTTTAAAGATTACTGGAAAAATGGAGAAAGATGGTAAAAAAATTGGAATTGGCTCAAGTGGTAGCGTCACCGTCTTAACACTAAAAGCTTTATCATTGTTTTATCAGCTTGAGTTATCAAAGGAAGAATTATTCAAATTAGCAGTTTATACCCTTTTAAAAAGAGGAGATAATGGTTCTATGGGCGATATTGCTTGTATTGTTTATGAAACATTGATTTATTATCGCTCTTTTGATAGACAGCGCGTGAAAAATTGGCTGTTAGAGATGACTTTGCAAGAGTTATTAGAAAAAGACTGGGGTTTTGCTATAAAACCAGTTAAGACAAGTTTATCTTTTACCTTTTTAGTTGGTTGGACAAAACAGCCTTCCATTTCTTCGCAAATGATTAAGAAAGTACAAGCTTCTATAGGTTCATCATTTTTAAACACTTCAAAAAAAGAAGTTGATGACTTGTATGTCGCTTTGGAAATAGGTCATAAAGAGAAAACAAAAAAAAGCCTATCAACACTTGGGCAATTATTAGAAGACCTACATCCAAGCATTTATAGTTCACAGTTAAAAGTGTTGAAAAATGCGACCTATCAATTAGATGCAGTTGCTAAAAGTAGTGGAGCAGGTGGTGGTGATTGTGGGATTGCCCTTGTTTTTGATGATAGGTCAAGATTAGAAATCATTAAACGTTGGGAACAAGAAAATATTAGCCTATTATATCAAGAAAAAGTGAGAGGATTACATGACAAATAGAAAAGATGAGCATATCAAATATGCATTGAACTATCAGTCACCGCATAATAGTTTTGATGATGTTGAACTCATTCATTCGTCTTTACCAGACTATGATTTGACAGATATTGATTTGTCAACACACTTTGCTGGCATTGATTTCCCGTATCCATTTTATATTAATGCCATGACTGGTGGCAGTGAAAAAGCTAAAGCCATTAATCATAAACTGGCTCAAGTGGCAGAAGCCTGTGATATTTTATTTATTACAGGTTCTTACAGTGCAGCTCTAACTAATAGTGCAGATGATTCATTCAACGTTAAAAAAGAATTTCCAAACTTAAGATTTGCGACCAATATAGGACTTGATAAACCTTATTCAAAAGGCTTAAAAGCAGTAGAAGATTTATCACCTTTAGTCTTGCAACTCCATGTTAATGTCATGCAAGAATTATTAATGCCAGAAGGAGAAAGAACCTTCAAGCATTGGAAAGACCATTTACGTGAGTATGCTAATGATTTCCCAGTGCCAGTCATTTTAAAAGAGGTTGGCTTTGGTATGGATGCCAAAACAATTGCTTTTGCAGCTCAGTTAGGGATTAAAACCGTTGACATCTCAGGTCGTGGCGGGACCAGTTTTGCTTACATTGAAAATCAGCGAGGAGGCAATCGTCCTTACTTAAATGAGTGGGGGCAAACTACTGTCCAAACTTTGTTGAATAGTCAACATCTTGTAGAAGAAGTTGAGATTTTAGCTAGTGGTGGGATAAGAAATCCTCTTGACATGATAAAAGCTATGGTATTGGGGGCACGAGCAGTTGGTCTGTCAAGAACGGTTTTAGAATTAGTGGAAACACATTCTATCAAAGACGTTATTAGTATTATTGAAGGATGGAAAGAAGACCTTCGCATTATCATGTGTGCTTTAAACAAAAGAACGATTGCAGAGTTAAACACAGTTGATTATCTCCTTCATGGTGATTTAAAAGAAACTACAAAAAAAAATTAAGGGTTTATTGAAACCCTTAATTTTTTTGGCTCTATAATATCTGTAGTGGGTAACTCCGCCACAGAAGTTATAGGGCTTTTTCAATGCAGACAAAAAGTCCCACATGACTTATAATGAAAAGCGACAAAACCACTCATTAGAAAGAATC
>NZ_JAOTIN010000025.1 GCF_025660655.1 Streptococcus sp. CSL10205-OR2
CCTGAAGTAGTTGGGGGTTGCCCCCTGTGAGATAGGGTAGTTGCTTAGCTAAGGGGAGTTTAGCTCAGCTGGGAGAGCATCTGCCTTACAAGCAGAGGGTCAGCGGTTCGATCCCGTTAACTCCCATAAAGGTCCCGTAGTGTAGCGGTTATCACGTCGCCCTGTCACGGCGAAGATCGCGGGTTCGATTCCCGTCGGGACCGTTGGTTTAAAAGCCAAGTAAAAGACAGACTCGTTAGCTCAGTTGGTAGAGCAATTGACTTTTAATCAATGGGTCACTGGTTCGAGCCCAGTACGGGTCATATAGGCGGGTTTGGCGGAATTGGCAGACGCACCAGATTTAGGATCTGGCGCTTAACGGCGTGGGGGTTCAAGTCCCTTAACCCGCATAGAAAAATAAAATAGCCGGCTTAGCTCAGTTGGTAGAGCATCTGATTTGTAATCAGAGGGTCGCGTGTTCAAGTCATGTAGCCGGCATTACCGATAAGCGAACGTAGTTCAGTGGTAGAACACCACCTTGCCAAGGTGGGGGTCGCGGGTTCGAATCCCGTCGTTCGCTTAACGGCCGGGGTGGCGGAACTGGCAGACGCACAGGACTTAAAATCCTGCGAAGGGTGACCTTCGTACCGGTTCGATTCCGGTCCTCGGCATCAATATAATAGATAAGCACCCTTAGCTCAACTGGATAGAGTACCTGACTACGAATCAGGCGGTTAGAGGTTCGACTCCTCTAGGGTGCATTTTTTTCGGGAAGTAGCTCAGCTTGGTAGAGTACTTGGTTTGGGACCAAGGTGTCGCAGGTTCGAATCCTGTCTTCCCGATTGATGGCGGTGTAGCTCAGCTGGCTAGAGCGTCCGGTTCATACCCGGGAGGTCGGGGGTTCGATCCCCTTCGCCGCTATAATTAAAAGACTTTGGACCTTTAGCTCAGCTGGTTAGAGCTCTCGGCTCATAACCGAGCGGTCGTAGGTTCGAGTCCTACAAGGTCCATTTGATCTGGAGGATTACCCAAGTCCGGCTGAAGGGAACGGTCTTGAAAACCGTCAGGCGTGTAAAAGCGTGCGTGGGTTCGAATCCCACATCCTCCTTATATATTGTTAACGCGGGATGGAGCAGTTCGGTAGCTCGTCGGGCTCATAACCCGAAGGTCGTAGGTTCAAATCCTGCTCCCGCAATAGAAAAACGGCTCGGTAGCTCAGTTGGTAGAGCAATGGATTGAAGCTCCATGTGTCGGCGGTTCGATTCCGTCTCGCGCCATATCATTAAGCGGGTGTAGTTTAGTGGTAAAACTACAGCCTTCCAAGCTGTTGTCGCGAGTTCGATTCTCGTCACCCGCTTTACTTTAGGGTAAACCAAGCAGTAACTTTTGCTTGGGCGCGTAGCTCAGGTGGTTAGAGCGCACGCCTGATAAGCGTGAGGTCGGTGGTTCGAGTCCACTCGTGCCCATCTATATTTGGAGAATTACTCAAGAGGCTGAAGAGGACGGTTTGCTAAATCGTTAGGTCGGGTAACTGGCGCGGGGGTTCGAATCCCCCATTCTCCGTAGTTAAACGAGATTATCATTACTATGATATCTCGTTTTATTTTATTATAGAAGGTATAAGACTATGAAAAAATTTAAATTGTCAAAATTGATTATTATTTTCATTGCTTTTTTTTTAATTTCTGCTTCTCTTATTTTTTTTATTTCTAAAAATAAATCTCTTAGAGAAGAAGTATCTTCTGTTATCAATTCGAGCGTTGATACTGTTAAAGAAGTGATTGATATGCCTGTTTATCTTGTTAATCAGTCATTTTCTAGTATTAATGAATTATTTAATACTTTTAAAGAAAATGATCGACTTCGAGAAGAATTATCAAAATTGGAAACACAGGACAAAGAATATCAAATTTTACTCGAAGAAAATAAAGAGTTACGTTCGATACTTGGTGTCAAGGAATCTTTTGAAGGTTTAAATGTTCTTACCGGTAAAGTTATAATGCGCTCTCCTATTGCTTGGCTTGATTATGTTACTGTTGATATTGGTAAATATGATGGTGTTTTAGATGATATGCTTTTAGTTTCAAATGGTGGACTGGCAGGAAAAATTGAAAAAATTAATGCATCCACTACAGACGTCACCTTGATTACTAATTTGTCAAATACAGATGGTATTCCTGTTAAGATTAAAACTAGTAAGGAAGATGTTTATGGTGTTTTAACGGATTATGATGAAAAAGAGAATCTTTTAGTCATTTCACAATTGAATACGAGACAGGCCATTTCAAGTGGTGATGAGGTTTTCACAAGTGGATTAGATGGTCAATCAGTTTCAGATATTTCTGTTGGAAAAGTAAAAATGATTGATGATAAAGAGCCTTTGAACATTAAAATTTATGTTGTTCCAACGGTTGACTTTTCAAATCTTTCCTATGTTAGTCTAATTGGAGAATAATATGAAAAAGTTTAAAGAAATTTTTCCTTTTCTATTTTTATTTGCCAGCCTTTTTTTAGATAGGCATTTAACTTATTTGATTTCTAGTTTGTTTTCCCATCAATTCATTATTTCGAGCTATTTTTTCTTAATGATGCTCTTGTTTTTTATCTTAACTTATTCAAAATGGTTAGTCTATTTGATTTTCTTTGTTTTATCCTTCGTATATGATAGTTTGTACTTTCATAGTATTGGTATTGCAACCTTTCTTTTTCCTCTTTTAATTTTTTTGGGATATAAGTGGTTGCATTTAATGACATACAGTAAAATCGCTAGAGTAGCTAGCTTTTTTATCCTTGTTTTTGTCTTTAATGTTGGTAGCTATTTTCTAGCATGGTTTTACCACATGACATCTTATCCATTTGATGTTTTTGTTTCCTACCATTTGTTACCTTCTTTGATTATTAATCTCTTTTTCTTCTTATTTTCAGAGTTTTTTGTAAAAAGGTTACATTTAATATAATATATTTCAAAAACGCTTTAAAATGTAACAATCACGTAATATAAACTAGACTTTTTTTTGGTATTATAGTAATGTCTTATCGAAAAGGAGTATTTACTAAATGAAAAAACGAATTTTATCCGCAGTATTAATTAGTGGGTTAACATTAAACGCTGTATCAAGCCTACAAGTTGTTTCTGCAACAGATTACGATAGTAAAATTGCTAATCAGGAGAATATCATTGATCATTTAACAACAGAACAAGCTCAAGCTCAAGCTAAAGTGACAGCTGTTCAAAAACAAGTAGATTCTCTCCAAGCAGAACAAGAAAAATTAGCTGAAGAAAATAAAAAACTTGAAGCTGAATCTCAACAATTAGCAAAAGATATTGAAGTTCTTTCTGGGAAAATTGTTGCTAGAAGCAAATCATTAGAAAATCAAGCTAGAAGTGCACAAAAAAATAATACTGCAACTTCTTATATCAGTACATTAGTTGACTCTGATTCATTGTCGGACGCTATTAGCCGTATTGTTGCTATTCGTGAAGTTGTTTCTGCAAATGAAAGAATGTTGGAACAACAAAAAACTGATAAAGAAGCTATTGAAGAAAAACAAGTTAAAAACCAAGAAGCCATCAATACTGTGGCAGAAAACCAAGCAACTTTAGCTGAAAATGCTAATGCTTTAAACACTCAAAAAGCAGAATTAGAAGTTGCTCAATTAAACTTAGCTGCAGAGTTGGCAACAGCTCAAGATGAAAAAAATAACTTACTTGCTGCTAAATCAGCTGCAGAAGAGAAAGCTGCACAAGCAGCAGCTCAAGAAGCAGCAGCAAGAGCAGCGGCTCAAGAAGCTGTAAGACAACAAGAAGCGTCTGTTCAAACAGCTCAACAAGTAGTATCAACTATTGCTCCAGCACAACCAGCGCAACCAGCGCCTGCACCAACTCCAGCGCAACCAGCAAATAATACAACAACGACAACTTCTACTCCAGCACGTACAACAACGCCATCTGTTAACTACTCTGGAAACACTTATCCAGTTGGTCAATGTACTTGGGGTGTGAAATCATTAGCACCTTGGGTTGGTAACTACTGGGGTAATGCAAATCAATGGGGTGCAAGTGCAAGAGCTGCAGGATTTTCAATTGGTTCTGAACCAATTGTTGGTTCAGTTGCAGTATTCCCATATGATGGTGGTGGTTATGGACACGTTGCTTATGTAACAGGTGTTCAAAGCTCAACAAATATTCAAGTTATGGAAGCTAACTATGCAGGTAACCAATCAATTGGTAACTACCGTGGATGGTTTAACCCAACTACACAAGCGGTTTATTATATTTATCCATATTAATAATTGACTAATCAACAGAAAAAACATTGTTTTTTCTGTTTTTTTAGGCTCTTTGTCAACTGTAGTGGGTGACTATTCATCAAGATCGGGAGAGAATCACATTGATTCTCTCCCTTTTAATGTTCAAAGCGATGAGAATTTTTGTTTTAAAGTTGTTAAAGTTTCTAAACC
>NZ_JAOTIN010000026.1 GCF_025660655.1 Streptococcus sp. CSL10205-OR2
GATAGTAGCTATTCTTTCTTTTTCTAACACTCTCAACACCATATCTATCCATAAGCTTTACCAAGTACTTGAGACTGGCAAGATTAACATCGTATGCTTCACTAATTTGAGACCAGCTTCTTCCATTACTTCTTAATGTATAGATTTCTAGTTTATCGTCATCACTTAATTTCATAAGAAAAACACCCCATTCGTTAGATTTTTTGTCTAACTTTTGGGGTGCAGTTCAAAAACCGACATCGGTTTTTTTATTTTAGAGTAACTCCCAAATTGGAAGTCGACTTCCAATTTTCAAATTCTTTATATGCAAAATAATTCCAGTATTTTCCGGTATTTAGATAAACAAAAACACCTAGCTTGGACTAAGTGTTAATTTTTACTAATTGTTTTGCCTTATCGTAGTATGGTTTGAGAAATTTTTTACATGCTTCCCTATTTTCAGTATCTTCTTCTATATAGAAATAATACATAGGTTCGTCATTAATGAGATCAAAAAGAGGTTCGTTTTCTGCTATCAAACCATTAGCAAATGATTCCTCTTCACCTAGTTTCGCAGTGAGATCAAGAAAAAAATCATAATAATCAACAACATCACCATCTACACCTTTTTTTAGCATATCCAAGATTATTTTTGAATACTTCATTATTTAATCTCCATTAATGTTTTTGTTAGCTTGTTAGTGCTAATAAATCTAACTTTTTCAATCCATAATAATATTCTTATCAAAACAGTACATCCCATATTTTAACACCAAATATAGTACCTTTGGATAAAATAATGTCAGTATATATAAACCTAAAACTAAGTATTAAGGTTTTACTAGTTTTCTGGCCTTGTCGTAGTAAGGTTTAAGAAAATCTATGAATCCTTGTTTATCACTTGTATCATGTTCTTCTAGAAACATCATAATTTCATAATCGTTAAGTAAATCAAACATTTCAGGATTTTCTGCATCCCACCCATTAGCAAACTCTTCATTCTCACCAAAAAGCGCATTGAATTCAAAAGAGAAATCCCAAAAATCATCAATCTCTCCACTAACTGCTGTTGCTAACATGTTTAAAACTTTTTGACTATATTTCATTTTATGATTTCCTCTAATATTTTTGAATTTTTAAGTATCTTATCTATACCTCATTGTAACATTAGCCTTATAGTGCTAAGCCACGTTTTTTAAGTTCATTCATTATGGTCTCTTCATCTTCTTTTGAAAAAGCAGTAAACCTTAGATGTGATAATTCTTCATCTGTCATCACATACGAAATAGGTTTAGGAGAACTCAATCCCATTGTATCTACTTGATTAAAAGCTTCTGATAAATCCACAATAGCACTCCTTACTGAAATAATCCCAATTTTTATTACGCTAATTATATCATATGTGCAAAAATAATAACATCTTCTTAAATATAAAAACTACTTGTCCTATAAGCTTAATATCTACAAGAAAAATTACCTTACACCATTCCAAAATACAAATTCAAGCTTAGAATATTCTGAAACTATAAAGATGTGATGCCTTATCTCTAATTCAATGGGCTTGTCATCTCTTAATAAACCTTGAAAAAACACATATTACACTTTACTCTTTTACTCCTGAATTTATATCAAAACAATGCACCTTTTGGTAAACTCTCCTTTTATTTTCAGCTTACTCATAAAATACCTTTTTCTTGCAACAAATAAAGTGTTGTTCCGCCTTCACCTTTTTTACAATAAAAGACAAGAGTGAACCACCTCCTACCGCAGAGAAATCTGTTTCAAGGGGAGTTAGACCATTCTTGTCTTCACTTAAATTATATAGCAATATCATCATTTTTACAAGAGAAACAAAAGTAAATAAAAAAGGATAAGCGTCCGCGCACCTATGGGTGCTCGAAAGCCTATCCTTTAATCATATTATATACAAAAAATACTTACCTATCAAGCTTATCATCCATAAGAAACAATCTCTCAACAAAATCCTTCAAAGAATTGCTTTCTAATGCCTGTCATGCTAAGATGTTATCAGTAGATAAAACCAACCATTACAAGACAAAGGAGACACATTATGGCAAAATACGGCTTTCTTTCCATTTTAGAAGAAGAGCTTGACAAAGCCTTTCACTATGACTATGCTATCAACTGGGATAAGAAAAATCACGCTGTTGAGGTGAGTTTTATTCTTGAGGCACAAAATAGTTCTGGGGTTGAAACGATTGATGATGATGGTCAAGTCGTTAGTGAGGATATCACTTTGGAAGATTTTGTCTTATTTTACCAGCCTGATAAATCCCGTTTTGAAGAGACTGATTATCTTGTTACCATCCCTTATCATCCTAAAAAAGGGTTTTCTCGTGAATTTCTTGCCGTTTTTGCCAATCATCTCAATGAGGTAGCAACTGATGGTTTAAGTGATTTAATGGATTTTCTATCTGATGACAGTCAGGAAGAATTTGTGATGGACTGGAAAAAAGAAGATTTTGAAGACGAACTCGCTCAAATCACTGAAACCACTTTTTTCCCCTATCCTAGATATTGAGAGGTAATTATGGACAAGTGGCAAGAATTAAAAGTCATTAGCAATCGTGACGCTCAAGAGATTATTTCTAATCTCCTCATCGAAGCCGGTAGTCAAGGGGTTGCCATTGAAGATAGTGCCGACTATTTAGGTCAGGTGGGGCGCTATGGTGAAATTTTTCCAGATATTAGTCAATCTGATGAAGTGAGCATTACCGCCTACTATCCTGAAAACATAGCTATTGCTGAAGTGAAAGACGAGCTAAAAAATCGTTTGGAAGCTCTAAAAAAAGAGAGCATTATCACTGGTGACTTCCGCTTTGAAACAAAAGAATTAGCTGAAGAAGACTGGGCAGATCAGTGGAAAAAATATTATGAACCGACAAGAATTACCCACGATTTAACCATCGTTCCTAGTTGGACGGACTACCAAGCAAGTGCCGGTGAAAAAATCATCACACTTGATCCTGGCATGGCTTTTGGAACTGGTACCCATCCGACAACCAAGATGAGCTTATTTGCTTTAAGTCAAGTCATTCGTGGTGGAGAAACAGTCATTGATGTCGGAACAGGCTCTGGTGTTCTTTCAATAGCCAGTTCCCTACTAGGTGCAAAGGATATCCACGCCTACGACTTAGATGATGTTGCTGTCCGAGTGGCAAAAGAAAACATCGCCCTCAATGCTAATACTGCCAACATTACCGTTACTACTGGTGATCTCCTAAAAGGGGTTGAGATTAAAGCCGATGTCATTGTCGCCAACATCCTTGCCGATATTCTAATCCATCTCACCGACGATGCCTATCAACTCGTTAAAGAAAATGGCTACCTCATCATGTCTGGCATCATTTCAGACAAATGGGAGATGGTTAAAACAGCTACTGAAAAAGCTGGTTTCTTTTTAGAAACCCACATGATACAAGGAGAATGGCATGCTTGTGTCTTTAAAAAGACCAAAGATAAAACAGGTGTGATTGGAGGTTAAATGCAACAGTATTTTATTAAGGGACTTCCTTTAACCACGCGCCTAATCATTCAAGACAAAGAAACAATTAAACACATGTTTTCAGTGATGAGACTGGCAAATGATGAACAGGTCGTTCTGGTATTTGATGATGGTGTTAAACGTTTGGCTCAAGTCACCAATCGTGAGACTTACGAGCTTGAAATTCTCGAAGAACTGGCAGAAAATGTTGAATTACCGGTTGACGTGACCATTGCTTCTGGCTTTCCTAAAGGGGACAAGCTAGAGTGGATTGCTCAAAAAACCACCGAATTAGGAGCAAGTAGCATCTGGGGCTTTCCAGCTGATTGGTCTGTCGTCAAATGGGATGCCAAAAAACTGGCTAAGAAAAGAGAAAAATTAGAAAAAATTATCACCGGAGCTAGCGAGCAAAGTAAACGCAATCGACTGCCCGAAGTGCAATTATTTGCTAGTAAATCTGACTTTTTAGCGCAATTCTCCCAATTTGACAAGATTTTAATTGCTTACGAAGAATCAGCCAAGACTGGAGAAAAATCTCAACTGGCTAAAACCCTCTCTACTCTTAAAAAAGGTGAGAAAATCCTCTTTATCTTCGGACCAGAAGGTGGTCTGTCACCAGAAGAAATCAAAACTTTTCAACAATATGGTGCCATTACTCTTGGACTAGGACCAAGAATCCTACGAACAGAAACAGCACCACTTTATGCTTTGAGCGCTATCAGTTATGCGTTAGAACTTGATGATAAGTGAGGCAATGACTAATAACAAAAATCGGCTCTATAATATCTGTAGTGGGTAACTCCGCCACAGAAGTTATAGGGCTTTTTCAATGCAGACAAAAAGTCCCACATGACTTATAATGAAAAGCGACAAAACCACTCATTAGAAAGAATCATATGG
>NZ_JAOTIN010000027.1 GCF_025660655.1 Streptococcus sp. CSL10205-OR2
ATGGTGATACCTATATCAACACAAGCACAGGTGATACCTATAGTAAGAGTAACAGTCGTTGGACTAGAAATGGAAATATCCGTGGTCCACAAGGGACTCGTGGAGCAACAGGTGCCACAGGTCAAGCCGGACGTGATGGACGAGACGGCAATTCAGTCAGCATCACTAATGTCAGAAAAGACGGTTCAGGTAATACTGTTATCACCTTCTCAGATGGCAAAGAAGTCACTGTAGACAAAGGTGACAAAGGAGACCAAGGCGAACGTGGCTTACAAGGCGAACGCGGTGAACGAGGAGCAACAGGACAAGCAGGTCGTGATGGACGCGATGGTAACTCAGTAAGTATTACAAATGTCACCAAAGATGGCTCAGGAAATACCGTTATCACCTTCTCAGATGGCAAAGAAGTCACTGTAGACAAGGGTGATAAGGGAAACCGAGGCGAACGTGGCTTACAAGGTGATCGTGGTTTACAAGGCGAACGCGGTGAACAAGGAGCTACAGGACAAGCAGGTCGAGACGGTAGCTCAGTAAGTATTACAAAGGTCACCAAAGATGGCTCAGGAAATACCGTTATCACCTTCTCAGATGGTAAAACAGTTACAGTAGACAAAGGTGATAAGGGAGACCGAGGCGAACGTGGCTTACAAGGCGAACGCGGTGAACAAGGAGCAACAGGACAAGCAGGTCGTGATGGCCGCGATGGTAACTCAGTAAGTATTACAAATGTCACCAAAGATGGCTCAGGAAATACCGTTATCACCTTCTCAGATGGCAAAGAAGTCACTGTAGACAAGGGTGATAAGGGAGAGCGAGGTGAACGTGGCTTACAAGGTGAACGTGGTTTACAAGGCGAACGCGGTGAACAAGGAGCCACAGGTCAATCAGGCCGCGATGGTCGAGACGGTAGCTCAGTAAGTATTACAAAGGTCACCAAAGATGGCTCAGGAAATACCGTTATCACCTTCTCAGATGGTAAAACAGTTACAGTAGACAAAGGTGATAAGGGAGACCGAGGTGAACGTGGCTTACAAGGTGAACGTGGTGAACAAGGAGCTACAGGACAAGCAGGTCGTGACGGCCACGATGGTAACTCAGTAAGTATTACAAATGTCACCAAAGATGGCTCAGGAAATACCGTTATCACCTTCTCAGATGGCAAAGAAGTCACTGTAGACAAAGGTGATAAGGGAGACCAAGGCGAACGCGGTGAACAAGGAGCAACAGGACAAGCAGGTCGTGACGGCCACGATGGTAACTCAGTCAGCATCACTAATGTCAGAAAAGACAGTTCAGGTAATACTGTTATCACCTTCTCAGATGGTAAAGAAGTCACTGTAGATAAGGGTGACAAAGGAGACCGTGGTGAACAAGGAGCTACAGGTCAATCAGGCCGCGATGGTAGAGACGGTAGTTCGGTAAGTATCACTAATGTTAGAAAAGATGATTCAGGAAATACTGTTATCACCTTCTCAGATGGTAAAGAAGTCACTGTAGACAAGGGTGATAAGGGAGACCAAGGTGAACGTGGTGAACAAGGTGTCTCAGGTCAAGCCGGACGCGATGGTAGAGACGGTAGTTCGGTAAGTATCACTAATGTTAGAAAAGATGGTTCAGGTAATACTGTTATCACCTTCTCAGATGGTAAAGAAGTCACTGTAGACAAGGGTGATAAGGGAGAGCGAGGTGAACGTGGTCAACAAGGTGAACGTGGTTTACAAGGAGAACGCGGTGAACAAGGAGCCACAGGTCAATCAGGCCGCGATGGTAGAGACGGTAGTTCGGTAAGTATCACTAATGTTAGAAAAGATGATTCAGGAAATACTGTTATCACCTTCTCAGATGGTAAAACAGTTACAGTAGACAAAGGTGATAAGGGAGACCGAGGTGAACGTGGCTTACAAGGTGAACGTGGTGAACAAGGAGCTACAGGTCAAGCCGGACGCGATGGTAGAGACGGTAGTTCGGTAAGTATCACTAATGTTAGAAAAGATGGTTCAGGTAATACTGTTATCACCTTCTCAGATGGTAAAGAAGTTACTGTAGACAAGGGTGATAAGGGAGACCAAGGCGAACGCGGTCCACGAGGCGACCGTGGTGAACAAGGAGCTACAGGTCAAGCCGGACGTGATGGTAGAGATGGTAGTTCAGTCAGCATTACTAATATCAGAAAAGACGGTTCAGGTAATACTGTTATCACCTTCTCAGATGGTAAAGAAGTCACTGTAGACAAGGGTGATAAGGGAGACCGAGGTGAACGTGGCTTACAAGGTGAACGTGGTTTACAAGGCGAACGCGGTGAACAAGGAGCAACAGGACAAGCAGGTCGTGACGGCCACGATGGTAACTCAGTCAGCATCACTAATGTCAGAAAAGACAGTTCAGGTAATACTGTTATCACCTTCTCAGATGGTAAAGAAGTCACTGTAGATAAGGGTGACAAAGGAGACCGTGGTGAACAAGGAGCTACAGGTCAATCAGGCCGCGATGGTAGAGACGGTAGTTCG
>NZ_JAOTIN010000028.1 GCF_025660655.1 Streptococcus sp. CSL10205-OR2
GATCAATACTATAAGTACCAACTTCTTGACCATCTTTCATGGCTGGAACGGTTGTTGCTGGCTGATTATTGACATCCAATAAGGTAATCGTTGAGGAATCAATTGGAGCTGTAACATCACCTGCGGTAAACAATGCTCTAGCTTCTGTTGTCTGTGCTTGACCCTGTTTGCCGGTAGTCTCAGCTGTTTGTGCCGTCGGAGTCACTTTTTCTACTGTTGGTGTGTACTTAGCGGTCACTTCTGTACCGTTCTTATCAACACGTTTAACGATCACGCCAGTACCTGTTCCTGTAAAGGTTGGTTCTGGAGTGAAAGTGACAGTACCATCTGGGGCAACGCTGTAGGTACCCTCACCGTCAATAGTCATTTCTGTGCTACCATCTTTAAAGGTGGCTGGAACAGTGTCGTCAATCGGAACTGACGGGTCGCCACCTACAAATGTTGGTGTCGCCGTCTGAACTTGTCCTTGCTTACCTGTTGATGTTGCATCCTCACCTGTTGGGGTGACTGCTTCAACTGTTGGAACATACTTAGCTGTCACTACTGTACCGTTCTTATCAACACGCTTAACGGTCACACCTGTACCTGTTCCTGTGAAGGTTGGTTCTGGAGTGAAGGTTACAGTGCCATCTGGGGCAACGGTGTAAGTTCCTTCACCGTCAATAGTCTTAGTTGTACTACCATCGTCAAAGGTGGCTGGAACAGTGTCGTCAATCGGAACTGACGAATCGCCACCTACAAATGTTGGTGTCGCCGTCTGAACTTGTCCTTGCTTACCTGTTGATGTTGCGTCTGCTCCTGTTGGAGTCACTTTTTCTACTGTTGGGGTATAAGTTGTTTCTACTGAAGTGCCATTCTTATCTTTAGCTTGAATTTTAACAGCATCTGGTGTACCAACAAAATCTAAGTTTGGTTGGAAAGTAACAACACCTGTCACTGGATCAATACTATAAGTACCAACTTCTTGACCATCTTTCATAGCTGCAACTGTGGTTACTGGCTGATTATTGACATCCAATAAGGTAATCGTTGAGGAATCAATTGGAGCTGTAACATCACCTGCGGTAAACAATGCTCTAGCTTCTGTTGTCTGTGCTTGACCCTGTTTACCGGTAGTCTCAGCTGTTTGTGCCGTTGGAGTCACTTTTTCTACTGTTGGTGTGTACTTAGCGGTCACTGCTGTACCGTTCTTATCAACACGTTTAACGGTCACGCCAGTACCTGTTCCTGTAAAGGTTGGTTCTGGAGTGAAAGTGACAGTACCGTCTTGTGCAACAGTGTAGGTACCCTCACCGTCAATAGTCTTAGTTGTGTTGCCATCTTCGAATGTAGCTGCAACATTATCATCCATCGGTACAAGTGGGTCACCTGCCGTGAAGGTTGGTTGACCACTTTGAACTTGACCCTGTTTACCTGTTGATGTAGCGTCTGATCCTGTTGGAGTGACTGCTTCAACTGTTGGGGTATAAGTTGTTTCTACTGCAGTGCCATTCTTATCTTTAGCTTGAATCTTAACAGCATCTGGTGTACCAACAAAATCTAAGTTTGGTTGGAAAGTAACAACACCTGTCGCTGGATCGATACTATAAGTACCAACTTCTTGACCATCTTTCATAGCTGCAACTGTGGTTACTGGCTGATTATTGACATCCAATAAGGTAATCGTTGAGGAATCAATTGGAGCTGTAACATCACCTGCGGTAAACAATGCTCTAGCTTCTGTTGTCTGTGCTTGACCCTGTTTGCCGGTAGTCTCAGCTGTTTGTGCCGTTGGAGTCACTTTTTCTACTGTTGGTGTGTACTTAGCGGTCACTTCTGTACCGTTCTTATCAACACGTTTAACGATCACGCCAGTACCTGTTCCTGTGAAGGTTGGTTCTGGAGTGAAAGTGACAGTACCGTCTTGTGCAACAGTGTAGGTACCCTCACCGTCAATAGTCTTAGTTGTGCTACCATCGTCAAAGGTGGCTGCAACATTATCATCCATCGGTACAAGTGGATCACCGGCCGTGAAGGTTGGTTGACCACTTTGAACTTGACCCTGTTTACCTGTTGATGTAGCGTCTGCTCCCGTTGGAGTCACTTTTTCTACTGTAGGCGTGTACTTAGCAGTCACTGCTGTACCGTTCTTATCAACACGTTTAACGGTCACGCCAGTACCTGTTCCTGTAAAGGTTGGTTCTGGAGTGAAAGTGACAGTACCGTCTGGGGAAACTGTATAAGTTCCTTCACCGTCAA
>NZ_JAOTIN010000029.1 GCF_025660655.1 Streptococcus sp. CSL10205-OR2
GCCCAGTTGTAAAATGAAGTGCAACAAAAAAGACATATTCATCTGTTATACTAAAGTCGCAAAACACAGTATAAAGGAAAGATGAACATGTCCATTAACTATTCTACCACAAAACACCCTTATTGCCACCTTTCTGAAGCAGAACGTGGGAAAATTGAAGTTTATTTGTCTGAGGGTTTGACATTAGCTGAAATTGCTCGACGTTTGGGGAGACATCGCTCAACCATTTCACGTGAAATAAAACGTGGGACTGTTGAGCAAGTAAAGCTTGTTAATGATAAGAAAGTGTACTACGAACAATACTTCGCAGATGCAGCTCAAAACCGTTATGATAAAGCCAGAAAAGGTATTCATTACCTTAAACTTGACAGAATATCAAAGCACTTTCTGACAGCTTTTACAGAAGCGATGACAGCTAAACCAAGAGTTCACAGTGTTGATACTTTTGTCCATGTTTATAAGCTTGAACATCCTGAAGAAATCATTCCAAGTACTAAGACACTCTATACTTACATTCATCAGGGGCTAATGGCTATTAAGCCAATTGATTTACCCAAAGTTATTCGCATTCGCAAAAAACCTAAGAAACGTCCATCAACCAAGAAACACCTTGGAACTTCCATTGATCAAAGACCTCATTCAATAAATGACCGTTCGATTTTTGGACACTGGGAGATTGATTCAATTCTTGGCTTGAAAACAGCTGGTGAGCCTGTCATTATGACCTTAGTTGAACGTCAAACAAGATATGCTTTGACAACTAAACTCCCTGAAAAGAAAGCTGAATATGTGAATCAAGCTATTTTAGACTATCTGAAAAGTTATCCCATCAAGTCAATCACAGCTGATAATGGGAGTGAGTTTTCTTTATTAAGCGAATTAGAAGGCATTGAGGTTTATTTTGCTCATGCTTATTCATCTCACGAACGTGGGACAAATGAGAATTTCAATGGCTTACTTAGAGAATTTGTTCCTAAAGGCGTTTCACTAACTGGTTTGACTCAAGAAAACCTAGCTATCTATACTCAAGCTATTAATGATAAACTTAGAAGGATACACAACTATCAGTCTGCTAAAAAACTGTTTGAGCTAGCTCAAACAGTTTAAGAACTAATGACTTAGTCAGAGGAATAATTTGTTGCACTTAACTTGACAATTGGGG
>NZ_JAOTIN010000002.1 GCF_025660655.1 Streptococcus sp. CSL10205-OR2
TTTTAGCCTTTGGAAAGAGTTGCTTGATGAGTGGGATATAGCTTCCCGACATATCTACAGTCACTACCTTGACTAATTCCCGGACCTTTCTAGAGTATTTGTAGAAATAGTTCTTGATAGTTGTTTGCCTATTGTTTTCAAGAATAGTGACAATTTTTTTAGTGTTATAGTCCTGAGCAATAAAAGCTAGTTTGCCTTTATTTCGAGCAAATTCGTCCCAAGATAAGACTTGAGGCAGATGGTGATATCTTTCTTTGAAAGTAAACTGGTTCAACTTTCTTTGTACAGTAGAGACAGAGATGTGAAGTTGATTAGCGATATCAGAATTGGTTAGTTTTTGGGTATGAGCATGAGTTATTTTTTTCCAGACCGGTTCAGAAATTTGACAGTTTTTCTTAACGAGAGATGTCCTAGCCACTGATACTTTATGACAGTCTTTACATTGAAACCGTCTCTTTTTTAATTTAAGAAGAGTAGGCATTCCTTGGACATCAAGGATAGGGATAGTGGAAACTCTTTGGAAATCATACTTGATAGTCTTTCCATGACAATGAGGACACAAAGGAGGCTTATGATCGAGTTTAGCTCTTATTTCAATATGAGCTTGGTGTTTGAGAACAAGTAAAATAATGATATTTGGGTCTTTTATTCCTAATAAATTTGTGGTATTCTTAAGATGTTCCATATGATTCTTTCTAATGAGTGGTTTTGTCGCTTTTCATTATAAGTCATGTGGGACTTTTTGTCTGCATTGAAAAAGCCCTATAACTTCTGTGGCGGAGTTACCCACTACAGATATTATAGAGCCAAAAAATGATATAAAGAATATAAAAAACAGGATTCCAGAGAATCCTGTTTTTTATATTCTAATAGTTTACTTAACGTGAGACGCGTCTGCGAGCTGCTTTTTTACGATTTTCTTCAATGAAGGCAGCTTTCTTTTCTTCAGGCTCAGTAATCGTTTTTTTAACTGCAAATACTGCACTAGCAACGGTTACTAAAGTACCAACAACACCAGTTGCCAACCCTTTTAAGAAACTATAATTTTTAGACATAGGGATTCTCCTTTTTCTTATGTTATAATATATACTAACGAAAAAAGCCTAAAAATTCAAGGAAAAGGTATGAAAACAAAAATTATTGTTATCCTCGGTCCGACAGCGATTGGAAAAACAGCTCTAGGAATTCATCTTGCTAAAAAATACGATGGTGAAATCATTAGTGGTGATAGCCAACAAGTTTATCGTCATCTTAATATCGGAACAGCAAAAGTTACTAAAGAAGAACAAGAAGAGGCTCCTCATCATCTAATTGATATGGTTGATGTCACAGATAATTATTCTGTTTTTGATTTTGTTTCTGAGGCTAAAAAAGCCATTGATATTATTGTCGAAAAAGGAAAAGTTCCAATCATTGTAGGTGGCACTGGTCTTTATCTTCAAAGTTTATTAGAGGGCTATCATCTTGGTGGAGATATGAATCAAAAAGAAGTTAATGACTATCGTAAGTACTTAGAAGACTTGAGTGATGAGCTTCTCTTTTCATTAGTTGAAAAGGAAAAATTGCAGATTCGTGAATTAAATCGCAGAAGAGCGATTAGAAGTTTAGAAATTGCTAAATTTGGCAAAGATCTAAAAAATCAACCACCTCAATATGATACTTTGATTATTGGTTTAAATGATGATAGAGAAAAACTCTATGAACGTATTAATTATCGCGTTGATAAGATGATGTCAGAAGGAATACTAGAAGAAGCAAGATGGCTTTATGATAACTATCCAAATAGCCAAGCCACAAAAGGAATTGGCTACAAGGAATTTTTTCCTTATTTTGAAGGCAAGATATCACTAGAAGAAGCTATCAATCAATTAAAACAAAACACTCGACGTTTTGCAAAAAGACAGTTAACTTGGTTTAAAAATAGAATGGGTATTACCTTTTTTCAAGTGGATGAAGACAGTGTGTTTGACATTATTGACCAAAACGTTAAAACTTTTCTAAGTCAAAAAGAGGCCAAATAAGGCCTCTTTTTAGTTAGATTTAAACTGTGATTTTATGGTATAATAAAAAGATGATTAAAAGAGAGGAGACAACTAATGTTTGAAACCAAAAAAGAGCAAGAACGGGTTATTTTATTAGGTGTATCCTTGCCAAGTGATGCTAATATTTTAATGTCAATGCTTGAGTTAGAACAATTAGCTCAAACTGCTGGTGCTTTGGTTATTGATAGTCTTTTACAAAACAGAGAAAGATATGACAGTACCACTTTTATCGGAAAAGGTAAACTAGAAGAGATTAAACAACTCATTGATGCGCAAGAAATCGATACTGTCATTGTTAATAATCGTTTAACACCTAGACAAAATATTAATCTTGAAACAAAACTTGGTGTTAAAGTTATTGATCGCATGCAGTTAATTCTTGATATTTTTGCAATGAGAGCAAGAAGTCATGAAGGAAAACTACAAGTACAACTGGCTCAATTAAAGTATCTTTTACCTAGATTAGTTGGACAAGGCATTATGCTAAGCCGCCAAGCTGGTGGTATTGGAAGTCGAGGACCAGGAGAAAGTCAACTCGAATTGAATAGACGTTCCATCAGAAATCAAATTAATGATATTGAAAGAAAATTAAAAATTGTTTCTAAAAATAGAGAAACGATTAGAGAAAAAAGAGTAGCTTCATCTTCATTTAACATAGGACTGATTGGCTATACCAATGCTGGTAAATCCACTATCATGAATCTTTTGACTGACAACAGTCATTATGAAGCCAATGAACTATTTGCAACTCTTGACGCTTCAACAAAACAAATTTATCTAAAAGATAGATTCCAAGCAACACTAACAGATACTGTTGGTTTCATTCAAGATTTACCAACAGAGCTGGTTGCTGCTTTCAAATCAACCCTTGAAGAAAGTCGTCAAGTAGATTTATTACTCCACGTGATTGATGCTAGCGACCCCAATCATCTAGAACAAGAAAAGATTGTACTAGATTTATTAAAAGAGCTTGATATGGCTAAAATACCTCGCTTAGCTGTTTACAACAAAATGGATTTGGTAGAAAATTTTGTACCAAATCTTCATCCAAGAGTGATGATTTCTGCCAAATCACCTAACGCTTCAACTACAATTCGTTCGATTATTATTGATGACATTAAAAAGCAATTTCAATCTTTTGATATGACCATTAAACCAGAAAATAGTTACCAATTATTTGAGTTGAGTCAACTAGCTCTTTTAGAAGAGAAAGATTTAGAAGATGGCACAAAAGCTGTTAAAGGCTATATTTCTCCAAAAAACAAATGGAAACTAGAGGAATTCTATCATGGATTATCTTAAATTGGCAATGACTTATGGTGGTTTTACCAGTCTTGATCGTAATTACTTGACCCATCTTTTTAACACGATAGATGAAAAAGAAGTCATGCGCTTTATTACACCACCTCCGAGTGTTATCAACGCTTACTTTGCTGAGATTTATCAAAAACAATCCCCTAAAGCAGCAACCGATTATTATTTTCAACTGAGTTTAGCGCTTCAATTATTTGATGATAAGCCAAGCTTTGTCGAAAACAATCCCTTTGTTAGATTGAACTTAAAAGGTAAAGCTTATGGGTTTGCCTATGAAAATGACCAAGAAATAGCCCGAGTTTTTAGCGAAAAACCTGCTGAAATTACTGAAAAATTATTATTAGAAATAGCACAACTTTTTCCTCACTATAAAGTATTTGTAGAAAATAATCAGATTAAAATGATGGCAAAAGAATTTGATGAAACAGATCCTGAAATCATCTCTCAAGCAAGGTTTTTAGTGACAGATATTAAACAACTTAAAAACAATATCATCCAAATGTCAAGTTTTAATGAAGATGAATTATTAGAAGCAGCAAATGATTATTTAGGAAAAAAATATTATCAATTTAAGCAAAGACAAGTGATTATTTATATCGAACAAGAATAGTTAGAGATTAGAAAGTATAGAAAACGTATGGAAATTCAATTTTTAGGCACTAGTGCCGGACAACCTTCAAAATCAAGAAATGTATCAAGTCTCGTTTTAAAATTGCTTGATGAAATTAATGAGATTTGGATGTTTGATTGTGGTGAAGGTACCCAAAGACAAATTTTAGAAACAACCATCAAACCTAGAAAAGTGCGAAAAATATTTATTAGTCACCTACATGGTGACCATGTGCTTGGTCTTCCTGGTTTTTTATCAAGTCGATCCTTTCAGGCAAATGATGAACAAACTGATATTGATATTTTTGGTCCTGTTGGAATTAGAAGTTATGTCTTATCTAGTTTACGCGTGACTGGTTCACGCCTACCCTACCGAATTCACTTTCATGAATTAGAAGAAAAGCAACTAGGAAAGATTTTTGAATCTGATAAGTTTATCGTTTTTGCTGAAAAGCTCGATCACAGCATTCTTAGTATTGGCTATCGTGTTATGCAAAAAGATTTAGAAGGGACATTGGATGCTGAAGGTTTAAAAAAAGCAGGGGTTCCTTTTGGTCCCTTGTTTGGTCAATTAAAAAATGGTCAAGATGTCACCTTGTCAGATGGTCGAATAATTCATGCGAAAGACTATTTATCTGCTCCTAAAAAAGGAAAAATTATCACTATTTTAGGAGATACAAGAAAAACAGATGCTAGTGTTCGTTTAGCCTTGGGGGCTGATGTTCTTGTTCATGAGTCAACCTATGGTAAAGGTGATGAAAAAATTGCAAAAAATCATGCTCATTCTACTAATATGCAAGCCGCACAGGTTGCAAAAGAAGCAGGAGCAAAACAATTATTATTGAATCACGTGAGTGCACGATTCTTATCAAAAGATATTCGCCAATTAGAAAAAGATGCCAAAACGATTTTTGAAAACACACATGTGGTGAAAGATTTAGAAGAGATTATTATCAAATGAATACAACAAAAAGAGTGATTGTTATCACAGGTGCCAGTGGTGGTTTGGCACAATCAATCGTTAAACAACTACCAACTAACGATCAGTTGATTTTACTAAGTCGCCAAAAAGGGAAATTACAAACCATTTATGGGTCATCAGAAAATTACTTTTTTAAGTCACTTGATATACGTGACGACAAGGCAATTAGTGATATGGTGGATGACATATACAACCAGTTTGGTCGAATTGATATCATGATAAATAATGCTGGTTTTGGTGAATTTAAGGATTTTACCGATTTTACTGCTGATGAAATGCGTGAAATGTTTGATGTCAATACTTTTGCTACCATTCAATTTTCAAAATTAGTTGGACAAAGAATGGCTCAAAAAAAGCATGGACATATTATTAATATCGCAAGTATGGCAGGGCTTATTGCTTCAAACAAGTCAAGTATTTATTCTGCAACAAAGTTTGCTGTGATTGGTTTTTCAAATGCCCTTCGTCTAGAACTCGCTAAAGACAAAGTTTATGTCACAACGGTTAATCCTGGACCAATTGAAACCAATTTCTTTGATAGAGCAGATCCTTCAGGAAGTTATTTAAAAACAGTAGAAAAATTTACCCTAAAGCCTGATGTGGTTGCTCAAAAAATCATTAAGAACATGGGAAAAAATAAACGTGACATCAATCTCCCTCTACTTTTAAATATAGCCCATAAATGCTATGTTTTATTCCCAAAACTATCTGATATGTTAGCAAGGAAGGTTTTTAATTTTAAATGATTGCACCAAAATATAATTGGCTATTACCCAAAAAAGAGCTTGATTTTGATAATAGTGACCTTCTAAAAAAAGAAGGCATTGATGAGATTACTGGTCAAATTCTTTATCGTAGAGGGATTCAAACGAAAGAACAGCTTGATGATTTTCTATCGACTGATATATCACAATTGCACGATCCCTTTTTATTAAATGATATGAAAAAAGCAGTCGATAGGATTCGACAGGCTGTTGAAATTAATGAAAAAATACTTGTTTACGGAGATTATGATGCCGATGGTATGACTGCGGCTTCTATTTTAAAAGAAACCTTTGAAGCATTGGGAGCAGAGAGTATTATCTATCTGCCAAACCGTTTTGTCGACGGATATGGACCAAATAAAAGTGTTTATCAATATTATATTGAACAAGAAAAGGTTAATCTCATTGTTACGGTTGATAATGGTGTTTCAGGCCATGAGGCAATTACCTATGCTAATGAAATGGGTGTTGACGTCATCGTTACCGATCACCATAGTATGCCACCTGAATTACCAGATGCCTATGCTATTATTCACCCAGAACATCAAGGAGCAGATTATCCCTTTAAATATCTAGCAGGTTGTGGGGTGGCTTTTAAACTAGCCTGTGCTCTTTTAGAAACAATTCCTGCTGAATTACTTGATTTAGTGGCGATTGGTACTATTGCTGATATGGTTAGTTTAACGGGTGAAAATAGAACACTTGTTAAAATGGGATTAAAAGTCTTAAAAGATACCGAGCGTTTAGGCCTATTAGATTTATTAAACCTTGCAAATGTCGAAAAAGAGAGTATCAACGAAGAAACAATTGGTTTTATCTTAGCACCACAACTTAATGCTCTTGGAAGATTAGATGACCCAAATCCAGCTATTGAATTACTAACTGGCTTTGATGAAGAAGAAACTCACCAAATCGCTTTAATGATTCAAGCTAAAAATGAAGAAAGAAAAACATTGGTTCAATCTATCTATGATGAAGCAATGCTTATGGTTGATAACTCTCAACCTATTCAAATTTTGGCTAAAGAAGGATGGCATCCAGGTGTTTTAGGTATTGTTGCTGGTCGCATCTTGGAACAAATTAGTCAGCCTGTTATTGTCTTAACCATTGATGGTGATTATGCAAAAGGTAGTGGTAGAAGTCCAGATAGTTTTAACTTGTTTGAAGCTCTCAATAAAAATCGTGAATTATTTGTTGCTTTTGGAGGACACAGTGGTGCTGCTGGTATGACCATTGAAACAAGTCAAATAGCTACCCTTTCAAAAGCTGTTCGAGATGATATGATTGCCAATCATCTTGAAGGCTCTCAAAAAAACAATCTTTTTATTGATGGCTTTCTTAGTCTTTCTGATATTGATTTTTCACTTTTAAAAAGCTTTGATAAACTGGCTCCTTTTGGGATGGATAATAAGAAACCCTGTTTCATACTAAAAGATTTTGCTGTTAAAACAGCAAGGACAATGGGGGCAACTAATAGTCATCTTAAATTAAGAGTCACTCAAGATGGTGTTGAATGTGATGTCGTCGCTTTTCATTTAGGACATTTAGTTCAAGAATTTCAACAGTTACAAAACATTGAATTAGTGACCACTTTATCTGTTAATAAATGGAATGGCAACACCTCAATTCAACTCATGTTTGTTGATGCTAGAGTAAATGGTGTCCAACTGATTGATATCAGAGCAAAAAATACCTATTTCCCTGAAAATATTCCAACGATTGATGAAGACAAAAAAAGTTCTGTTGTCCTTATTGCTGATATTCCAGAAAATGAAGCAAGATTAAAAACTCTTTTTACTAACAGAGAATTTGAAGCGATATATTTCAAAAATACGATTAAACATCCTTACTATCTAACAGGATTTGGTACAAGAGAGCAGTTTGCCCACCTTTACAAAACGATTTTCCAATTTGAAAGTTTTGATATTCGTCATAAATTAAATCAGCTTTCTGACTACTTAACGATTCCAAAATTACTACTCATTAAGATGATACAAATTTTTGAAGAACTTGGATTTGTCACTATCGATGATGGCGTAATGACTGTCAATAAAACGGCTCAAAAGAGGGATATTTCTGAAAGTCACATTTATCAAGACTTGAAAAAAACAGTAGCATTTCAATCATTGATGGCACTAGGAACTCCGGAAGAAATCTATCACTATTTGAAAGGAGATTAAAATGAGATTATGGCATGAATCCTTGATTGAAAAATTACCACGACAACAACTTTTGGGGCAACATAGAGAATGTGCAGCCTTACGTGGTTCTGGCTGGGGTAAAAAACATGCAACGGTCAATTATGTTTTTAGTCACAGTCCTTACAAATTGTTTCAATACCATCAACTTATCATGAATGAAATGATTAAAAGAGGCTATAAACCTGACAAACTATGGCTTAATCCTCTATACAGAGGTAAGAATACACAAGCGTATAAGAGTTTAGAAGAAGTGCTTCTTACACAACCAATTTATCCTGAGCATGATGACACCTATCTTCATGAATGCTTAACTAACTTAGCAAAGAAAGAAATCATTTTATAAAGTGATAAATTTACCATTTACTTATTTCATGATATAATATAATGTAAACTATTTTTTGGCAGATGCCCTAGAAAGATTAAAAATGAATTTAAAAGATTATATTGCAACGATTAAAGATTACCCTAAAGAAGGAATAGAATTTAGAGATATTAGTCCTCTAATGGCTGACGGAAATGCATATAGCTATGCTATACGTGATATCGTTCAGTATGCGACTGATAAAAAAATCGATATGATTGTTGGTCCAGAAGCACGTGGTTTTATTGTTGGCTGTCCAGTCGCTTTTGAACTTGGTATTGGTTTTGCACCAGTTCGTAAACCAGGTAAATTACCACGCGAAGTTGTTTCTGCAGATTATGAAAAAGAATATGGTATTGATACTCTAACCATGCATGCAGATGCGATTAAACCAGGGCAAAGAGTATTAATTGTTGATGATTTATTAGCCACTGGTGGAACAGTTAAAGCAACTATCGAGTTAATAGAAAAAATGGGTGGTATTGTTGCCGGTTGTGCCTTTTTAATCGAATTAGATGATTTAAAAGGAAGAGAAGCTATTGGCGATTATGATTACAAGGTCTTGATGCATTTTTAATCATCATAACAATATTATTTGCTAATAAGAGTAAAGGATTGAGATATCATGAGTTTTTCAAAAGCCTTTGATTCAGGAATTTTGGTTCTACCAAGTGATTTATTATTTCACTTTCATCACATTTTCGAAAATGTTGATGATTATTTGGTTTGGCAATTTTTCTATCTGCAAAACACATCAAAAATTGAAGAAATAGCTCCAAGTCATATCGCTAAAGCGATTGGTAAAACTGTTGCTGATGTTAATCGGTCTATTTCTAATTTGAAAAAAGCTGAATTATTAGAAATTAGAACCATCGAATTAGCAAGTGATAGCGAGATTATGTTTGATGCAACGCCAGCTTTAAAAAAATTAGATGATCTCTTTCAAACACATGAAAGTTTTTCGAATAAACCTCAAGAACAAGAATCGGTTAACGTTATTAAACCTTTAGTAGAGAGCTTTGAACAAGAACTTGGTCGCTTGCTTAGTCCTTTTGAACTGGAAGATTTAACTAAATTAGTTAATGATGATAATACTGATCCAGACATTATTCTTGCAGCCTTAAAGGAGGCTGTGTTTAATGGTAAAACCAACTGGAAATACATTCAAGCAATTCTTAGAAATTGGCGTAGAGAAGGTATCACAACAGTGCGTCAAGTGGAAGAAAGAAGAAAAGCAAGAGAAGAAGCAGATCCTAAAAACGTTGCCATCTCAGATGATTTTAAGACAGCTTTAAATTTATGGAGTGATTGATGAGAATTGGTAAAGAACGCTTAAAAAAAGTTCTAGCTATTATTGGTGACCTTTTTCCAGATGCCCACGGTGAATTAACCTATAATACACCTTTTCAGTTATTAGTTGCTGTTATTTTATCAGCTCAAACAACTGATAAAGCGGTTAATAAAGTTACACCAAATTTGTGGCAACGCTATCCTCAAATTGAAGATTTAGCTAGTGCTGAGGTTAGTGAGGTTGAAAGTTACATCAAACATATCGGCCTTTATAAAACAAAGGCAAAAAATATTATTAAAACAGCGCAATTGATTCTTGAGAAATTTGATGGTCAACTACCAAAAACTCATAAAGAATTAGAAAGTTTACCCGGTGTAGGTCGAAAAACAGCTAATGTCACCTTGGCAGAAATTTACAAAATACCGGCTATTGCTGTTGATACGCATGTTGCAAGAATAGCAAAAAGGTTAAATATTTCCTCACCAACGGCAGATGTTGTGGAAATTGAACAAGATTTAATGAAAAAAGTTCCTAAAAAAGATTGGATTGTGACTCATCATCGTTTAATCTTCTTTGGTCGCTATCATTGTCTGGCTAAAAATCCTAAATGTGACATTTGTCCTGTTCAAAGTTATTGCAAATATTATAAGGAAACTTATGGAAGAACTTAATCTATCACAACGTTTAAAAGAAGTCGCAAGCTTGGTACCATTAGGTAGCAAGCTTCTTGATGTTGGAAGCGACCATGCTTATCTACCGATTTATCTTTTGCAACATAAAAAAATTAGTAGTGCAATAGCTGGTGAAGTCGTTCATGGTCCATATCAATCAGCCTTATCAAATGTTAAAGCACATCAACTCGACAAACAAATCACTGTTAGATTGGCTGATGGACTTGAAGCCTTAGAAGATAATGATTATGTCTCAGTAATCACCATTTGTGGAATGGGCGGGCGCTTGATTTCAACTATTTTAGAAAATGGGAAAGAAAAATTATCCACTATTTCACAGTTAATATTACAACCTAATAATCGTGAAGAGGAACTTAGAGATTGGTTGGTAGCAAATCAGTTTACGATTACAGCTGAGAAAATTCTTGAAGAAAATGATAAAATTTATGAAATTATTGTTGTAAAACCAGGCATATCAAACATCACACAAAAAGAAAAACAATTTGGCCCTTTTCTTTCTAAGGAAAAATCATCTATTTTTGTAAAAAAATGGCAAAAAGAGCAAAAAAAATTATTAACCGCTTTGAAACAAATTCCAGAAAATTATCAAAATGAAAGAGAACAATTGTCTAGAAAAATAGAAATGATTAAGGAGATTCTAAATGAAAGCTGAAGCTATTATTGAGCGTTATGAAGCGTTTTGTCCTCAAGACTTATCACTTGAAGGAGATATTTCTGGTCTTCAAATTGGTCGTTTAGATAAGGACGTCTCTAAAGTGATGATAGCACTTGATGTCAGAGAAGCTACTGTTAAAGAGGCTATTTCTAAAAATATTGACCTGTTAATTGTAAAACATGCTCCCATTTTTAAACCCTTAGTCAATCTTGTCGCTAATCCAAAAAATAATATTTATCTTGACCTGGTAAAACATGATATTGCCGTGTACGTTAGTCATACTAATATCGATGTGGTTGATGGTGGACTAAATGATTGGTTTTGTGAGTTATTAGACATCCATGAAACAAACTATTTAAGTGAGACCAAAGAAGGATTTGGCATCGGCCGTATTGGCACTATTTCGCCAATGCCTTTTGAGGACTTAGCTAAGAAAATTGCCAGTGTGTTTCATTTAGATAGTGTGCGTTTGATTAGCTATGGCAATGATAATCAAATGATATCTCGCCTTGCCATTTGCGGTGGCAGTGGTCAGAGCTTTTATCCTGAAGCTATTGCTAAGGGTGCTCAAGTTTATATTACTGGTGATATCTATTATCACACAGCACAAGAAATGTTAACAAATGGCCTTTTAGCAATTGATCCGGGACATCATATTGAAGTCTTATTTGTTAAAAAATTACATGAAAAATTTGAAGCTTGGAAGAAAGAAAACGATTGGGAAGTTGATTTTATTGAAAGTCAAGCTAATACTAATCCGTTTTATCATTTGTAGGAGTTCTAAGATGAAAATTGCCATTATTGGTGGTGGCATAGTTGGTTCAACTGCCGCCTATTATTTAGCCAAAGAAAAAGAAATGTCCGTTTTTTTGTTTGACGATGAAAAAGGTCAAGCAACAAAGGCTGCTGCAGGTATTATCAGTCCTTGGTTTTCTAAAAGACGTAATAAAGCTTGGTATAAAATGGCGCGTCTAGGTGCTGATTTCTACCAGAAATTACTTCAAGATTTAGAAAACGATGGGATTAAAAATGACTTCTATGAACAATCGGGAGTCTTTTTATTTAAGAAAAAAGAAGAAAAACTTGGGGAACTTTTTGAGTTGGCTAACATTCGAAAACAAGAAGCGCCTTTAATTGGAGAAATAACCTTAAAATCTTTTGGTGACTTAAAAGAAATCTACCCCAAATTATCAGGTTTCAAAAAAACCTTATTTGCTTCTGGTGGTGCTAGGGTTGATGGAGGAAAATTGGTAAAAACTTTTCAAAATACCCACAAAATTACAATTATCCATCAAAAGGTTAGTCTTGAGACAACAGAAAATCAGCAGTACATGATTAATGGTATCGTTTTTGACAAGGTTATTTTAGCTAGTGGGGCTTGGTTACCTTCTATTCTTGAACCGTTAGGGTATCAGGTTGATGTTAGACCTCAAAAAGGACAACTAAGAGATTATTATTTTTCAAAAAAGTCTTTTTATCATTACCCAGTTTTAATGCCTGAAGGTGAAGCTGATATTATTCCATTTTCTAATGGAAAAGTGAGTGTAGGTGCTAGTCATGAAAATGATATGGGTTATGATTTGTCAGAAAATCCAAGCATTCTTGATACAATCGAAAAAGAAGCTTTAATTTATTTTACAGCATTAAATCAAGCTGATAAAACTGAAATAAGAATTGGAACAAGAGCTTATACCAGTGATTTTTCTCCCTTTTTTGGTCAAGTTCCTCAGCTCCCAAATGTTTTTGCAGCTAGTGGTCTTGGGTCATCGGGGCTAACAACGGGCCCATTAATCGCCTATCAACTTGTTCAATTAATTTTAGAAAAAACTTTAGATCTGGAGCTGATTGATTATCCAATCGAAAAGTACATTCAAAAACAGAAAGAATAATGACAATAATACTAAATAATGGTAGAATATAGAATGAATAAACGACAAAGGAGTCTATTATGAAAGGTATTATCTTAGCAGGTGGATCAGGAACGCGTTTGTATCCACTAACAAGAGCTGCTTCAAAGCAACTCATGCCAATCTATGACAAACCAATGATTTACTATCCGCTATCTACTTTGATGTTAGCTGGAATAAAGGAAATTCTCATTATTTCAACACCAGTAGACCTTCCAAGATTTGAAGAATTATTAGGAGATGGCTCTGAGTTTGGTATCTCATTATCTTATGCTGTTCAGCCTAGTCCAGATGGACTTGCACAAGCCTTTATTATTGGTGAAGAGTTTATTGGTGATGATAATGTTGCCCTTATTTTGGGTGATAATATCTATCATGGAGCTGGTTTAACAAAAATGCTGCAAAGAGCTGCAACAAAAGAGACTGGCGCAACTGTTTTTGGTTATCACGTCAAAGATCCAGAAAGATTTGGTGTTGTTGAATTTGATGACAATATGAATGCCATTTCTATCGAAGAAAAACCAGAGAAACCAAGATCAAATTATGCTGTAACAGGTCTATACTTTTATGATAATGATGTTGTTGAAATTGCTAAAGGCATTAAACCATCTGAAAGAGGTGAGCTAGAAATTACCGATGTTAATAAAGCTTATCTAGAGCGTGGGGATTTGTCTGTGGAACTGATGGGACGTGGTTTTGCTTGGTTAGATACTGGTACTCACGAGAGTCTTTTAGAAGCTGCACAATATATTGAAACTGTACAACGTCTTCAAAATGTTCAAGTGGCTAATCTAGAAGAAATTGCTTATCGTATGGGTTATATTACAAAAGATCAAGTCCGTGAACTTGCTCAACCTCTTAAGAAAAATGAGTATGGCCAATACTTATTACGTTTGATTGGAGAAGCTTAATGTCAGAAAATTTTTTTGGTAAAACGTTATCTGCTCGTAAAATTGAGAGTATTCCAGGTCTTATTGAGTTTGATATTCCTGTACACGGGGATAACAGAGGCTGGTTTAAAGAGAATTTTCAAAAGGAAAAAATGCTACCTTTAGGTTTTCCTGACAGTTTTTTCCAAGAAGGAAAATTACAAAATAATGTTTCTTTTTCTAGAAAACATGTTCTTCGTGGTTTACATGCTGAACCATGGGATAAATACATTTCAGTAGCTGATGATGGAAAAGTTTTAGGCACTTGGGTTGATCTAAGAGAAGGTGATACCTTTGGTCATGTTTATCAGACAGTTATAGATGCTTCAAAAGGTATTTTTGTTCCACGAGGTGTTGCCAATGGTTTCCAAGTTCTATCTGATACCGTTTCTTATAGCTACCTAGTCAATGATTACTGGGCACTTGAATTAAAACCAAAATATGCTTTTGTCAATTACGCTGACCCAAGCCTTGCTATTTCTTGGGAAAATTTAGAAGAAGCAGAAGTGTCAGAAGCTGACAAAAATCATCCAATGCTTAAAGATGTTAAACCTTTGAAAAAAGAAGATTTACTTTAGTACGAAAAAAACCAAGGAGAATTTAAAAACATGTCAGAATTCAAAAATATCATTGTGACAGGTGGCGCAGGATTTATCGGCTCAAACTTTGTTCACTATGTTTATAACAATCATCCAGAGGTTCACATTACCGTTTTAGATAAATTAACTTATGCTGGAAATGAAAACAACATTAAATCGATTCTTGGAGACCGAGTTGAATTAGTTGTCGGAGATATTTCAGATGCCCAATTAGTTGATAAGTTAGCTAGTAAAGCTGATGCTATTGTTCACTATGCAGCTGAAAGCCACAATGACAATTCACTTAATGACCCAAGTCCATTTGTTTATACAAACTTTATTGGTACTTACACTCTTCTTGAAGCAGCTCGTAAATATGATATCCGTTTTCATCATGTGTCAACAGATGAAGTTTATGGTGACTTACCTCTTCGTGAAGACTTACCAGGTCATGGCGAAGGACCAGGTGAAAAATTCACTGCTGAAACCAACTACAATCCAAGTTCACCTTATTCATCAACCAAAGCAGCATCAGATTTGATTGTTAAAGCTTGGGTTCGCTCTTTTGGCGTTAAAGCAACTATTTCAAACTGCTCAAATAACTATGGGCCATACCAACATATTGAGAAATTTATTCCTCGTCAAATCACTAATATTTTAAGTGGCATTAAACCTAAACTATATGGCGAAGGAAAAAATGTTCGTGATTGGATTCATACCAACGACCACTCAACTGGTGTTTGGGCTATTTTAACCAAAGGTCGTATTGGCGAAACTTACTTGATTGGTGCTGACGGTGAAAAAAATAATAAGGAAGTTTTAGAATTAATTCTTGAAAAGATGGGACAACCTAAAGATGCTTATGAGCATGTCACTGACCGTGCAGGACACGACTTACGTTATGCCATTGATTCAACAAAATTACGTGAAGAACTTGGATGGACACCAGAATTTACCAATTTTAGTCAAGGACTAGAAGATACTATTAAGTGGTATACTGATAATGAAGACTGGTGGAAAGCTGAAAAAGAAGCAGTTGAAGCGAAATACGCTAAAACACAAAAAGTGATTAAATAACAAATAACTCATCAATCATTGATTGATGAGTTATTTTCTTTTAAAACTAGTATTTAAATTTTAAATTTTTGTTTTAAAACATAGGTGATTTTTTCTAATAAAAAATTAAAAATTATCATAAAAAAGCTTGACCAAGCTAGTGATTTCAAGTATAATGACTAAGAACGTGAAAATGTTACTTTGAAATTGAGGGGAGTGAAAATAATGTCAAAAACAGTAGTGCGTAAGAATGAATCACTTGACGATGCTCTTCGTCGTTTCAAACGTTCTGTTACTAAAGCTGGTACACTTCAAGAATCACGTAAGCGTGAATTCTATGAGAAACCTTCTGTTAAACGTAAACGTAAATCAGAAGCAGCTCGTAAACGTAAGAAATTCTAATAAATGATTAAGCTTTGCTTACATCAGTAAACAAGATTACTAAGTTACAAAATCCTTAGTAGTCTTTTTTTATCAGAAGACTTACAATTTATAATAATTAGGTTAAAAATGAAATTCACATGGGTGTTAAAATGAATTATAATGAAGCCGTTTCATGGATACATGGTAGACTTAGATTTGGCATTAAACCAGGCATTAAAAGAATGCAATGGGTCTTAAATGAACTGGGAAATCCTCAAAATTCGGTAAAAGGTATTCATGTTGTTGGAACAAATGGTAAAGGGTCAACCGTTAACTATTTAAAAGATATTTTTAGTGATGCTGGCTATAAGGTGGGGACCTTCGTCTCACCTGCCTTAGAACATTTTAGAGAACGTATTAGCATTAATGGCCAAATGATTTCAGAAGAAGATTTTCTAAAGCTTGTCACGATTGCAAAACCTATTATTGAACGCCTTCCTAAAGAAACAGAACTGGAAGAGGCAACTGAATTTGAAGTTATTACGATTTTAATGTTTCTTTATTTTGGTAAAATTAATCCGGTTGATATTGCAATCATTGAAGCAGGACTGGGTGGTTTACATGATTCAACTAACGTTTTTAATCCTTTAGCTGTTATTGCAACCTCTATAGGTTTAGATCATCAAGCTATTTTAGGTCAAACTTATCAAGAAATTGCACAACATAAAGCCGGTGTGTTAAAAGACAAAGTGCCTTTCATTTTTTCTACTGAACGTCAAGACGTTAAAGCTGTTTTTTATCATAAGGCTAAAGAAACAAACAGTCCAGTTTACGAGTTAAATAAAAACTTTAATGCTTTTGGAACCAGTGATGCCTTTGACTTTTCTTGGAAAAATCATTCCCTAACCAATATTTCGTTAGCAATGAATGGTCAACATCAGGTTAGCAATGCTAGTTTAGCTATTATGACTTCTTTATTATTAAAAGACTATTATCCTAATGTCACTGAAAAAAGCATTAAAAAAAGTTTATCAAACAGTAAATGGGCTGGTAGAACAGAATTAATAAAAAATAATATCTTGATTGATGGCGCTCATAACAATGAAAGTGTATCAGCTTTAGTGTCTGTTCTTAAAGAACATTATAAAGATAGAAAAATTCACATCTTGTTTGCTGCAATTGATACGAAACCTGTTGACGGTATGCTTAAACAACTATCTGTTTTTGAAGATATTACTGTGACTAGTTTTAAATTTAACAACGCTCTTACTCTTGATGCTTATCCTTCTGGTTATCAAAGAGTGATAGACTATCAAACTTGGTTGCAACAAATAAAAACAGCTAAAGCAAATGATTTGTTTGTTATTACCGGTTCACTCTATTTTATCTCGCAAGTTAGACATTTTTTAATGACTGGAAATGATAATTTAGAGATTTGAGCTTTAAAAGTCTTCACGACATCTATCGTCAAAGAGAGTAAAGTTTGTTATAATGAGGTTAGTAACAATACTATTAAAAAAATGAAAAAGAGATCATTATGAAAGAAAAAATACAAGAGGCTTTAACAGGTATTGATATTCGCTTTGACGAACCCTTAAAAAAATATACCTATACCAAAGTTGGTGGAGCAGCTGATTACTTAGCTTTTCCAAGAAACCAACTAGAGCTTGAAAAAATAGTTCGTTTTGCAAATAAACACAACATTCCTTATAAGGTGTTGGGTAATGCCAGCAATATCATTGTTCGAGATGGTGGTATTCGTGGATTTGTTATCATGTTTGACCGTTTAAATCTTGTGACGGTTAGCGGTTATGTGATTGAGGCTGAAGCCGGGGCAAACCTTATTGAAACAACGAAAATTGCCAAATTTCATAGTTTAACAGGTTTTGAATTTGCTTGTGGTATTCCAGGAAGCATTGGCGGTGCTGTTTTTATGAATGCCGGTGCCTATGGTGGTGAAATTGCTCATATTTTACTATCTGTTAAGGTATTAACAAAAGAAGGTGAGAAAAAAACGATTCAGGCTTCTGAGTTGAACTTTGGTTATCGTTCTTCAGTAATTCAAGAAAATGGGTTTATCGTTGTTTCTGCTAAGTTTGCTTTGGCTCCAGGTGATTTCAACCAAATCGACAATGAAATGAAACGTCTCACTCATCTTCGTCAATTAAAACAACCTTTGGAATACCCATCGTGTGGTTCTGTTTTCAAACGACCACCAGGTTATTATGCTGGTCAATTAATCATGGAAGCAGGACTTAAAGGACATCGTATCGGTGGTGTTGAAGTTAGTAAAAAACATGCTGGCTTTATGGTTAACGTTTTAGATGGTACAGCAAAAGATTACGAAGATTTAATTCACTATGTTATTAATCGCGTTAAAGAAAATTCAGGTGTCACGCTAGAACCCGAAGTTCGAATTATCGGGGAAAAAGAAACGATTATGGAGGATTTATGACCGTTGACTCATTCAATTATAGAATTCAAAAATGTTAGTAAAACATTCGAAGACAGCCAAACTCAAGTTTTAAAAAATATCAATTTTGAACTTGAGGAAGGAAAATTTTATACTCTTCTTGGTGCATCAGGTAGTGGTAAATCAACTATTTTAAATATTATTGCAGGGTTACTTGATGCCACTAGTGGTGATGTTTACCTAGATGGTGAACGTATCAATGATGTACCAACTAATAAAAGAGATGTTCATACTGTTTTTCAAAACTATGCTTTATTCCCTCATATGTCAGTTTTTGATAATGTGGCCTTTCCTTTAAAAGTTAAAAAAGTAGAAAAAGACGAGATTAAAAAACGTGTTCTTGAAGCTTTAAAGATGGTTCGTTTGGAAGGATTTGAAAATCGTTCTATTAAAAAACTATCCGGTGGTCAAAGACAACGTGTTGCTATTGCAAGAGCTATCATCAATGAACCCAAAGTGGTTTTATTAGATGAGCCTTTATCAGCCCTTGATTTAAAACTTCGTACTGAAATGCAGTATGAATTACGAGAATTACAACAACGCCTAGGAATCACTTTTGTTTTTGTCACACATGATCAAGAAGAAGCGCTTGCAATGAGTGATTGGATTTTTGTTATGAATGATGGTGAAATTATCCAATCAGGAACACCAGTTGACATTTATGATGAACCGATTAATCATTTTGTTGCAACCTTTATTGGTGAATCTAATATTATTCCTGGTACTATGGTTGAGGACTATTTGGTTGAATTTAATGGTAAACGTTTTGAAGCAGTTGATGGTGGTATGAGACCAAATGAGCCTGTTGAAGTTGTTATTCGTCCAGAAGATTTACAAATTACGCTTCCAGAAAATGGTAAACTACAGGTTAAGGTAGACACACAACTCTTTCGGGGTGTTCACTATGAAATTATCGCCTATGATGAATTAGACAATGAGTGGATGATTCACTCTACGAGAAAAGCGATAGAAGGTGAAATTATCGGCTTAGATTTTACACCTGAAGATATTCATATTATGCGTCTCAATGAAACAGAAGAAGAATTTGATGCACGTATTGAAGAATATGTTGAAGTAGAAGACGATGAAGAAGGCCTTATCAAGGCTATTGCAGGAGGAAAAAATGAAGAAAACCTCTAGTTTTTTCTCTGTTCCATACTTTCTTTGGATAGTTCTGTTTGTTATTGCTCCAGTTATACTAATTGTTTACCAATCATTTTTTAACACAGAAGGGCAATTCACTTTAGCAAACTATCAAACATTCTTCTCTAATGCTACTTATCTCAAAATGAGCCTTAATTCATTGTTTTATGCTGGTGTGATTACGCTAATAACTTTTTTAATCAGCTATCCAACTGCCTATGTTTTAACAAAACTAAAACATAAGCAATTGTGGTTGATGCTCATTGTTTTACCAACTTGGATCAATTTATTATTAAAAGCCTATGCCTTTATGGGCATTTTTGGTCAACATGGTGGTATCAATAGTTTTTTAAGTTTCATTGGTATTGGACCACAACAAATTTTATTTACAGATTTTTCATTTATTTTTGTGGCAAGTTATATCGAATTACCATTCATGATTCTACCAATTTTCAATGCCCTTGATGATATTGATCCAAACCTTGTTAATGCCAGTAAAGATTTAGGAGCAAGTAGTGTGCAATCTTTCAGGCAAGTCGTTTTCCCACTTTCTATGAGTGGTGTAAGAAGTGGTATTCAAGCCGTTTTCATTCCAAGTCTTAGCTTATTCATGCTAACTCGTCTTATTGGTGGAAATCGAGTCATCACTCTTGGTACCGCTATTGAACAACATTTCTTAACAACTGATAACTGGGGAATGGGTTCAACTATAGGTGTGATACTTATCTTAGCTATGTTAGCAACAATGTGGGTGACAAAGGAGAGACAAAAATGAAAAAATTTGCAAATCTTTATTTATCTTTTGTCTTTTTAATTCTTTATCTTCCAATAGTTTATTTGATTATCTACTCATTTAATGATGGTGGGGATATGAATGGCTTTAAAGGATTTACACTTGAGCATTATGTTACTATGTTTTCAGATGAGCGTTTAATGATAATCCTTGCCGATACTTTCTTTTTAGCGTTTTTAAGTGCACTGATTGCTACTATCATAGGAACATTTGGTGCTATTATGATTTATCAAAAACGTTTAAAACATCAAAATACTTTCTTATCACTAAACAATGTTTTAATGGTAGCACCTGACGTTATGATTGGTGCAAGTTTCTTGATTTTATTCACTTATCTAGGTTTTAGTCTTAGTATGACATCGGTTCTTTTAAGTCACGTTGCTTTTTCAATTCCGATTGTTGTTTTAATGATTTTACCTAGACTTAAAGAAATGAATCAAGACATGATTAATGCAGCCTATGATCTTGGTGCAACTCCATTTCAAATGATGAAGGAAGTCATGTTTCCTTATTTAACACCAGCTATTATTGCCGGCTACTTCATGGCTTTTACCTATTCACTTGACGATTTTGCAGTTACTTTTTTTGTCACTGGTAATAATTTTTCAACCTTGTCAGTTGAAATTTATTCCAGAGCTAGAAGGGGAATATCACTAGAGATTAATGCTCTTTCAACAATTGTCTTTTTGTTTAGTATCTTATTAGTGATAGGTTATTATATGATTTCACAAGATAAGGGGGAAGACCATGCGTAAACTTTATGTTTTTTTAACAGGTATCCTTGCCATTATTGGTATTCTTTTAGGTCTTTCTCTCATCATGAAACATGAATCTGGTGGTAGTCAAAACGATGATAAACTAGTGATTTATAACTGGGGAGATTATGTTGACCCAGATTTATTAGAAAAATTTACCGAAGAAACTGGTATTAAAGTTGAATATGAAACCTTTGACTCTAATGAAGCCATGTATACCAAAATTAAACAAGGTGGTACTTCTTATGATTTAGCAGTGCCTAGTGATTACATGATTGACAAAATGATTAAAGAAGAGTTAATCGTTCCACTAGACAAATCTAAAATAACAGGGTTTGAAAACATTGGTACTGAATTTTTAGACAAGAGTTTTGACCCTAAAAATAAATACTCTATTCCTTATTTCTGGGGTACAGTTGGTATTGTCTACAATGTTGAAATGGTTGAAGAAGAGCCTAGACACTGGGAAGATTTATGGCGTAAAGAATATCAAAATGATATCATGCTTGTTGATGGTGCCCGTGAAGTCATTGGGTTTGGTTTAAATACTTTTTCTTACAGTCTAAATACTAAAGATATGAAGGAACTCAATCAAGTGGTTGAAAAACTGAATGATTTGACACCTAATATCAAAGCCATTGTTGGTGATGAGATGAAGGGCTATCTTATTCAAGAAGATGCTGCTATCGGGATAACCTTCTCAGGCGAAGCTAGCGAAATGCTTGATGCTAACGAAAATCTTCGTTATGTTGTTCCAAGTGAAGGATCTAATATTTGGTTTGATAATATTGTTATCCCATCATCAGTAGAACACGAAGAAGCTGCTTACGCATTTATCAATTTCATGCTTGAACCTGAAAACGCTGCTCAAAATGCTGATTATATTGGCTATGCCACTCCTAATCAAAAAGCAAAAGAGCTTCTCGATGAAGAAGTTAGAAATGATCAATCTTTCTACCCAAGTCCTGAAACAATCGCGCACTTAGAAGTCTATGATAATCTAGGTCAAAAATGGCTTGGTATTTATAATGATTTATACTTACAATTTAAAATGTATCGTAAATAAAATAGTCTGACTCAGACTATTTTTTTATGTTAATTTTTAGGTGGCTTAGCTATAGTAACCATAGAAAAAGCTTTAAAATTATGATAAAATAAAGATTAAGTGAATCAAAGAGAATAAATAAAAGTTGTTAATATCTGGAGAAAAATATGAAATTATCAGTCATTATTACCTACTATAATGAAGAAAAAATGATACAAAAGACCCATCACGCTATTTCTGATCAACTTAAAAAAATGCAAAATCAGTCTATTTCTGATTATGAATTAATTTATATTGATGACGGTAGCACAGATAAGACTTTTTCATTAATGAAAAGCATTGCTAATTCTGATGATAAAGTGAAGTTTATCCGTTTTAGCCGTAATTTTGGTCGTGAGGGTGGTATTCTTTCAGGATTTCAACATGCAACTGGCGATGCTGCTATGGTTATGGATGGGGATTTACAGCATCCACCTAGTCTGATTCCTTTATTTGTTAATGCCTATAAAGAAGGGTATGATATTGTTAGTGGTCAAAGAAATCGACAAGGGGAATCAGCATTTAGCAGTTTTTTTGCAAAATTATTTTATATGATTTCCAACCGTCTCATGGATGTGCATTTGACTGATGGTAAATCAGAATTAAGACTCTTAAGTAGAAGAGCCTATAAAAAATTTATTTCTCTTCCAGAATATAATCGTTTCAATAAAGGGCTTTACGAATGGATTGGATTTAATGAAAAAGTTATTCCTTATCAAAATCATGTAAGAGAAGAAGGAAAAAGTAAGTTTGGGTTTAGAAAATCTCTTAATTATGCTATTCAAGGAATTATTTCGTTTAATGATAAACCATTAAGAATTTCTATCCAATTTGGTTTATTTAGTATTGCTTTGGCCATTTTGTATCTTTTATTTGAACTATTTAGATATATTCAACACCCAGATACTGCTGTTAGTGGTTATTTTACAACAATTGCAGCTATTATTCTCTTTAGTGGTGTTCAGTTAATTTCGATTGGTATTTTAGGAGAATACATTGGTAAAATTTACTACGAAGTTAAAAAGAGACCACATTATATTATCAGCGACACAAATATTGAAGAAGTAAAGAAGGATTAATCAATGACTCAAACAGCTCATTTGGTGAGTTTTTTCGAAAAATTATATCAACGCCATCTCCCATTTTTAAAAAAGCATAAAAAAGCAGTCACTTATCTTTCAAGTGCCTTATTACCCATTTTTGTTATGCTTATTGTCTGGTTTTTTATGGGCGCCTTTCCTTTTGGCAAGAAAACCTTGATGGCAGTTGACTTTGGACAACAATACATTAGTTTTTACGGTTTTCTCAAAGAAACTATTTTATCAGGGGATTGGTCTGGATTTTTTTATTCCTTTACCAAATCGATTGGTGGGCCAATGATAGGTATTTTAGGGTATTATCTGATTAGTCCCTTTAATATTTTTTATATTTTATTACCACTGTCACAGTTTAAATGGGCAGTATTTCTCACTATCTTATTAAGATATGGTGCCATCTCATTAAGTTTTAGTCATCTTCTCATTAAACGTTATAAGGGATTATCTACCAAGCCTTGGCTAGTTCCTCTTTTATCATTATCATATGCTCTTTCAGGGATGTTAGTGTCTTACCAGATGAACGTGTTATTTTATGATGCCATGTTTATGCTTCCCTTAGTTATTCTTACTCTAGAAGAGACACTAGATGGTAAAAGACCATTTGGTTATATTTTAACCTTGGCTTTAACCATGTTTTTACAATTTTACATGGGCTATATGATCTGTTTATTTGTGGTTTTATACGCTTGTTATTATCTTTCACCCAAGTTAGCAATAAGAGGAACTTTAAAAGATAAAACACTAGCATTCTTTATTCCACTTTTTAAAACAGCCTTTTATTCTATCCTTGCTATTACTAGTGTTTTTTTCCTTTTATATCCTATTTTCTTAAATTTATTGGAAAGTAAAGGAGCAATAGGAGGTGCCTTGTTATTTAGCTGGGATTTCCAAATTAATCCACTTGATATCATATCAAAAGTAATGATAGGTGGTTTTGATGACAATTCTTGGTCAAAAGGCCCAAGTCTTCCAAATATCTATGTTGGCGCCTTGTCTTTGATTAGTTCATTCTTTTATTTCAGACATGTTAAAGACCATCTTTATCAAAAAATTGGTGCAGGGTTAATAATAACCGTTTTCTTTGTGTCATTTGTTAATGAATTTACTAGTAAGATTTGGCATATGGGTCAAAATCCGGCTGGGTTCTTTTATCGTTTTTCATGGATTTTCTCATTCTTTATTGTTTTAACAGCATATAAAGTACTAAAGGCAGCAGTTAAAATAAATAGAAAAGAATTCTTCTTTGGTCTACTGTTGATGTTTGCGTCAGTGACGTATGTCATGACACAATCTTATACTTATATCGCTCCAAAACAGGTCAAAGCAATAACAACCTTTGTTACTGAAAATCCAAAAGTGATTCTATTTTTACTAACGATTATTCCAATTATCAGTAGCTATTTCATCTGGCAAAAAAAAGAATACAGCTTATTACAGCGTAGTTTATTGATAATAATAGTCGTTTTAACAATTCCAGCGGAATACTTTTTACTTGTCAAGGGCTTTTTACTGACGCAAGTAGTTTTTACTTTGTTGACATGGGTACTTATTTTACTATTCTATTTCTTTGGTTCAAGCCGATTTTTATGGGCACTTATCTATGGTATTACCATTTTTGAACTAGGTCTTAATGCTTATCTATCGCAATATACGTTATATTATGCTGATGCAGATAAGTTTACAGATGCAACCCTATCAGTTAAAGAAGTGACAGATAAAATACAAGCAAAAAGCGATGTTGGATTTTACCGTATTGGATCGACCTTTTCCTATTCAAGAACAACACCGAGTTTGATTTCTTATCCAGGACTAAGTAGCTTTAGTTCTAGCTTGGAGCGCTCAACCATGGACTTGTTTTCTTACTTAGGTGATATTGGTGTTAATGCTTCAACCCAATACACTAATGGCACTCTTTTAACAGATGCTTTATTTGGTGTGAGATACTATGTTGATGTGAAAGACCATACACAAGAAGAAGCAGATGAACATCCAGAAAAGATGTTTTTCAACAAAAATTCTAGTCGTTTTGACTTAACGAGTTACTATCATAAAATTGATGAAAATGATCGCTACCTTGTTTATGAAAACCCCAATGTTTTCTCAGTTGCTTTTGGAACCAATAAAGTAACACAAAGTATCTTGTTTGGTTTAAATAATCCTGTTGCCAACCAAAATATTATCTTGAAATCAATGGCTGGAACTGATACTAATTATTTTGAACAATTTAGTTTTTCAGCCATTGAAATAGAAAATATGGAAAAAGTCGATGGTCCAAATGGACAACCGGTCTATAATCGCATTGATAAAAACCAACTGGGTATTATCCGATTTAAAATTATTCCAAAAAGTTCATTTACCTATTATTTCCTAACACCATCAGGATTAGAAACGAAACGTGATCATTTATCAATTTTATTAAACAATAAATGGTTGACCAATCAAAAATCTTATTCACAAAAACAACTATGGCAACTGACACATGGTACTGAAGGGCAAGAAACAGTTCTTGAAATGCGTTTTTCAGATGATGACGTCAATATTGAAAATGCAGGTCTTGTTAGAGCCAATAATATTGAAATCGAAAAAATACTTGCTGACAGATTAAAACAAAGTATGACCGTCACTGAATGGACCAACACATCAATCAAGGGACATGTCGATATCACTGACAATAGCGATGTCATGATGACAAGTATTCCTTATAGTGCTGATTGGACTGTAAGAGTTGACGGAGAAGTCGTTGAAACAACAAAAGCCTGGAATAGTCTCTTATCTTTTCCCATCACCTCAGGAAAACATGATATAGAGATGCATTATTCTCCTAAAGGCTTAAAAACCGGCTTAGCAGTTTCTGCACTATCGATTGTTATGATATCATTCTTATGGTACAAAGATAAAAAAGATAAGGTTTATTAAAATAATGACTTACTGAAAAAGACAACCATTGTATTTTGGTTGTCTTTTACTATGAAATCATTTATAAGTCCACAACATGAATGAAATAGCCCAAGTGTTTTATAAAAGCAAGTAAATCATTCGTTGCAATAAAAATCGTTTTATCATTAGTGTTGGGATGAAAACTCATTTTTTCTTCTGAGAGAATTTCTTGATCAAAATAAACCTTAATATCACGATTAGGATTAAACAATAAACCAAAAGGAGAGACAATCCCAGGCTCCAGTGACATTTTCTCAAAAATAAGTTGCTCAGAAGCTAATTTGATTCTCTTTTCTTTAATAATTTCTTTAAAATGGTCTAAATTTAAACGTTTCTGATCATCCATAACAACTAAATAAAAGGCTGTTTTTTTCTTATTGGTCAAAAAAAGTGTTTTTGTTCGAACGCCCTCAATTCCTTCAATGAATGCATCTGCTTGCTCAGTTGTTAAAGCAGGTTCATGAGAAACGATGTCATAAGGTATTTTTAAGCTTTCAAGCTTACTAATTAATTCCTGATATAATGTCATAGTAACCTCCTTTATTTTTAATTGCTTCTAGTTTCATAGTAGCTTTTTTTTAACCTTTCAGCAAGTTTTAAAAGCTAATCTTACTAGAGAATCTTATGGTATAATAGGTTAAGTTAAGTATTGCATTCAAATGATAATTAACATGATATATCTAGGAGGTCAATTAGCAATGGCTGATGAAAAAATGTTGCGCTATTATTTTAAAATCCAAAATGATAAAAGACAAGCCTACAAAATCGAAAACAGGTGCACTTTAAGATTCCCAGAAGTTATCTTTATTGGTGATTCAATTGTCGAATTTTTTAGATTAGAAGACTATATTAAAACCCAAAAAGTTGTTGCTAATCGAGGCATTTCTGCTTACACGTCAGATATCTTACTAAAGTATTTAGACACCCACATCTTTGGTGATCAATTGAAAACAGTTTTTATTTTAATTGGTACTAATGATATAGGTATCTCTATTAGCAAAGAAAAGACAATAACAAACATGACTCAAATCATTGAAAAAATCAAGGAAAATTACCCGTCTGTTACTATCGTTTTGCTTGAAATTCTTCCTGTAAACACAAGAGTTTTTGATTTAAGCAGATTTGGCATGAGAGATAATAAAACAATCTCAGACTTAAATCGTGCTTATGAAGAGTTAACAAATAAGTTTGATTACGTTTCTCTTTTAGAAACATATGACGCTTTTTTAGATAATAAAGGTGATTTAAAAGTTGACTTTACAAAAGATGGTCTACATTTGTCAGATAAAGGTTATCAAGTCCTTGCAGAGTTGATTAATCAAACTGAGTATCTATAAGAATTGGAGGCTGTATTGAAAAAGAAGTTACTTTTTATCCTTATAGCATTAGTGCTAGTCGGTGGAATATTTATAGCTTTTTGTCTAAATAACAGTAAAATAGAAGAAGATACTTGGATGAGAAAACAAGAAGATCGAGTCGCCTTGTATTTTATTAATCGCTACGAATTAACCAATGGTGATGATATAGAAGAAATTGAGATTGTACAATTTGAAAAAAATTCAATGACTGGCTATTGTAGAGTTGTATTGTCTGCTAACAATAAATACAATATTGCTTTTTCTCTAAATAGTGATAACGACGAAATTAGAACTTCAAACTATCTCCCAGAAAATTTCAAAAAAAAACCTATTGATGATAATTTAACTGAATTACCTATCAAAATGAAATATATAGAGAGGGAGTAGAAATTTCTTTCTACATCTATATGTACTTTAATGAGAATCATAAACAAGGAGGCTGTATTGAAAAAGAAGTTATTTTTTATCCTTATAGCATTAGTGCTAGTCGGTGGAATATTTATAGCTTTTTGTCTAAATAACAGTAAAATAGAAGAAGATACTTGGATGAGAAAACAAGAAGATCGAGTCGCCTTGTATTTTATTAATCGCTACGAATTAACTAATGGTGATGATATAGAAGAAATTGAGATTGTACAATTTGAAGAAAACTCTATGACTGGTTCTTGGAGGATTACACTATTGGTAAACACAAAGTTTTATATTTCGTTTTACGAATATGAATCTACTGGTGAGATATGGACAAGTAACTATTCATCTAAAGAGTTTAATAAGAAGAAAATGATAGACAATTTTTCAGAATTACCATTAAAAATAAAATATTTAGAAGGAAAATAATTTCATCATTTTCTAGAAATAATAATCAGAATTATTAACTATTAACAAGGAGTCTGTTTTGAAAAAGAAATTACTTTTTATCCTTATACCATTAGTGATAATTGGTGGAATATTTATAGCTTTTAGTCTAAACAACACTAAAAAAGAAGAAGACAGTTTGACGAAAAAAGAACAAGATCGCATAGCTTTGTACTTTGTTAATAATTATGATTTAGCTAATGGTAGTGATATTGAAGAAATTGAAGTAATTCAATTTAAAAAAAACGTGACGGCTGGTTATTGGAGAATCACACTTCTTGTTAACAATAAGTTTAAAATTTCATTTGCTATATACACTTCTGATAGTGAAATTATAACATCAAACTATTTGCCAACAGAATTTATAGATAAAACAACTATTGGTACTTTAACTGAATTACCAGTAAAATTGAAATATATAGAGAGGGAGTAGAAATTTCTCTCTATCTATATGTATTTTAACCAGAATTATTAATTATTAACAAGGAGTTTATTTTGAAAAAGAAGTTACTTTTTATCCTTATAGCCTTAGTGTTAGCCGGTGGAATATTTACAGCTTTTAGTCTAAATGACACTAAAAAAGAAGAAGATGCTTGGATGAGAAAACAAGAAGAACGAGTTGCTTTGTATTTTATTAATAATTTTGATTTAGCAGATGGTAGTGACATTGAAAAAATAGAAGTAGTTGATTTTGAAAAAAATTCAATGACGGGTACTTGGTGGATTACTCTTTGTGTAAATAATAAATATAATATGGATTTTTCACTAACCAAATCTAATAATAATCTTCGAACATCACACTATTCACCAATAGATTTTATAGATAAAACAACTATTGGTAGTTTAACTGAATTACCAGTAAAATTGAAATATATAGAAAGGAAGTAGAAATTTTTCTCTTTATCTATATGTACTTTAATGAGAATTATTTACAAGGAGTCTGTTTTGAAAAAGAAGTTACTTTTTATCCTTATAGCATTAGTGTTAGCCGGTGGAATATTTACAGCTTTTAGTCTAAATGACAATAAAAAAGAAGAAGATACTTGGATGAAAGAACAAGAAGATCGAGTTGCCTTGTATTTCATTAATCGCTACGAATTAACCAATGGTGATGATATAGAAGAAATTGAGATTGTACAATTTGAAAAAAATTCAATGACTGGCTATTGGAGAGTTGTATTGTCTGCTAACAATAAATATAATATTGCTTTTTCTCTAAATAGTGATAACGACGAAATTAGAACTTCAAACTATCTCCCAGAAAATTTCAAAAGAAAACCTATTGATGATAATTTAACTGAATTACCTATCAAAATGAAATATATAGAGAGGGAGTAGAAATTTCTCTCTATCTATATGTATTTTAATCAGAATTATTAATTATTAACAAGGAGTTTATTTTGAAAAAGAAGTTACTTTTTATCCTTATAGCCTTAGTGTTAGCAGGTGGAATATTTATAGCTTTTAGTCTAAATGACACTAAAAAAGAAGAAGATGCTTGGATGAAAGAACAAGAAGATCGTGTCGCTTTGTATTTTATTAATAATTTTGATTTAGCAGATAGTAGTGATATTGAAGAAATTGAAGTAATTCAATTTAAAAAAAACGTGACGGCTGGTTATTGGAGAATCACACTTCTTGTTAACAATAAGTTTAAAATTTCATTTGCTATATACACTTCTGATAGTGAAATTATAACATCAAACTATTTGCCAACAGAATTTATAGATAAAACAACTATTGGTACTCTAACGGAACTACCTATTAAAATAAAATACTTGGAAAAATAGAGAAATGATTACTGATAATGATTATAATAAAATTTCTGAAGTAGATAAAAATAAAAAAGCAGTAAAACTCTTATAGTAGAAAGAAGTAAAGTAGTAAAAATTATCTTGATTTATAAGTTTTATTGAGTAGTAATAGTGATCAATGAATGAGTGGTGCTTTTTCTTGCATCACTATTTTTGTGTCATTATGGTATAATATTGTAAAAGAAAATCATCTTACGATGATTATTTTGAAAGGATGTTGTTTTTAAATGGCTGTAAAGCTAATTGCTTGTGATATGGATGGGACCTTGTTAGATAACAAAGGTAGTTATGATCGTTCTCGTTTTGAAAAGATGTTAAATTCACTCAAAGAAAAAGACATCAAATTTTTGGTAGCAACTGGTAATAATATAGGACGTCTCTCTTTAATGTTTAATGGCCTTTTTGATGATTTAAGTTTTGTTGCTGAAAATGGGTCACACTTGTTAGAAAATGGAAAAACATTTGCTCGTAAAGGTATTTCAGATGATCTTGTTTGTGATTTTTTAGACTTTTACCATGATAAATTAGTTGATTACCGTGTGATGATTTCTACTGCCGAATCGTCATATGTTCTTGAAGGTGCAACATTTGATTTTTCAAGATCAGCCATCGAAAAAGAACAACTTGATAAGTTTTTAAGTCGGATAAAATTGCTTAAATCATTTTCAGAGTTACCAAACGAACCTTTTTTGAAAATTAATATGGCAATTCCGGTTAAACATGAAAATGAAATTATTTCATCTTTCAACCATAACTTCAAGGGCCCTTTAACAGCAGTAACCAGTGGTTATGGTGCTGTAGATGTCACACCTAAAGGAATCCACAAAGCTTGGGGAATCGAGCAATTTATGAAAAAATGGCATATCAAGCCAGAAGAAGTGATGGCTTTTGGCGACGCTCCTAATGATATTGAGATGTTAAAACTTGCAAAATATTCATATGCCATGGCAAATGCACCACAAAATGTGAAAGACAGCGCTCGTTTTCTTGCTCCAAGTAATCGTGATAACGGTGTTTTTAAAATCATTGAAAAACAAGTACTTGGGCGTTAAAATGTTGTCTTTTTTACACATCATTTAAGGAGAAAAAATGAAGCTAAACAAAATTTATTTTTACTATGTTATTTTGACCTTTGCACTTTGCTATGCCATTATGACCTATTGGTCAACAGGTGAGGGAATTCTAAGAACTCTTTATCAAGCCTCTACCCCTTTTTTAATGGGTGCAGCAATGGCATTTGTCATTAATATTGTAATGACTGCCTACGAAAGATTATTTTCTATGGTTTTTCCACCTAAAAAACATGAAAAAATCCAAAAAACATTGGCCATGCTTTTGGCTTATGCGACATTTATTATTGTAGCAACCCTTATTTTTACTATTGTTTTACCAGATTTGATTGATAGTTTAAAATCTCTATTATCAATTAATCCTTCAGATGTTCAAAAAATTATCGATGATTTACAAAATAATGAATTAGTCTCTCGACTGCTAAAATTATTTGGAACCGAAACAGAGCTTAGTCAATTGATTAGTCAATACAGCAAACAAGTGTTAGAGCAATTTTTATCTGTCTTAACAGGTGTTTTGTCTTCTGTGACATCAATTGCTTCAACCCTATTATCTGTTTTTGTTAGTCTTGTGTTCTCTATTTATGTTTTAGGGAATAAAAAGAAACTTAAATACCAGTTTAATCTTTTAGTATCTACTTATTTGTCTAAATATGAGGAAAAAATTCATTACGTGACCGATATTTTGAACAAGCGTTTTCATAGTTTCTTTGTTAGTCAAACATTAGAAGCGATGATTCTTGGTAGTTTATCAGCTATTGGTATGATGCTTCTTGGCTTACCTTATGCTCCAACAATAGGCATTCTTATTGCCTTTACTGCCATTATTCCTGTCGTTGGGCCTTATATAGGGGTAACGATTGGTGCTATTCTCATTATGACACAATCTCTTTCCCAAGCTCTAGTCTTTCTCATTTTTGTCGTTATTTTACAACAATTTGAAGGTAATATTATTTATCCAAGAGTAGTGGGTGGCTCAATAGGTCTTCCGTCTATGTGGGTGTTACTGTCAATAGCGATAGGAGCATCATTATATGGTGTATTAGGAATGTTATTATCTGTTCCATTATCAGCCAGCCTTTATCAAATTATTAAGGATAATGTTGCTAAAAAACAGGCTAAAAAAGCTGGAGAAAAAGAAGTTGAAGCTAAAGAACAAACCTCATAAATGATTAACTAAAAAAACCTTATCCATTGGATAAGGTTTTTAATGTCTATAACGAATATTATGATAGAGGTGATTTATGTATAAGATAAAATTTGAAAAAGAAGCTATTTTACCAAGAGAGCGTTTAGTTGTAAAAGGCGCTGAACGTTTAAGTAACCAGGAACTCCTTGCCATTATTTTAAGAACAGGCAATAAAAAAGAGTCTGTTTTAAATATGGCAAATTCTATTTTGACAAAAGTGAAAACAATTGGTGCCTTTAAGCATCTCTCTTTGCAAGAACTCCAAGAAATTTTTGGCATAGGACATATTCGTTCCATTGAGATTAAAGCTATGATTGAATTTGCAACTAGAATCAAAGAAGCTGAGATAAAACAAACTGATCAATTACTCAGTAGTGAAAAGTTGGCTAGACAGATGATGTTAGAACTTGGTGATAAAAAACAAGAAGAACTAAGGGCTATCTATCTTGATACACAAAACAGAATTATTGAACAAAAAACAATATTTATTGGTACAGTGAGACGATCCATTGCAGAGCCAAGAGAAATTTTACATTATGCTTGTAAAGCAATGGCAACCTCACTAATTGTAGTCCACAATCATCCTTCCAATTCTTGTTATCCAAGTGAAAATGATCAACTCTTCACCGATAAAATCAAAAGAACTTGTGAAGACTTGGGAATTATTTTTTTAGACCACATTATTGTTGGTCAAACCAATTATTATAGTTTTCGAGAAGAAAATGATTTCTTTTAAAAAACAGTAGACGTTGTCTACTGTTTTTTAGTCTTCATTATGATTCATAAAGTATAATAGAGTTTGAAGTTCACTGGTTAAGTCGACATACTGAGCAACCACATTTTTTGGCAGTGTCAGATTAACTGGTGAAAAACTTAGAATACCTTTGATACCAGCATCAACTAGAATTTCAGCAACTTCCTGAGCTTTGTTGCTAGGAACAGTTAAAATGGCAGTTTCAATATTAGTTTTTTTGATATATTTTTTAATATCAGAAATGTCATAAATAGGTGTGCCATCAGGAGTGGTAGTACCAACCAAATCATTTTCCTTGACGTCAAATGCCATTGTAATTTTCATTTTATTGCGTTCATGGAAGCGATAATTTAAAAGGGCACCACCAAGTTTACCAACACCAACCAAGAGAACGTTAGTGATAGCATTATCATTTAGGATGTCCGCAAAAAAATTCATTAATTTTTGAACATCATAACCAAACCCACGACGACCAAGTTCACCAAAGTAAGAAAAATCTCTTCTAACAGTTGCTGAGTCAATACCTATTGCTTCGGCAATTTGTTTGGAGTTTGCTTTTCTAATATTGTCAGCATTAAAACGCTTAAAAATACGATAGTATAGTGATAGGCGTTTTGCAGTTGCATTTGGTATCATTTTATCAGAAGCCATTATAAATCTCTCTTTCAATCTTCATAAGACTATTGTAAAAAAAGGTTGTGAAAAATGCAACAAATAAAGCTTAAAATTTAAAATTATTTTTGAAAAAAGAAGCCTTTAAAGACTTCTTTTTATTTTTCAATTTTTTCAAAAATATCTCTTTCAACTAAACTATTCATTAAGAAATAAAATTTTTCTTGTAATATTTTATGATCTTCTGATTTAAAGATATTGACATGGCGTAAACCAGACTTATCTGTAATTGTTAGCTTAAAGCCTGTTAAATCAGAATTAATTGTGATTTTAAGAGGAAATCCTTCTTTTGAGTTGGGAACTTTTTCAAGCAAACGATTAAGCTCATAATGACCAACCTTGTTTTGAATAAAAGTCGTATCACGTAATGTATATTTTTTTACGTTAGGACTAATTCTGTAACTGTATTGACTATCTTCTAAATAAACTTCTTTTTCAAATGCCATTTTATTTACCTATAATTTCTTTTAATTTTGTTGTTAATTGAATGACTTCTTCAGTGGTATTAAATTCTGAAAAACTAATTCTAATGGATTCTTTTAACTTTTCTGAGTCTTTTCCATAAAAAGCTGCAAGAACATGACTCGGTTCTACATTACCAGCTGTACAAGCTGAACCAGTAGAAACTGCAAATCCAGCTAAGTCAAGTTGAGTTAATAAAATACTGTTATTAATTTTTGGAAAACCAATATTAATAATATGAGCAAGACCATCCTTGGGACTGTTGAGGTAGTATGATACGCCATCTATTTGTTTTAAAAAAAGATCTCTTAATGCAACAACATGTTGGTAATTCTCTTTTTGGTGAGACAAACTGTCTTCTAAAGCCTGAGCCATACCAACAAGGCCAACAAGGTTTTCAGTGCCAGCTCTTTTTTTATCTTCTTGATCGCCACCATGAAGCAATTTTATCATGTGTAGAGGTTTCGAATAAAGAATTCCAATACCAGTGGGACCATGAAATTTGTGTGCCGATAAGGACATGAGATCAATACCAAGTTCTTCAGGATAAACAGGAACTTTGCCAATGGCTTGTACAGCATCAACATGAAAAACAGCCTGATGATTTTTCAACAAGTCACCAATTGCTTTAATTGGAAATTGGTGACCCGTTTCATTGTTTGTATGCATAATGCTGACTAAAATGGTGTCGTCTCTTAAAGCCTCTTTTACTTGATTAGCACTGATTGTGCCATTAATTGGAGAGAGGTAGGTGACTTCAAAGCCATGATTTTTTTCCAAATAAGACATGACATCAAAAACAGAGTGATGTTCAACACTAGTAGTAATGAGGTGCTTACCTTTGTTCTCATTTGCTAAAGCATACCCTTTTATAGCAGTGTTGTTACTTTCAGTTGCACCTGAAGTTAAAATAATATTTTTAGCATTAACGTTTAAAAGTCGTGCTATTTTTTCTTTAGCTTCTCTTAATAGTTGATTACTTTTTCTGCCGTAACTATGAATACTAGAAGGGTTAGCAGGTGTAGAATTCATCACTTTAGTCATTTGCTCAATGACTGATGGTGTTAAAAAAGTAGTAGATGCATTGTCAAAATAAGGCATAATTAACCTTCTTCATTCTCAGCATGGTAAGCAAATAAGGGGCTGAGTGGTTGTTTTTCATGAATTCGAATAATAGCATCAGCAATAAGTTCACTTGCTGAAATATAGTGTGCGTTTTTAGGGATACGAACGTTTGAGCATACAGAATCTGTAATAATGATTTCTTTAATAGGAGCCGCTTCTAAAATATCAGCAGCACCACCAGCAAACAATCCGTGACTAGCAACTGCATAAATCTCTGTAACACCACCACGTTCTAAGATTTTTGCAGCTTCGGCAAAAGTTTTTCCAGTATTTAAAATATCATCAATTAAAATAGCCTTTTTGCCAGCAACATCACCAATGATGTATCCTTCTTCACGTTCACTATCATCCATAGAATAATCAATAATAGCTAACGGTGAATCTAAAATTTCAGCAAGGCCACGAGCACGTTTAATGCCAGAGTTTTTAGGACTAACAACGACGACCTCTTCACCAGTTAAGCCTTTTTCAACATAACTTTTAGCAAACAAAGGGATGGTGAAGAGATTATCTACTGGAATGTCAAAAAATCCTTGTACTTGAGAAGCATGAAGATCTAACGTTAAGACACGATCAACGCCAGCTTTTACAAGCATATTTGCGACTAATTTTGCAGTAATTGGTTCTCTAGCAGCAGCAATTCTGTCTTGTCTAGAATAACCAAAATAAGGAATAACAACATTAACAGAATGAGCACTGGCACGTTTACATGCATCAACCATAATTAAAAGTTCCCAAAGATGATCATTAACAGGGTAACTAGTTGATTGGATGATAAAAATATCATCACCGCGAACGCTCTCTTCAATGTTAATCATTATTTCACCATCTGAAAATTGTTTTGATGATAGTTTGCCAAGCGGAATACCAGCCGCATCGGCAATTTTTTCTGCTATTTCAGTATTAGAGGTTAGTGAAAAAAGTTTTAGTTGCTTGTCAGCGTAACGTTGTGTCATTATAGTTTTGCTCCTTTTTATGATAAGTCTATTTTAACAAAAAAGCTAAAATATTTCAGTGATTTTTTAAAAAGACTAAAATTAATTTCCTTGTAAATAGTGATAAACTCTTGCGACTTTACTTTTAGCATATTTAAATTGGATGTGATGGTCTTCTAAAAAGGTATCAAAATCTGATTTTCCCTTTTTGGCATCAGATACTTCTAGTTCTAACTCATAATCAGAGTTGTCTTCATAAGTATTGTGATCTAAGGCTAATAGCCCAATTTCAAGTCTTGTTTCACGTCGTTTTGTGGTTAAAGACCCCCAGACTTTAATTGTTGATAAATCAATTTTAGTATTGTCTAAAATATTTTTAATTTTAGAATCGGGAATTTTAAAATCTGTTATGAGTTCTTTTGCTTGATCTAATGTTAGTGGCAGATTATATTCGTAATTTCCTATTTTTTGAGGCACTTTTAGTGTCATTTCTGCTGAAGTTTGATAGGTTCTAATACGTAGAGACATTTTTTGCTTTTTAATCTCTTGATTAGGATTATCTATGTAATAATTGGTTTGTGTCACGATAGGAATATGGGCAAATAGATTATCAAGTGCCTGAAATTCCTCTTTACTTAGTAGTGTTTTATATTCTATCTCTAAATGATTCATACTCCGATTTCCTTTAACCCTTATTTTTATGGTATAATAAGTTGTTACATTAATTTTATAAAAAAGTTAATACTTTTACAAGAAAGGTGTGCTCTGATGATCGAAAATTGGGAAGAGTTTTTAGATCCTTATATTCAAACAGTTGGAGAACTTAAAATTAAGTTGCGTGGTGTCAGAAAACAGTTTAGAAAACAAAAACTACATTCACCAATAGAATTTGTCACAGGACGAGTTAAATCGGTTGAAAGTATTAAAGAAAAAATGCTTGTGCGTTCTATTAGTGAAGAAAACCTAGCAACTGACATGCAAGATATAGCTGGACTTAGAATTATGGTGCAGTTTGTAGATGATATCTATGAGGTATTAGAATTACTTAGAAACAGAAAAGATATGTCCGTTGTTATTGAACGCGATTACATCAATAACAAAAAAGAAAGTGGTTATCGTTCTTATCATGTGATTGTTGAATATCCGGTTGAGACGATTACTGGTCAAAAAAAGGTTTTAGCAGAAATACAAATTAGAACCTTAGCCATGAATTTTTGGGCAACAATTGAGCATTCTCTTAATTACAAATATAAGGGAGAATTTCCTGATGAAATTAAAGAACGTCTTGAAATTACAGCAAGAATAGCTTTTCAACTAGATGAAGAAATGCGTAAAATTAGAGATGATATTAGAGAAGCTCAGCTTTTATTTGATTCAGAGACTAGAAAATTAAACGATGGTGTAGGAAATAGTGATGACACAGATGAATTATACAGATAAGATAAGAGTGGCAATAATTGCTAATGGTAAATACGAAAGTAAACGTGTAGCCTCAAAATTATTTACCGCTTTTCGCAATGACCCTAAATTTTATTTAAGCAAAAAAAATCCCGATGTTGTCATTACTATTGGTGGTGATGGCATGCTCTTGTCAGCATTTCACATGTATGAAAATGAGTTAGACAAGGTTAGATTTGTTGGTATTCATACAGGACATTTAGGCTTTTATACCGATTACCAAGATTTTGAAGTAGATACACTCTTAAAGCGTTTACGCCTTGATAGTGGTAGTAAGGTGACTTATCCTGTTTTAAAAGTAACCATTACTTTGCTAGATGAAAGAGTGATTAACGCTCTAGCACTTAACGAAGCAACTATTAAACGCGTTGAAAAAACGATGGTTGCTGATGTGATTATTAATCATGTCAAGCTTGAGCGTTTTAGAGGTGATGGTCTTGCTGTATCAACGCCAACTGGTAGCACAGCCTACAATAAATCGCTAGGTGGTGCTATATTACATCCAACCATTGAAGCTCTTCAATTGACAGAAATTGCTAGTTTAAACAATCGTGTATATCGAACACTAGGAAGTTCTATTGTTGTTCCTAAAAAAGACAAGATTGAAATTATTCCTAAAAGAAGAGGCAATTATATCGTTTCAGTAGATAATCGCACTTTTTCTTACAAAAATGTTGCTAAAATTGAGTTTGAAATTGCTGAACAAAAAGCAAACTTTGTTGAGACGGTTAGTCACACTAGTTTCTGGCAACGAGTTAAAGATGCTTTTATTGGAGAAGATGACTCATGAGATTTGAATTTAAAGCAGATCGATCTTGCAAAGTGAAGAGTCTCTTAAAAGAGCATGATATTTCAAGAGGTTTGTTGGCTAAAATCAAATACAAAGGTGGCAATATCTGGGTAAATGGTATTGAGCAAAATGCCATCTATAATCTTAGTGAAGGTGATGTTGTTACCGTTGATATCCCTAACGAAAAAGCTTATGAGAAACTAAAGGCGGTTCCATTTTCCCTTGATATCGTTTATGAAGATGATCATTATCTGGTGATTAATAAACCAGTAGGTTATGCTAGTATCCCAAGTGCTATCCATGATAATACCATTGCTAATTTTGTGAAACACTATATTATCGAACAAGGTTATGACAATAAACAAATTCATATCGTCACTAGACTTGATAGAGATACTAGTGGGTTGATGTTGTTTGCTAAACATGGTTATGCTCATGCAAGACTTGATAAGCAATTACAGACAAAAGCCATCAAAAAACGTTACTATGCACTGGTTGAAGGAGAAGAAGACTTACCACAATTTGGTGAAATAACAGCTCCAATTGCTCGTGATATCGACAGTATTATCACAAGACGTGTTCATGAATCAGGTAAACCGGCTAAAACAAGTTTTCAAGTCGTTAAACAGTACGGTAAAGTGAAGCTTGTTGATATTGAACTTCATACGGGAAGAACGCATCAAATTAGAGTCCATTTCTCGCATCTAGGTCATCCATTATTAGGTGATGATCTTTATGGTGGCACTTTAGATAAGGGTATTAATCGCCAAGCGTTACATTGTCATTATTTATCGTTTGTAGACCCTTTTACAAATCAATTAATGTCCTTTTCAAGTGGCTTGACAGATGACTTTGAAAGAGTTATTCTATATTTAAAAAATCAATAAGGATGGTATAATGAAAACACTATTTGACACATTAACAGAAAAAATTGCTGGTAAAAATCTTAAAATTGTCTTTCCAGAAGGTGATGATGAGCGTGTAATTAGAGCAGCTGGTCGTTTGAAAGCTGAAGGTATTTTAGAACCAATTATTCTTGGTGATGAAGTATTAGTTAAAGCGCTTTTGATTGAACAAGGCTTTCCAATGAAAAACATCACCATCATTGATCCAAATGATTATGTTCACTTTGAATATATGAAGCAAGAATTCTTAGAATTACGTAAAGGCAAAGTCAATGAAGACCAAGCAGATGACATCTTAAAAGATGTTAACTACTTTGGTGTCATGCTTGTTCAAATGGGCTTGGCTGATGGTATGGTTAGTGGGGCTGCTCATTCAACTGCTGATACTGTTCGTCCTGCTCTTCAAATCATTAAGACCAAACCAGGTATTTCAAGAACATCAGGTGTTTTCATCATGAATCGTGAAACCACTAATGAAAAATTAATTTTTGCAGATTGTGCGATTAATATTGATCCAGCTGCAAATGAATTGGCAGAAATTGCAGTGAATACTGCTGAAACAGCTAAAATCTTTGACATCGAACCACGTGTTGCAATGTTGAGCTTTTCATCAAAAGGTAGTGGTAAATCTCCAGCAGTTGATAAGGTAGCTGAGGCCACTCAAATGGCTAAAGAGCTAGCTCCAAATCTTAACATTGATGGTGAATTACAATTTGACGCTGCTTATGTTCCAGCGGCAGCTAAAATTAAAGCACCTGGAAGCCGTGTGGCTGGTTATGCTAATGTTTTTGTTTTTCCAGATCTTCAATCAGGAAATATCGGATACAAAATTGCTGAACGTTTAGGAATGTTTGAAGCAATTGGTCCAATTTTACAAGGGTTAAACAAACCTGTTAATGACCTATCAAGAGGCTCAAACGACGAAGATATTTATAAATTAGCCATTATTACTGCAGCACAAGCTATTGAGAATTAATAATAAACAATGTCACCCAAACTAGATTAGTTTGGGTTTTTAGTCACTAATTTTTTTTTACTTGCATATCTTTATCAATATAATATAATAAAATAATATAAAGTTTTACAAACTTAGAGGAGGACAAAATGAAAAATATTACTAACGATTTTACTGAAAAATTATTTCAGCAGTATGAAGAAAATACAAAGTTTCATGCTGTTGAAAATGCCGTGACTCACAATGGCTTATTAAAATCTCTCGAAACACGTCAAAGCGCCATTGACAATCATTACGCTTTTTCTATCGACTTAACAAAAGACCCAGTAGCCAATCAAAAGGCTTCAGGACGCTGTTGGATGTTTGCTGCACTTAATACTTTCCGTCATAAATTAATTCATGATTATCACCTAGATAATTTTGAATTATCCCAAGCTCACACTTTTTTCTGGGATAAGTATGAAAAATCAAATTGGTTCTTAGAACAAATTATTGCAACAGCTGACCAGGAATTAGGAAGCAGAAAAGTTAAATTTCTTTTAGACAAGCCACAACAAGACGGTGGTCAATGGGATATGGTTGTTTCTCTATTTGAAAAATATGGTGTTGTGCCAAAAGACATTTATCCTGAGTCAATTTCTTCCAGTGCTAGTCGTGAATTAAACGTTTACCTTAATAAATTATTACGCCAATACGCACAAGAATTGAGAGAACTTGTTGGCTCAAAAGCGTCAACTGAAGAAGTTCAATCTAAAAAAGAAGGCTTTCTTCAAGAAATTTTTAACTTCTTAGCAATGAATCTTGGTTTACCACCACGTGAATTTAATTTTTCTTACAGAGATAAGAATGATAACTATGTGACAGAAAAAAACATCACACCTCAAGATTTTTATGACAAATATGTTGGCTTAAAACTGTCTGATTATGTTTCAATCATCAATGCACCAACTGCAGACAAGCCTTATGGTAAGTCCTACACTGTTGAACTCTTAGGTAATGTCGTAGGTAGCCGTGATGTTAAATATCTAAATCTTGAGATGGATCGTTTTAAAGAATTGGCCATTAAACAAATGCAACTTGGAGAAACTGTTTGGTTTGGTTGTGATGTTGGTCAATCAAGCGATCGTAAAAATGGTGTTATGGCCTTAAACACTTATGACTTTTCATCTAGCATGGACATCTCTTTGACTCAAGACAAGGCTGGACGCCTTGATTATAGCGAAAGTTTAATGACACATGCGATGGTTCTTACTGGTGTTGATTTAGACGACAATGGTCAGCCATTAAAATGGAAGATTGAAAATTCTTGGGGAGAAAAAGTGGGCGACAAAGGTTACTTTGTTGCAAGCGATGCTTGGATGGATGAATATACCTACCAGATTGTCGTTAGAAAAGAACTCTTAACTAAAGAAGAATTAGCTGCTTATGAGTCAGATCCTAAAGTTTTAGCACCTTGGGATCCAATGGGAGCTTTAGCCTAATAAAAAATAAGATTACTGAAAATCAGTAATCTTTTTTTATTTAAATTGATTCCAAAATCTTTTTTTAAGATGTAAATGTAAAAACAAAAGCAAAAGAATGATAACAAGAAGATCGACAATACTAACAGCTAAAGGAGATTGTCTTTTACTTAAAACTAGATTAGCAACAATGAGTATTGTCCCAATAATCATATTACCAAAGATTAAACCAATTGTTAACCATTTTCCTTTTCCTCTTGAAAATAATTGAGTGATATTTTGCCAATTAAGCGTTAACAATTTATAGTCTCTTTGATACATCCATTCCGAAAACACAAAAGATGAAAGTAAAAGTCCTATCATAAATGAGAGAAATAAAATGATTGGAATTTCTAAAAAGAAAAAGGCAATAACAGTGTAAATGAGAATTGGAAGTGACAACTGAATAAAAAATAATGACTGGAATTTTTGTTTAATAAAGTGTGAAAAATTGATAGGCAATGTTTTGATAAAATTAAAATTTTCACGCTCCAAAGAGAGTGCAACTCCTAGAAAACTTGACGGGGAAGACATAATACTCCCAAAAACAGTACCAATAAGAAAGGCAACTCCAAAATAAGAATAATCAAAATTCGAAACATTAGTATTATGTGAATTAAAGATAGGACCAAGAAATGAGATAGTCATCATCATTGGCATAATAAAACTCTGAACAATTAAAGTACCATTGTTTATCGTTGAAAGATGATGTTTCAATAACAATTTATTAGTATCTGTAGTGGTCGTTGTTTTTCTTTTAATGATTCTTGAAGTTTTTTGAGAATCAATGCTTTTTAATTGATTAATATAATTTGGTACCACATTTTTTTGGATATAGATAAGTAATCCTGATAGTAACGCTAATCCTAACCAGAAATTAAGGAGACTATCAATGCTAAATGGATTAACAACCACATCATAAAAGCCTCTAAAATATGGAATACTTGGCATCGAGAAACTATTATCTTCTATTGAAATATGAACGCTAACATTTTGTACAAAAATAATCATTCCTACAGAAAGAAGTGTTGAAACAATCATAATAGTTGTTGATATAATTTTTTTGTAAGGACTTTTAACAAGAATATTTCCAATAACATTAACTAGAATTAACCCAATGGCATTAACTAATATCACCAAAATGAGAATTAATATAATCGCAAGCAATATGCCTAGTAAGGACTGGGTTTGTTGAACAAAAGCAATACAAAATAAGATGAAAACTGGCATTAAAAACATTAAAGAAATACCTTGAGAGGATAATAGTTTAGCCAGATAAACTTCTTCTGATTTAAGTGGTAGTGCTAAATAAAGTTGACTATCTTTGCTGTCATAAAAAACGGAAAAGAATGTCGAAAAAGCATAGATAGCTGTAATCAATGAAAAGGTAGCAACTTGAAACGAGAATAGACCTGTCTGTTTCGTATAGTCGATACCTGCAAAAAGGTAAAACAAAATAGCAGTAAAAAAGATTGTTCCTAGTAGTTGTTGCTGCATCATTTTTTTATAGACAGCTATTTTTTTATGGGGATTTTTTTTCTGTTTATTTCTTAAAGCAGTAGCAGCTTGAGGATTGGTGTATAGAATATTAACTTTAATGAGTTCCCAAATGTTTGACCAATTCATTTAAGTTCACCTGCCTCTTGTCTCCCATTTTTTCCAGCCAATTCAAGATAAATAGTCTCAAGATCTTTATCTGGATAATTTTCTTTTAATTCTGATAAGGTCCCTACAAAAATTAGCTGACCTTTTCTTAGGATGCCGATGCGATCACAAAGTTGTTCAGCAACTGATAAGACATGAGTTGAAAAAAGGACAGTATTGCCTTTTTTAGCATGTCTTCTCATCATTTCTTTTAAATCAAAAGAAGCTTGTGGATCAAGCCCTGTTAAAGGTTCATCTAAAATCCAAATATCAGGATTTGGTATTAGTGCACCTATAATCATCGCTTTTTGTCGCATCCCGTGAGAAAAACTATCAATGGTTTCATATTGTTTGTCTGAAATATCAAAGAGACTGGCTAATTCATTAATTCTTTCTTCAGTAGTATCATCAGGAACACCGTAAATTTTTGCAATAAAATGCCAATACTCATTAGCAGATAAGTTGAGAAATATATCTGGGGAATCTGCAACATAGGCTATTTTTTTCTTAATGTCATCACGATTTTCAACAAGAGGTAAGTTATCAACAAATATCTTACCATAGCTTGGTTCAATAATTGATGTTAAAAGACTAATAGTAGTGGTTTTACCAGCACCATTGTGACCAATTAATCCAAAAATTTCACCATCATTAATGGTTAAATTAAGGTCGCTTAGTGCGTCAAAATCACCGTAACGTTTCGTGATGTGATCAAAAGTAATCATATTCTATTTTCCTTTCTCATTATTCAAAATTATTGTATCTAATAACTAATACAATGTCAAGTTTAAATTAAGAAAGGAGATAGTCACAACCATCAAAAAAAGGCTAATAGCCTTCTTTTTATAAATCGAACTCATCACTTTTGATAGATGCGCCTGAAGTCACATCAGACCAGGGTACAATAGCTTGACCTGTTTCATTAAGATAGTTTTCAAGAATTGGTTTTATATCAAGTACACTTTGGCTCATGCCTTTGTATTCATTGTTTATATCCTTCAGTGCCTGATAATGATGGATTAAAATTTTCTCAGAAGACATTGTTGGAATCGTTAGTGAAAATGAATCAGAGGATGATTTACTTAATTCAGTAACGATCCAATTGTCTATTGTTTCATTAGTTTTAGATTCAATAGAAAATTCATTGTCAGGACGATGATTTGTATAAGTTAATTGATTATTTTCATCGTAAATAGAAAGATTAAACGGCAAATAATCTAAAAGATTGTTTTTTAAGCCATTTAGAAATAAATAAAGACCATTACTAATCAAAAGAACATTAGCCACATCGCTAAAAGCTTGTGATACATTAGCAATATATATAGTCTTAAAAATATCTGGTTTTTCACTAAATAAAAGGGTTGGAAGAGAAGTGTTAATTTTTGTGAATGATAAAAGACCTGAGTAGTTCCCTTTATCAATTCTTTCTTCAAGAGAATTCTCACTTAAATCCATCACATCAATCTGACAAACAGTATTGAAAGATTTAGACATTTGTTCAAAGAATTTTTTTATAGTTATTGTTTCAGTTTTACTGTTAAAAACAGCTAATAAATTCACTTTTTTTATCATATCTTTATCATAATCACTTCTTTTAAAAAATGCAATAACAAAGCATCCCAAGTTGATTAACTAGTTAACAAAATATTGTTAAAAATGTAACAAAGTAATTGTTTTTAAAAATATTTTTTGTATAATTAAATTGTAAACGATTTCACAAAATAAACAAATTGAAAAGGAGAATGATATGAAAGCAGTTGTCGTTAATCAATTATCTAATGGTGTTGAAGTGGTTGAACATGACTTACCAAAAATTGGTCATGGTGAAGCTTTAGTCAAAGTTGAATATTGCGGTGTCTGTCATACAGATTTGCACGTGGCAAATGGTGATTTCGGTCAAGTTCCTGGACGTATTTTGGGCCATGAAGGTATTGGTATAGTCACTGAGATTGCTGATGATGTAACTTCTTTAAAAGTTGGTGATCGTGTCTCAATTGCTTGGTTCTTTGAAGGATGTGGTCACTGTGAATATTGTACAACAGGTCGTGAAACCCTTTGTCGAACAGTTAAAAATGCAGGATATAGTGTTGATGGTGGTATGAGTGAGTATGCATTGGTAACAGCTGACTATGCCGTAAAAGTTCCTGAAGGTTTAGATCCAGCTCAAGCAAGTTCCATCACTTGTGCTGGTGTAACAACCTATAAAGCTATCAAAGAAGGCGGTGCTGCTCCAGGTCAATGGATTGCTGTCTATGGGGCAGGTGGACTTGGTAATTTAGCCGTGCAATACGCTAAAAAAGTTTTCAATGCACATGTTGTCGCCATCGATATCAATAATGATAAATTGGAATTGGCAAAACAAGTAGGAGCAGATTTAGTTGTTAACGGCAAAGAAATTGAAGATGTCGCAGGCTTTATTCAAGAAAAAACTGGCGGATGTCATTCTGCTGTTGTTACCGCTGTTTCAAAAGTTGCCTTTAATCAAGCAGTGGATAGTGTTCGTGCTGGTGGTACAGTAGTAGCCGTTGGTTTACCGTCTGAAATGATGGATGTTTCTATTGTTAAAACCGTTTTAGATGGCATTAAAATTGTTGGTTCTCTTGTTGGAACCAGAAAAGATCTTGAAGAAGCTTTCCAATTTGGTGCAGAAGGACTTGTTGTACCAGTCGTTGAAAAATGTCCAGTTGATGATGCTCCTGCCATTTTTGATGAAATGGAAAAAGGGCTTATTCAAGGAAGAAAAGTACTTGACTTTAGCTTATAAGTTAAAAAAATTATATAAAAATGATGGCGATTTGCCATCATTTTTTAATTAAAATAATTGTTGATTTTATCTGTCTATGATAACATAAGAAAATAGGAAAAGTCCTATTTCAAATGAAAGGATGACAAATGATAAAATTTAAAAACATTATTAAAACGTATGATGATAATACAGTTATTAATAATTTATCATTAACGATAGAACAAGGAGAAATCTTTGTTTTGGTTGGTCCAAGCGGTAGTGGGAAAACAACCTTATTAAAAATGATAAATCGTTTGATTGAACCAACTTCAGGAAGTGTCTATTTCCAAGATCAGTTGATTCACGAACTTGTTCCAAGAGAGTTAAGATTGCAAATGGGGTATGTCTTACAACAAATTGCGCTTTTTCCTAATATGACGGTGGCTGAAAATATTGGCCTTATTCCTGAGATGAAAGGCTGGTCAAAAAAAGAACGGCTTGAAAAAACAACACTTTTACTTGATAAAGTTGGTCTTTTAGCCAGTAAGTATTTAAAACGTTACCCGAGTGAACTTTCTGGTGGTGAACAACAACGTATTGGGATTTTAAGAGCCATTATCACCAATCCTAAAGTCTTGCTAATGGACGAGCCTTTTAGTGCCCTAGATCCCATTTCAAGAAAACAACTACAAGATTTAACGCTATCCTTACAAAAAGAATTTGGAATGACGGTTGTTTTTGTAACACATGATATTGATGAAGCGCTTCGTTTGGGTGATCGTATTGCTGTTTTAAATAAGGGAGAAATTGTTCAAGTAGGGGCACCTGAAGAATTGCTTGACTCCCCTAAGAATGACTTTGTCAAAAGTCTTTTTAAAGGAGGAAGATTATAATGCCTTTAATTGACACTTTTAATGAAAGATTTTCTGATTGGACAAATGCCCTAGTCGAGCATCTACAGCTCTCCTTGCTGGCTTTGTTAATCTCTGTTTTCATTGCCGTTCCTTTGGCAGTTTTGCTCGCAAAAAATAAGAAAATTTCAGAAATTGTTTTACACATTGCTGGGATTTTTCAAACTGTTCCGTCATTAGCTCTTTTAGGCTTATTTATTCCTTTTATGGGAATCGGAACAGTTCCTGCTGTGTCAACATTGATTATTTATTCCTTATTTCCCATCCTTCAAAATACAATTACAGCCTTAAGAGGTATTGATCCTAGCTTGAAAGAAGCAGCAACAGCTTTTGGGATGACACGTTGGGAGAAGCTAAAGAAGTTTGAAATTCCATTAAGCATGCCTGTCATTATGTCTGGTATTAGAACTTCCGCCGTTATGATTATTGGAACAGCAACACTTGCGGCTCTTATAGGAGCTGGAGGATTAGGTTCATTTATCCTACTAGGTATTGATAGGAACAATACAAGTCTTATTTTAATCGGTGCATTGTCATCTGCCTTTTTAGCCATTATTTTTAATCTTGTCCTAGGTTATTTAGAAAAAGCAAAATTAAGACGAATAATGACAGTCTTTATGGCTATGATTGTTGGATTAACCATCAGTTTTCTCCCACAATTACACATGATGCCTAATCAAAATCAAAAAGAACTTGTTATTGCTGGTAAATTAGGACCAGAACCAGAAATTCTCATTAATATGTATAAAGAATTGATTGAAGACCAATCAGATATCAAGGTTACCTTAAAACCAAATTTTGGTAAAACAACCTTTTTATATGAAGCTTTAAAATCTGGCGATGTTGATATCTATGTAGAATACACTGGAACTGTGACATCAAGTCTTCTAACAAATCCAGTTGATGTTTCAAATGATCCTCAAGAGGTTTATGAATTAGCAAAAACTAATATCTACAAGCAAGATAAATTAGTTTATTTGAAGCCAATGCTTTTCCAAAACACCTATGCCTTGGCTGTTACAAGAGAACTTGCCAATCAATATAATTTAAAAACTATTTCTGATTTAAGTAAAGTCGCTCCAGAAGTGGTAGCAGGGTTCACATTAGAATTTAACGACCGTGAAGACGGCAATAAAGGGTTACAATCCTTATATGGTCTCAATTTAAACGTTAAAACAATGGAACCTGCTCTTCGTTATCAAGCAATTTCATCAGGAGATATTCAAATCATGGATGCCTACTCAACAGACAGTGAAATCAAAGAGTTTGACCTTGTTCTTTTAGAAGATGACAAGCAACTTTTCCCTCCTTATCAAGGAGCACCACTGATGCGAGAAGATACTCTTAAAAAGTATCCTGAAATTGAAGCCATTCTTGAAGAATTGTCTGGTAAAATAACTGAAGAAGAAATGAGTGAGATGAATTATCAGGTAAAATCTCAAGGAAAAGCTGCAAAAGACGTTGCACATGACTATCTCGTTAGTCATCAACTTATTTCGAAATAAAAAACTAGAGTAAAAACAGTCTCCTTAAAACGATTATAAGTTGACTCTAAAGACTATAAAAATACGAAGCTAAGAAAACTTCTCTTAGCTTTTTTTGTCTTTATTAATGGTTATAAAAATGGTAAACTAGAAAAACAAAAATATAACGTCATCTAGAGAGTAGTGGTAAACAAAAAAATGCTTAAAAAACGTCGAAAAGAGTATTTTAGTTATTTTCTTATGTATAACTTTTATTTTTTAGCCTGGTCTTTATTTTCGACCTTAATCTCAGTTTATCTTTTAAATATTGGTTTTAGACCTAGTCAAGTTTCAATGGTTGTGTCTATGTCTTTTTTGGCATCCATGGTCGGTCAGCCTATTATTGGTTATCTTAATGACCGCTACAATAACAAAAAAGTGATTTTAACCTTGTTTTTCTTGTCAATATTTGGAGGCATAGGCATGCTTTTGACAAAAAATATTTGGTTAATCACTCTTTGTTATAGTTGGGTTTTACTCACTTTAAATGGTAATAGCCCTGCTCTTGAACATATTGCTGCCACAGGTCAGTTTCCTTATGGACGTATTCGAATTTGGGGAACTATTGGTTTTGCGACAGGAGCACAATTAGCTGGTTTTTTATATGATCATATTGCGCCAAAAGCCATTTTTATAGCTTTTCTTATTGGTATTGTTCTTTCTTTTATTGGTGTTCTTGGCATACCCATTTCTGAGAAACACAAGAACGATGATATCTCCAAAAAAGTAAGTCCATTGCTACTTTTTAAGAATCAAACCTTCATCTATTATTTACTTGTTTCTGCCCTCATTTCTGGAGTTATGATGTCTGGCCATACCTTTGTTCCTGCACTTTTACAAAATAGTGGCTTATCTGTTGGTCATGCATCGTCTGTTGTGGCTATTGCAGTGATTTGTGAAGCACCATTAATCTTTTTTTCTTACTCTTTTATGGACAAATATAAAAGTAAAACCCTTCTTTTTCTGCCTGTTCTCTTATTTACGCTGCAGTATACTGTGTATGCCTTTGATAGTAGTATTTTTTTAAAAATTATTGTCACCTTGTTAGCAAAACACACGGGTTCCATGTTGTTTATCATGGTTAATCTTAAAATCATTTCCTCCTTAGTTGATAGAAAAATTATTATTACAGCATTAGCAGTAGCACAAACGATGTTAAGCCTATCATCTATCGTTTTTCAAAATATTATCGGTTTTATTTTAGATCACTTTAGTTATGAAATGATGTCATGGTTTTTAGTAGTCACACTAATTTTAGCCATACTATTGATTAGACTAATCCCCTTACCAGATGGTAAAGAACAACAATTATTTAGTTAAAAAACTCTTAGATTTTTCTGAGAGTTTTTTATTAAGTATATATTTAATTTTAAATAAGTATTGACTTAATATTATTATAATGATATTATTTAGTTAAACAATTGTTTAATGTTTTTATATAATATTAAAGGAGTACTTATGAAAAAAGTTTTTCGTAATTCATTATTCATGTTAAGCTTTCTTTCAGACATGATTTCAAATTTTGGTGATATTCTTTATTACTATGCCCTTATGAATTATGTTCTTTTAATTCCTGAAACAAAAATAGCAGTAGCACTTGTCAGTATTTCAGAAACTTTACCGATAATCACTGGCTTTGTTATGGGGATTTATGCTGATAAAACTAAAAATAAAGTTGATACGATTTTGTACACACTGATTTTTAGATTTTTCTTATATGCAGTAGTTGGTATCTTGATGGGCTTTCAACCTGCTCTTTGGATAGTCATTATTGCTATTCTTATCAATCTTTTTTCAGATGTTTCAGGTCAATATGAAAATGGTTTGTTTACCCCACTTAGTCTAAGAATTGTTTCAGATGATGATAGAGAAGCAGCGATTAGTTTTAGACAGGCAGCAGGTTCTGCTTTATCAATTATTTTACAACCAACAGGTGCAGTATTAATCACTTGGTTGAGTTTCCAACAGTTAGCCTTTGCTAACGCAGGGACCTTTGCCTTAGCTGGACTGATTATCTATAGTATTCGTACAAAATTACAAGGACTGTTAATGGAAAAACCCATAGAAATAACAACTCCTGAATCAAATCAGTCAATTTTTAAAAGCATGAAAGAAAATATTCTTTTAATCTTTCAGGAATTGAAAAAAATTCCTGAAGTTAAATTTTCTATGGTGATTGCACCAATTTTTAACGGTCTATTTAGCATTCTGGGTGTTGTTGTTCTTTTGTTAATCAATCAAGATGCTAATTTTGTCATTCTTAACGTACCAACAACCATTATGGCATTACCTCTTGCCTTTACGTTAGGAACAATTATTGGTAGTTTTTTAGCACCTAATGTGTTTAAAAATATCTCACTAATAAAAATGATTTTCATCATTGCTTTTTTCCCACCAATTATCTTTTTATGTTTGCTTTGGCACAATAGTTATGTCTTTATGACGTTTATATTAATCATGGCGATACTATCAGCTGTCATTAACCCTAAGATGTCCGCAAAATTAATGAATAGTCTTCCTGAAGATAAGATTGCTAGTCTGATGTCAGGGATTGGTTCTTATTTTCAATTAGGAACAATTGCAGCTAGACTCTTAATTTCAGCCTTAGTCATCGTTTTACCTCTTAATCTCATTTTAATAACCTTTTTAGTAGGTTCTATTCTATTACTCATCTATACCATTTATAAAGCAAGGAGTTTAAAATGACAATAAAACAAAGTAACGACCACCAAAGTATGATTTTAGAATTTTTAATAGCACCTGTTTTTTTCAATTCACCTTTTGAAGATTATCTTGTTGATATGACTAGTAAACAAAAAGAAATATTGTTAGACACGTTACCAGATACCGATCAACTAATAGAACTTTTTTCAAAGTATCAAGAACAAATAAAGCAATTTTATCTAGCTATTCCCTATAATAGTTCAATTACTTCGGCCTTTTATTTTTATCTTCTTAATCAAAAGAAAGATCCAAAGACGATAAAAGAAGTAGTGGCTTTATTTAAAAAACTAAGTGAAGAAGAAGTCAAATATGTTTTGTCTTTATTAATTAGTAATGATTTTTCAGAAACAAGTGAAAAAGAATTTAACTATATCACTGCAATTGAAACATCTGATTTAAAAGCCGATGAAAAATGGTATTGGCTGCAAGCCTTTAAGCATCCTAAAGAATTTATGACTGGTCTTTGTGACTTAATCCTTACCTTTCAACCAATCTATCAACCCTTTTATCAAAAATATCAAAAAGAAAGAGAAGAGTTTGCCAAAAGATTTGATGTTAAAAAAACATATTTAAAGATTCCTAATATTTCTAAAGAATTTATTACAAATTTACTTGATTCGCCCTATAAAATTTTCTTTTTAAGTCCTTATTTAATACGATTGTCAATTACTAAGATATCTTCATTAGTTAATGTTCCCTATTTAATCATTGCTTCAAGTAGAATTAATGAGATTTATGACGCCAATGATAAGCTTGATAATGAGGATTTGACTTCAGTTTTAAAAATTATGAGTGATGTTACCAGATACGAGATTTTTGCCGCTTTAACTAAGCCAGATATTAAGATTAAAACCATTGCAGAAAATCTTGGAATAACAAGTTCTGCGGTGACTTTTCACACGCAAAAATTAGTCAATTCGAAACTCTTAACCATCAACAAATCAGATGATAATGTTAAGTATAATCTCAATAAAGAATTATTAAAAGATGTTATTAAGAAACTAGAAAATGACTTATTAAATGACAATTAAAAAGGTTGAGAAGTTGCTCAACCTTTTCGTTTGATTTCACCATGAGGAAAGTAACTTCCCTCAACCATGTCGTTGATAAAGACATGAATATCCTCTTTAGGTGCCTTAGTATGCTTTGAAACAATATCAGCAACATCACGCGCCAAATCAATTTTTTGCTGTTCTGAACGTCCTTCAAATAGATCAATTTTTACAAATGGCATAATGGACTCCTTTATACTTTGATAATGACATTCTAACATAAATAAGAAAAAGAATATAATAAAAATTTGTTTTAAGCGGTTTTAATAACAATTAAAATATGCTAAGATAGAGTAATAAAAATTGATTTCATAGATTTTAAAAATTTTTAAGGAAAAGAAATGTCTAAAAAAACATTATTTGGAGCTAGTTTTGACCAATCAAAAAAAATAGTAACTGAAGATATTTTAACTGAGGATGGTGCCGGTATTGGTGTCTTATCGTCAATGAGTTTTTGGCGAAAATGTTTGGCTTTTGTCGTATTAGCATTAGTCTTTATTGGATATTTTATTGGAATTGCGTTTCCTGAAGGAATGTTAAATGCTCCTAATGAAGATATTAAAATCATTTCACAATCAACCGCTCATTTAATGGGCGTTATCGGAATACCTATGCGTCCAATTATTGAGCTATTTATGTACAGTTTTGTAGCATTAGTTTTTATTAATTTCATTCCAAAATTAAATTATGCCCATCAACTTGTTTATGGTTGGCTGACTATGATTTTTTTTGCTATTTTTGGGCTTTTTTCTGTTCTACCATTGGCAACAGCTCTTACACTTGGTGCCTTTGGTTCTTTAGCATTTATATTACAAGTTCTAATCATTATCTATTTTGGAACATTGAAAATAAGGTCAACAATTTCTAATATCAAAGGTCAACTTTATCACCACAAACAACCCGCTAAGGATTGGATGACATTATTACAAACCCTTATCAAAAAGTATGGTGGTTTTCTGCTCTTATTATCGATTTTAAATCGCTGGTTTTTCCACTTCGGAGACATCAATAAAGGTGGTTTTGAATTATTTAGCTTGATTTATGGTTGGATATTCCTATTCTTTTCAATTGGCTATATTTTAATGTTACAATTTATAATCAAACATATAGTGACAGTTTTTTATTTCTTTAAATACCGAAACGAATATCGCACTTACTTTAAGATTCCCAATGAAATTTGGTATGGTAAATTACGTGGCAAACTAAAAAATAAATTAAAAAACAAAAGGAGAACAAAATGACAGAATTATTACCTCTAGGAACAATTGTTTACTTACAAGACTCAACAACAAAAGTCATGATTATTGGAAGAGGTCCAGAGTTTAATTTAGACGGTGAAGAAGTTTACAGTGATTATGCGGGAGTTGTCTATCCAGAAGGGATTAATCCTGAGGATTCTATCTTTTTTAATCAAGAAAACATTGAAAAAGTCGTTTTTGAAGGTTTTAAAGACGAAGAAGAAGATGAGTATTTAACAGAGTATAAAGAGTGGGAAAATGAACTAACTGTCAAAAAAGCAAAAATGTAAGTATCTAAACCGGTTTATCACCGGTTTTTATTATGATTTCTCAATGCTATTAAAATTTATCTTCGACAATCAAAATTCTTTATAGTTACTAAAGATTTACATGAATAGTTGCTAGAAATATGTTAAAATAGTAAGGACATTAAAAATAGGAGAAGGATATTTTGGCACAGTTATATTATAAATACGGAACAATGAATTCTGGCAAGACCATTGAGATCTTAAAAGTGGCTCATAACTATGAAGAACAAGGGAAACCCGTGGTTATCATGACCAGTGCACTTGATACTAGGGATGGTTTTGGCGTTGTTTCTAGTCGGATTGGCATGAAAAGAACGGCCATTCCTATTTCTGATGATATGGATGTTTTTTCTTATATCGCTAACCTAGAGGTCAAGCCTTACTGTGTTTTGATTGATGAATCTCAATTTTTAACTAAAAGAAATGTTTATGACTTAGCCAAAGTTGTTGATGAACTAGATGTTCCGGTAATGGCATTTGGTCTAAAAAATGATTTTCGAAATGAGCTCTTTGAAGGATCTAAATACTTGCTTTTAATGGCTGATAAGATTGAAGAGATTAAAACCATTTGTCAATTTTGTAGTAAAAAAGCAACCATGGTCTTAAGAACGGTTCAAGGAAAACCTGTCTATCAAGGAGAACAAATCCAAATCGGTGGCAATGAAACCTACATCCCCGTTTGTCGTAAACACTACTTTAACCCAGAACAATAAAAAGGAATCACATATTATGAACATTTATGATCAGTTAGAATCGGTTGAAAACCGCTATGAAGAACTAGGAGAACTCTTGAGTGACCCAGAAGTTGTTAGTAACACTAAACGATTTATGGAACTCTCAAAAGAAGAAGCTAGTTTACGCGACACAGTCGCAACATACAAGGAGTATAAAGACGTTCTCCAAGCCATTACGGATGCTGAAGAGATGATTAAAGACTCTGGAGGCGATGCTGACATTGAAGAAATGGCCAAAGAAGAATTAAAAGAGTCAAAAGCTCAAAAAGAGGAGCTTGAAGAAAGGCTTAAAATTCTTCTTTTACCAAAAGATCCTAATGATGATAAAAATATTATCTTAGAAATTAGAGGAGCTGCTGGTGGTGATGAGGCTGCTTTATTTGCAGGTGATCTTTTAACCATGTACCAAAAGTATGCAGAAGGCCAAGGCTGGCAGTTTGAAGTAATGGAAGCCAGCACCAACGGTGTTGGTGGTTTAAAAGAAGTGATTGCTATGGTATCAGGCCAGTCAGTCTACTCTAAGTTAAAATATGAAAGTGGTGCTCACCGTGTCCAACGTGTTCCTGTGACTGAAAGTCAAGGACGTGTTCATACTTCAACCGCGACGGTTCTTGTTATGCCAGAAGTGGAAGATGTGGAGTATGAAATTGATCCAAATGATCTTCGAATTGATATTTACCATGCCTCAGGTGCTGGTGGACAAAACGTCAATAAGGTAGCCACTGCTGTTCGTATTGTCCATTTACCAACCAATATCAAAATTGAAATGCAAGAAGAGCGTACGCAGCAAAAAAATAGAGACAAAGCGATGAAAATTATTAGAGCAAGAGTGGCTGACCACTTTGCTCAAATTGCTCAAGACGAACAAGATGCTGAACGCAAATCAACCATTGGTACTGGTGATCGCTCTGAACGCATCAGAACCTATAATTTCCCTCAAAATCGTGTGACAGATCATCGTATCGGTTTAACCTTACAAAAACTAGATACTATTTTAGCCGGAAAACTTGATGAAGTGGTAGATGCTCTTGTTTTATATGATCAAACTAAGAAATTAGAAGAGTTAAACAACTAATGAATTACGCTCAAATCTTTTCACAACTCGAAACAGAAATTGAAGAAACAGGTGCCGAAAAAGAAGCCTTAGAATATGTTTTTTTAGTTAAAAAGAATTGGTCAAAAACAGATTTTATTTTAAAACAAAATGAGTCTGTTCCACAAAAAGACTATCAATTATTATTAGAAATTACTAATCAACTAAAAGGCCATTATCCTGCACAATATCTTGTGGGTGAGGTTGATTTTTATGATACTTGTCTTCAAGTTGATGAACGTGTTTTGATTCCAAGACCCGAAACGGAAGAGTTGGTAGACTTGATTTTAAAAGAAAATCTTGAAAATGACTTAAGCGTTCTTGACATTGGAACTGGAAGTGGCGCGATTGCGATTGCACTTGCGAAAAAGAAGCCATCCTGGTCTGTTTCAGCTTCAGATATCTCTCAAGAAGCTCTTGTTTTAGCTAAGGAAAATGCAAAACAAAATCGTGTCAAGATAAATTTTTACTTATCAAATGTTTTTGATGCTATTGATGAAAAATTTGATATTATTATTTCTAATCCACCTTACATTGCAAACTCTGATAGTGACGAAGTTGATAAAAACGTTATTTTATATGAACCCCATAATGCATTATTTGCTGATAATAATGGATTAGCCATCTATGAACAAATCGCTAATGAAAGTAAAAATCATCTCAAGCAAAACGGCAAAATTTACCTAGAAATTGGGTATAAACAAGGGGAGTTGGTAAAAGAACTATTTCAAGCTTCTTTTCCAAACAAAACCACTTGTATTTTAAAGGATGCCTTTGGACTTGATAGAATGGTGGTGATTGCAGATGACTAGTGTATCAGAGATTTTAAAAAATGGTGGGGCAGTTGTTTTACCGACAGAAACAGTTTACGGACTATTTGCTAAAGCATTTGATAAAACAGCTGTAGATAAGGTCTATCAACTCAAACAAAGACCCTTAGACAAAGCTTTAAATCTCAATATTTCTTCTTATGAGGAAATGATTAGCTATTCAAGTAATCAGCCAAAGTATCTTAAAAAATTATACGATTGTTTTTTACCTGGTCCACTAACTATTATTTTAGAAGCTAACGATAAGGTTCCTGAATGGCTTAATTCTGGAATGAAGACCATTGGTTTTCGAGTTCCAAAACACCCTTTAACCCTTCAATTTATTAGAGAACATGGGCCCTTGATTGGTCCGTCCGCAAATATTTCTGGTAAAAAAAGTGGTGTTTATTTTGATGATATTATGGTATCATTTAATGGTAGGGTCTCTGGCATTAAAGATGATGCTTTTTTAACAGGATATGATTCAACGATTCTTGATTTATCCGGTGAAAAAGCAAAAATTTTACGTCAAGGTACTATCACAAAAACAGATATTTTGTCATGTCTACCAGAAATGACATTTGAATAAAAGGAGAAGTTATGATTTTTGATAAAGAAGATTACAAAGCCTTCGACCCTGAGGTCTGGGATGCCGTTGTTAAAGAAGAGGAACGCCAGCAAAACAATATTGAACTGATTGCTTCTGAAAATGTTGTTTCAAAAGCAGTCATGGCAGCACAAGGCACTATTTTAACCAATAAATATGCTGAAGGTTATCCTGACAAACGTTACTATGGTGGTACTGATGTTGTTGATATCATTGAAAACTTAGCGATTGAACGCGCCAAAAAACTATTTGGAGCTTCATTTGCCAATGTTCAACCCCACTCAGGTAGCCAAGCCAATGCAGGTGCTTATATGGCTTTAATTGAACCAGGAGATACTGTTCTTGGAATGGATTTAGCTGCTGGTGGACATTTAACTCATGGGGCTTCAGTAAGCTTCTCTGGAAAAACCTATCATTTTGTTCCTTACACGCTTAACCCTGAAACCGAAATGATTGACTATGAAGAGTTACAAAAACTAGCTACTGAACACCAACCAAAATTGATTGTTGCTGGAGCATCAGCTTATTCAAGAACTTTAGATTTTAAAAAATTCCGTGAAATTGCTGATAGTGTTAATGCTTATCTTGTTGTTGATATGGCTCATATTGCCGGATTAGTAGCAGCAGGATATCATCCTAATCCAATGCCTTATGCTCATGTTGTTACATCAACAACCCATAAAACTCTTAGGGGCCCACGTGGTGGTTTGATTTTAACTAATGATGAAGCAATCGCTAAAAAAATTAATTCAGCCATTTTCCCTGGTCTTCAAGGTGGACCGTTAGAACACGTCATTGCTGCAAAAGCAGTTGCTTTTAAAGAGGCACTTGATCCTGAATTTAAAACCTATATTAAAAATGTTGTGGCAAATGCAAAAGCGATGGCTGATGTTTTCGCAAAAAATGACAATTTCCGTGTCATTTCAGGTGGCACTGATAACCATCTTTTCTTAGTTGATGTCACTAAAGTAATTGAAAACGGAAAACTAGCCCAAAACGTACTAGAAGAAGTTAATATTACTCTCAACAAAAATTCAATTCCTTTTGAAACACTATCACCCTTTAAAACATCTGGTATAAGAGTTGGTACACCAGCCATTACTAGTCGTGGTATGGGTGAAAAAGAAAGCATTAAAATTGCTGAAATGATGATTAAAGTGTTAGAAAATCATGATAATCAGTCTGTTTTAAATGACGTTAAAGCTGAAATTAAAGCTTTGACGGATGCTTTTCCTTTATACTAATTAAAAAGAAAACTGTAGCACTATATAGCTAATCATTTTCTTATAGTATTTCACCTTCAAAATGGAATGTCGCTTGATTAATCTTATGAGCATTAAAGAAAGATAGAATAAACGATGATTAAAAAAATAAGAACGATTGTCATCATTCTTTTGTGTCTTTTTATTGGCTACCATTCCATAACCGTTTTTCGTAATGTTAAAACTGTTTTGTCTTATCGAACAATGGTAAGAGAAGTTTTAGCTGAAAATGATACGCCTGCAAATGAAGACCTCATTTTGGCAATGATTTACACTGAAACCAAAGGTCGTGAAGGTGATGTGATGCAATCCAGTGAAAGCTCTACAGGAGAGGTTGGAACAATCACCGATAACAAAGAGAGCATCAGACAAGGTGTTTTGGTTTTGTCAGAAAACTTGATAGAAGCTAAAAAATCTGATGTTGATGTGTGGACTGCTGTCCAGGCCTATAATTTTGGGCAATCTTATATCTCATATATTGCTAAAAATGGTGGCGTTAATACGATTGAGCTTGCTAAGATATACTCAAGAGATGTCGTTGCACCTAGTTTAGGAAATGATACAAAAGAAACGTATGACTATTTTACACTAGTTTCATTGTTTTATGGTGGTGGTAAACTTTACCGAAATGGTGGCAACAGTTATTACGCTAAACAGGTACAAATGAACCTTTATCTTATTAAATTTGTAGACTTTATCAATTAAATTAAAACAGACTAGGACATGATGTCCTGGTCTGTTTTCGTTATTAATAAGCTAGATAAAAGAATAAAAATAGTATAGAATTCTTTCATCAACAATGAAAATGATAGTTTATTTTTAATTTAGTTGATAAAGGCTTTAATCTCAGCTTCAATGGCATCAATTTTTGCCAGAGAGTCTTCAAGAGTATCGCCAACAGTAGCAACATAGAATTTGATTTTTGGTTCTGTACCAGAAGGTCTAACGGCAAACCAAGAATCATCTGCCAGAGTGTATTTTAAAACATCACTTGGAGGTGTAGAAAGAGAAGTTACGTTACCTTCACTATCAGTAGCTGTTTGTTTTTTGAAATCTTCCACTTTTACAATTGTAGTTTGATTAAAGCTACTTGGTGCCTTATCACGGAACTTACTCATAATCGCCTTAATTTGACTAGTGCCATCCACACCAGAAAGTTCCATTGAAATTGTTTTTTCTGAGAAGTAGCCATATTCTTGATAGATTTCAGCAATACCATCTGAAAGTGTTAAGCCTCTTGAACGATAATAAGCAGCAATTTCTGCAATCAATAAAACTGCTTGGATGGCATCTTTATCACGTACAAATGGTTTGACAAGGTAACCAAAACTTTCTTCAAAACCAAACATATACGTAAATTTGCCGAAATCTTCAAACTCTTGGATTTTTTCAGCAATAAACTTAAAGCCAGTTAACACATTAAACATAGTCGCATTGTAGCTTTCAGCAATTTTAGTTACCAATTCAGTGGAAACAATTGATTTAGCAAGAGCAGCATTAGCAGGTAAAGTACCAGCTTGTTTATGTGCTTCTAGAATATATTTTGCCATAATAGCACCAATTTGATTACCAGATAAGTTTTGATAACTGCCATCAGCTAAACGAATTTCAACACCTAGACGATCGGCATCTGGATCGGTTGCAATCAAAACATCTGCACCAATATCACGACCAAGTTCCTCAGCAAGAGCAAATGCAGCTTGGCTTTCAGGATTTGGTGATTTGACAGTTGAAAATTCAGGATCAGCAGTTGCTTGACTTTCAACAACTGCAACGGATTCAAAACCAGCTTGTGCTAAAGCACGACGTGCAAGCATTTCACCAGTACCATGAAGTGGCGTATAGACAATTTTCATGTCTTTGCCATAGTCATCAATGAGTTTTTGATTAATAGTCACTGATTTAACTTCTTTAAGGTATTCACTATCAACATCCTCAGCGATGATTTGAATGAGTCCGCTGTTTTTTTGAGCTTCAAAATCAGCTATAGCAATTTTAAAAGGATTGTCAATAGCACGAATAAAGTTTGTTAAAGCATCCGCATCAGCTGGTGGCATTTGCCCGCCATCTTCCCCGTATACCTTATAACCATTAAAAGGAGCTGGGTTGTGGCTTGCTGTAATCATAATTCCTGCAAAGGCATTTAAATGACGAACTGCAAAAGACAATTCTGGTGTTGGACGAAGGCTTTCAAAAAGGTAAGATTTGATACCATGATGTGCCAAAACACTGGCTGCATCTTTTGCGAATTCGGGAGAAAAGTGTCTAGAATCATAAGCAATAGCCACACCACGTTTTTTGGCATCTAGTCCCTTTTCTTCAATGAGTTGAGCCAGTCCTTCAGTTGCTTGACGAACAACAAAGATATTAATACGGTTAGTACCAGCACCAATGAGAGCTCTCATACCAGCTGTTCCAAATTCAAGATTAGTATAAAAAGCATCTTCCTTTGTTTTTTCATCCATTGAAAGCAATTCATCGTGTAAATACTTTGGAAGATTTGGTTCATTTAGCCATTTGTTAAAATTATCAGTATAGGTCATAAATTTTTCCTCTTTCTAAATAACTTAAGCGCCTTAATTATATCATGTTTAAAACTAAAAATCACGGTTGCCCGTGATAATTTTTAGATTTTTTCTATCCTTGGTACAATGATACTTGTCATGAATGAAGCAATAATTAATTCAGCGATAGAATTGCTTGAAATAACAGTTGCGAGTAATTTTTGAATATTACCATCATAAACCGATGCAAATAAAAGAAAAATGCCAGTTAGAACAAAAATTGTATTTGTTAATGAACCGATACCACCAGCAACGAGTAAACCAGCTCTACCTTTCATAAACTTATAAATGAAATATGGAAAAATACCAATTAAAACACGAGGTAGAATGGCGATTACTAGTGAAGAAAAATTACCATTTGGTACAAAGGGTGAAAATAAGTAGCTTGTGGGTAATATAATAATTGTATTAGTTATCACACTCATAAGCCCCATTAGACCACCCAATATCCCACCAGTTTTGGGACCATAAATAATGGAAGCGATAATCACTGGAATATGAACCAGTGTTGGCTTAATGGGAAGTGGCAACCAGTTAAAAATAAAAGAACTCAATAAATGAATCACAAGCATAACAGCAAAAAAGATAGCAATGGTTGCGATAGATTGTGATTGGTTTTTATTTCTCATTAAAATACTCCTCTACTTTTGTAATAATAGTATCTATATCAGCTAAAGCACCTTTTCCGACATCACCACAAGCTAGTAGTGATGATTTAGGTGGGATTTCTTGAAAACCAAATTCTTTTAGCGTTTTTAAATTTTTCTGAGTGACAGGATGTTCATACATTTTTGTATTCATAGCAGGGGCAAATAATCTTGGAACATTTAAAGGAAGAGCAAGTATGGTTCCAGTTACAATATTATCAGCCAAGCCATTAGCTAATTTTGCAATCGTATTAGCACTAGCAGGTGCAACAAGCAATAAATCAGTTTGTTTCCCCAATTGAATGTGATTGACAAATCTTGGATCATCTTCAGCCATGATATCTAAATGAACAGGATTACCAGACAGGACTTGTAAAGTTAATGGTGTAATAAAATGAGTCGCTTTTTCAGTCATTAAGACTTGAATATTGTAACCACGTTTTTTAAGTGTACTGACTAAATCAGCAGCTTTATAGGCTGAAATACTACCAGTAACTGCTAATGTAATTGTTGGATAAAGACCGTTAGGCATTTTTTATCACCCTTTCATAAATTAATTGAGAGATTTCTTTTTTTGTATCAGCTTCATATATTTCTGTTTCTGATACTAGGTAGGCATGATGAGTAAGAGAAGTGATTTCACGTAAATCATTGGCTAGAATATAGTCAGCTTGGTTTGTCACCAAGCTTTTTTTAGCGGTTTCTATCAATTCATCTTTTGAGACATTAACTAATAATTTAAAGCCAATTAAGCGAATAGAAGGATTCCATTGCTTGACTAAACTAATCACCTTTGGTGTTTTCTTTAAAAATAACACTTGATAGTCACTATCTGAAGAAATCTTAGTTTCCGTATTTTTTTGTTCTAAAAAGAGTTCTAACTGTTCAGCATTTTTAACTGTTTCAAAGTCAGTCATAAAAACAGGTGTATAATCTGAAACTGCCATACTATGAATCAAGACATCGTGTGTCTTCACAAGAGGTTCAACAGTTTCAATAAGATTTGCGACATCATTTATTTCAACAATACTTAAATGCGGATGTGAGCTAGGTTTTACACTAGATTTTGTCGTCACTAGAGTAACTGACTCACCTTTACTTAACAATTCCTCAGTAATGATTTTACCTAAGGTTCCTGTTGCGTGGTTTGTAATACTACGCACATTATCAATTTTTTCGCTGGTTCCACCAGAAGTAACTAAAATTCTCATAAGAGTATTTTACACAAAAAAAGGCATTAGGTAAAAGATTTGTTACTGACATTTCAATATATTTTAAAAAATCAAGATGAGTAATAGCTTATTTTAAATAAAAACATGTATTTTTGTAGGGGTTTTGGTATACTAATAATATAAAATAAAAGAGGAGCCTTCTATGCAAACTGATATCCAAATCGCTCAAAGCACCCCCTTAAAACCTATTGTTGATATTATCAATAAAGTTAATATCTCACCTGATGATGTTGAACTTTATGGTAATTATAAGGCAAAATTATCTTTTGATAAAATTAATGCCGTTAAATCAAATCCACTAGGAAAACTTATTTTAGTCACTGCTATCAATCCTACTCCAGCAGGAGAAGGAAAATCAACGATTACTATTGGTCTAGCAGACGCTCTTAGCCAAATTGGTAAGAAAACAATGATTGCGCTACGTGAACCATCAATGGGTCCAGTTATGGGAGTTAAAGGTGGTGCAACAGGTGGAGGTTATGCACAAGTTCTTCCAATGGAAGATATCAATCTGCATTTTACTGGAGACATGCATGCTATCACTACAGCTAACAATGCTCTATCCTCTTTAATCGACAATCACCTGCAACAAGGTAATGAACTTGGTATCGACCAACGTCGCCTTCTTTGGAAACGTGTTGTTGACTTAAATGATCGTGCGCTTAGAAAAGTCATTGTTGGTCTTGGAAGCCCATTTAACGGAGTTCCAAGAGAAGATGGTTTTGACATTACTGTAGCCAGTGAAATTATGGCCATTTTATGTTTGGCAACTGACCTTTCTGATTTAAAAGCAAGATTGGGTAGAATTGTGATTGGCTACAAATCAGACAAAACACCAGTTTCAGTTAGTGATTTAAAAGCAGAAGGTGCCTTGACTCTAATCCTAAAAGACGCTTTAAAACCAAATCTCGTACAAACCATTTATGGTACACCAGCCTTTGTTCATGGTGGTCCTTTTGCCAACATTGCACATGGTTGTAACTCTGTTTTAGCAACCTCAACAGCACTTCGTTTAGCGGATTATACCGTTACAGAAGCAGGATTTGGAGCTGACCTCGGGGCCGAAAAATTCCTAGATATCAAAGTGCCACAACTGCCTAAAACACCAGATGCTATTGTTGTAGTTGCCACACTTCGTGCCTTGAAAATGCATGGAGGGGTACCAAAAACAGACTTAGAAAAAGAAAATATCGAAGCCCTTACTCAAGGTTTTGCTAACTTAGAGCGTCATGTTAATAATATGCGTCAATACGGTGTGCCAGTTACTGTGGCCATTAACCGTTTTGTGTCAGATACCGAAAAAGAAATTGAAACATTAAAAAACCTCTGCCAAAAGATTGATGTCCCTGTTGAGTTAGCAACAGTATGGGCTGATGGTGGAAAAGGAGGAGTTGCTTTAGCCAATACTGTTGTTAATTTAATTGACAAACAGCCTAGTCAATATCAAGAGCTTTATGACATTTCTGACACTATTGAAGAAAAAGTAACTAAGATTGTCACTAATATTTACGGTGGCAAGTCAGTCACTTTTTCAGCCAAGGCTAAAACCCAGATAAATGAACTCAAACAAAATGGTTGGAATAACTTACCAATCTGTATGGCAAAAACACAATATAGTTTCTCTGACAATCCAAGTCTTCTTGGTGCACCAATAGACTTTGAAATAACCATTAGAGAATTCGTTCCTAAAATCGGCGCAGGATTTATTGTTGCATTAACAGGAGATGTTTTAACCATGCCTGGATTACCTAAACAGCCGGCTGCTTTAAATATGGATGTTACTGATGATGGCGTTGCACTAGGCTTATTTTAGACGTTTTTTAAATAGTTGAAGTAAAAGAGGGGGATAAATAATGAGCGGTCAAAAAAATACTGTCGTTAAATTACTTGATAAAAGTAAAAGAGGTATTTTAAGAGGGGTTTTTAGTCGCTTAACGCTCTTTCTTGTCCTCATCATCCTACAAATTATTCTGATCAATTTCTTTTTTCTCAAGCTAGAAGATTTTCGTGTTCCTCTAAAAATTATTGAAGCGATTGTCATTGCAGGATCTGTTATTTTTCTTGTCAATAGCAAGATGGACACAACTTCTATTATCACTTGGCTTTTGGTCATTTTTCCATTTCCAATACCAGGAACCATGTTTCTTATCTATACAAAAAATGATTTGGGTTATCGGGAACTTAAAAAACGCATTAAAGAATCGATTTTAGAAGTTTCTCCCTATTTTCATCAAAAATCAGATATTTTGACTGAATTAAAAAAAGAGCATCTCATTACCTACAATCTGGCTAAATATCTTAACAGACGTGGTGGTTATCCCATTTATAAAAATCCTGACATCACTTATTTTCCTAGTGGAATGAAAAAATTTATTGCCTTAAAAGAAGAATTACAAAAGGCAAAAAACTTTATCTTCTTGGAATATTTCATCATTGATGAAGGGACCATGTGGGGTGAAATTTTAGCTATCCTCGAAGAAAAAGTCAAAGAAGGTGTTGAAGTTAGAGTCATGTATGATGGAATGATTGAATATTCGACCCTATCACCTGATTATAAGAATAGATTAGAAAAAATTGGTATTAAAGCGCGTGCATTTGCACCAATGTCACCATTTTTATCAACCTACTACAATTATAGAGATCATCGTAAAATTTTAGTGATTGATAACAAAGTGGCTTTTAATGGTGGGGTTAATCTTGCTGACGAATATATCAATCTTGTCAATAAATATGGTTACTGGAAAGACTCAGCAATCATGGTCAAGGGTGAAGCTGTCAGTTCTTACACTTTAATGTTTTTACAAATGTGGGCAACATACGATAAAACCGATGACATTAAGAACTATTTATTACCTAATAGAATTAATGATGACTGTCACCAAGGTTTTGTGATTCCTTATGCAGATTCGCCACTCGATAACGAAAAAGTTGGTGAAAATGTTTATATTGATATTTTAAATAATGCCAATGAATATGTTCATATCATGACTCCCTATCTTATTCTTGATAGTGAACTAGAACACGCCTTAAAATTTGCTGCAGAACGAGGCGTTGATGTCAAAATTATTGTTCCAGGCATTCCTGACAAAAAAATACCCTATATCCTAGCCAAACGTTATTTTCCATCTTTGATTGATTCTGGTGTTAAAATTTACCAGTTTACGCCAGGTTTTGTACATGCTAAAAACTTTGTTAGTGATGATAATAAAGCAGTAGTAGGAACCATTAATCTGGATTATCGAAGCCTTTATCATCATTTTGAATGCGCCACCTACATGTATCAAACGAAAAGTATTAGTGCTATTGAAGATGATTTTCAAAAAACACTCAGCAAAAGTAAGAAAGTAACAATTGAATCCTTAAATAGTGAAAATATTTTTGTAAGAGCCGCTGGTTTTATTATAAGATTAATTGCACCACTTTTATAAACAGCTTTCTTTACACAGTAACACATTTAAGGTATAATCAATTTATGCGATGAGTCGATAATGGTTTTTCGAAACCATTTTTGCGCAGGGAAGTCATTAACGCAGTAGCGGACTTTGAAAAGATGTGTGAACCGTCTTTTCACACTGATAAAGTGCCCTTAATCCCTTTCCGTTTGGAGAGGGATTTTTTTATTAAAAATCATCATTATAACTATTCAAAATCGTAAAAAAATAGTATGATAGAACAATAATATCTAAAAAGAAATGAACGAGGAATAATATGACTTACAATGTTGCAATTGTCGGTGCTACAGGTGCTGTAGGACAACAAATGATTAAAATGCTTGAAAAATCAAGTTTACCTGTGAAAAATTTAAGATTATTAGCATCAAAGCGTTCTGTTGGAAAAACTTTTTTATTTAAGGAGCAATCCATTTCTGTTGAAGAAACAACTGAAAACTCGTTTGAAGGTGTTGATATTGCCCTTTTCTCTGCCGGTGGTAAAACCTCTGCAAAATTCGCACCTTATGCGGTTAAAGCTGGAGCAGTTGTGATTGATAACACTTCTCATTATCGTCAAAATCCTGACGTTCCTTTAATTGTCCCTGAGGTTAATGCACATGCCCTTAACGACCATCATGGCATTATTGCTTGTCCTAACTGTTCAACGATTCAAATGATGATGGCATTAGAACCCATTAGACAAGAATGGGGACTTGAGCGTATTATCGTTTCAACCTATCAAGCTGTATCAGGTGCTGGGGCACAAGCAGTTGAAGAGGCTAAAAAGCAAATTAGTGACGTGATTAATGAAGGGACAGCCGTAACTGAAGTAGAAGCAAATATCCTACCATCAGGTGGTGATAAGAAACACTATCCAATTGCTTTTAATGCCCTGCCACAAATTGATCTCTTCACTGACAATGACTATACTTATGAAGAGATGAAAATGACTAAGGAAACAAAGAAAATCATGGAAGATGATGCCATTAAAGTATCAGCAACCTGTGTTCGTGTTCCTGTTTTGACAGCTCACTCGGAGTCAGTTTATATTGAAACAAAAGAAGTAGCAGATATTGAAGCTGTTAAAAAAGCCATTTCAGAATTTCCTGGTACTGTTTTAGAAGATAATCCGGCAGAACAAATTTATCCTCAAGCCATTAATGCTGTTGATAAAACAGAAACATTTGTTGGGCGTATTCGACGTGACCTTGACATTGAAAACGGTATTCACATGTGGGTGGTTTCTGATAACCTCTTAAAAGGTGCCGCATGGAATTCTGTACAAATTGCTGAGAGTTTACATGAACAAGGACTTGTTCACCCAACAAAAGAACTCTTATTTGAATTAATTTAGTAAAGATGGCTGAGCCATCTTTTTGATATAATAGAAATAACACAACTCTTTATTAATAAATTATTCTTTCTCATTAATCTTTAAAATACATTTATTTATCATAAAAGAAATAATAAAGCTTGACAAAATCACTTAAGACCTAGATAATATTAATAACAAATACCCTTCCTTATGAATAGAAAAGAGGTTTCTATGCAAATTATCAAACGCAACGGCCAAGTCACTGATTTTAACCCAGATAAGATTTACCAAGCAATTTTAAAAGCAGCACAAACGGTTTATGCTTTGGATGAAGAGTTACGACAAAAACTGGCTCAAGTGACTAAAAAAGTCGTGATAGACTTAGAAGAAGCACAAGTAGAACGTCCTACCATCAATATGATACAATCTTTAGTTGAAAATCGCTTAATTGAAGCGGGTTACATTAAGATTGCTGAACGCTATATTGCCTATCGTTTACAGCGTGACCTTGAACGAAATGGTTACGAAGATCATATCAATGTACACCTCAGATTTGAACAAATATTATAATAATAAAAAACCTTGCCAGACAAGGTTTTTTACGTTACAATGGAAATAAGTATAACAATGATATTTTTATATAGTCATTCTTATACTATTTTTAAACAAAGAAAGGGTTTACAATGAAAAAATTTTTAATAACTGGTTTTGTTGCCATTGGTCTTTTAGGATTAATTGGTTGTTCAAATAATTCAGACTCATCTAAATCTGATATTTCCGAAAAAATAACCTCTAAAAAAGAAGAGGATAATTCAAGCAATATTTCTGAAAAAATAACAAAGAAAGATCTTAAATTAACACAAAAAGGTGGAGATGACCGAGTTGGTTATTATGATATTCCTGAGGACTTTTTTGATTTTACCGATATTGATCACCCTGAAAGTGATGATATTCAGTATTCTGATATCACCACTAAAAATATTATCACTTTAAATGTCATTGACACTTCAAGTCTTTCAAAAGAAGAGCAAGAAGCTCTTACAGCACAAGTGGCGGCTGACAATATAGCTAGTTACCTACAAGAAGACAATAACTTAGAAGATATCGAATTATTTTATTATAACGAATTTCAAGATAAAGTCTATCAAGACCTTGCGACTTATAAAACTGGTGAAGTCTTGTCAGTGAATCTTTTTGAACATGATGGAAAAATTTATTATTTTGCGATAGAAGGATCAGAAGAATTTGTTGATACCTATTGGGCACCAATTTTAGATAGTTTTAGCACAACAAAATAACATATTAAAAATCATTAGAAAATTCTAATGATTTTTCTTTAGTTGTAGTTTACGGGATAAATTATGATAAAATAAATAGGTAAACGTCTCGTAAAAGTGAAAGGAAAAAATTTTTATGGCAACTATTCAATGGTTTCCTGGCCATATGTCAAAAGCTAGGAGACAAGTGCAAGAAAATATTAAATTTGTCGATTTTGTAACAATTTTAGTCGATGCTAGGCTGCCTTTTTCCAGTCAAAACCCTATGTTATCAAAAATTATTAGTGATAAGCCAAAACTATTAATTTTAAATAAAGCTGATTTAGCTGATCCAGTCATAACTAAAGAATGGCGACATTATTTTGAAAAACAAGGTATCACAACCTTAGCTATTAATTCTAAAGAGCAAGCCACCGTTAAAAAAGTAACTGAAGCTGCTAAAAAACTAATGGCAGATAAAATCAATCGTTTAAAAGAACGAGGCATTCAAAAAGAAACCTTAAGAACAATGATTGTTGGAATTCCAAATGCTGGAAAATCAACTTTAATGAATCGTTTAGCTGGGAAAAAAATAGCAGTTGTAGGTAACAAACCTGGTGTTACCAAGGGACAACAATGGTTGAAATCAAATAAAGAGTTAGAAATTTTAGACACTCCTGGTATTTTATGGCCAAAATTTGAAGACCACTTGATTGGTCTTAAATTAGCATTAACCGGAGCTATAAAAGACACCTTATTGCCCATGGACGATGTTACTATTTTTGGACTTGATTTTTTTAAAACATATTATCCTGAACGCTTGAAAGAACGCTTCAAGGGCATTTCATTAGAAGATGAAGCACCAGACATCATTATGACAATGACAAAAAAACTTGGCTATCGCGAGGACTACGATAGATTTTATAGCCTATTTGTTAAAGAAGTCAGAGACGGCCGTTTGGGAACGTTTACTCTTGATAGAATTGAGGAAATCGATGCTAACAATTAAGAAAATTAAAACACTTTTAGCAAACGTTAATAGCATTGATGACCCAACCTTCCAACAATTTCTAGATGATGAGCGAATTGGTGTCCAAAACCTTCTCAAGAAGCGAAAAAAAGAAATAAAACAACAAAAAAATGAATTAAAACGGCTTGAACAGATGCTTTCTTATGAAAGAGATCTCTATCAAAAAGGGTTTTCTCTTATTTGTGGTATTGATGAAGTAGGGCGTGGTCCCTTAGCTGGCCCAGTTGTTGCAGCAGCTGTTATTTTACCTGAAAACACTTTAATACCAGGATTAAATGACAGTAAAAAAATCCCTAAAAAGAAACACCATTCTATTTATCAGAAAGTGATGGAAACTGCTTTGGCTATTGGAATTGGAATTATTGATAACAAAGCTATTGACGATATCAATATTTACCAAGCTAGTAAGTTAGCCATGCTTGACGCTGTTTCAAAACTAGAGATCACTCCTGATTTTCTTCTAATTGATGCTATGACCCTTGATTGTGATATCCCACAAGAAGCAATTATCAAAGGTGACAGCAAAAGTTTATCGATTGCAGCAGCCTCAATTGTTGCCAAGGTAACAAGAGATCAATTAATGAATGACTATCACAGTCAGTACCCTCTATATGATTTTAATAACAATTCGGGCTATGGTACCAAAAAACATCTGGATGCCTTAAAAGCTTATGGCATAACACCTATTCATCGTCAAACATTTGAACCTATTAAATCAATGCTTAATAAATCATTTTAAAACCAGTCTTTTTGGCTGGTTTTTTCGAATAGTCAGTTGAGAGGTGAATATGAATAATTTTGAACTATTTAAATTGAAAAAAGCCGGACTAACAAATCAACACTTGTTAAATCTACTTGATTATCGAAAAAAACACGACGAGAAATTATCACTAAAAAATATAGCAGTGATCTCAGGTGTCAAAATACCAAGTCAGTTTATACAAGCTTATAAGGCACTTGACCATCAAAAATTAAAAAAATCCTTCTATCAATTTCCAACATTATCAATTCTTGATGACCACTATCCAGAAGCTCTAAAAAATAGCCACAATCCCCCTGTTTTATTATTTTATCAAGGAAACATAGAATTACTTTCTCACCCAAAAATAGCAGTAGTAGGCGCTAGGATGGCTAGTCAAAAAGGAATTAAGATTGTTAGAAAAATTATTTCTGAACTTGGTAATCGCTTTGTCATTGTTAGCGGACTAGCTAAAGGGATTGACACGGCTGCTCATTTGTCAATATTAAAAAATGGTGGAAAAACAATAGCCGTTATAGGGACAGGTTTGGATGTCTATTATCCAAAGGAAAATGAGTTGTTACAAGAGTATCTTGCTAAAAATCATTTAATTATTTCTGAATATGAACCAAAAACCCAACCTTTGCGTTATCATTTCCCAAAACGAAATAGAATTATTGCAGGACTTAGTCAAGGAGTCATCGTTATCGAGGCGAAATTACGTTCTGGCAGTCTCATTACTTGCGAAAGAGCAATGGAAGAAGGACGTGATGTATTTGCTGTACCAGGTAATATTTTGGATGGTAAATCTGAAGGTTGTCATAGACTAATAAAAGAAGGCGCAAAATGCATTACATCAGGCTTAGATGTGATTTTAGAGTATCAAAATTAAAAGCTGTTTTCCTATAGAAAAACTTTTTTTGTTGACAGGTGCTAAAAAAAGGGTTATCATGCTAGTTGCTGATAAAAAATAAGGAAGTCTAGTATGCCTACAACATTAAAAACAAAAAAGAAAACAGGAAAGAAAAAAACAACGGCTAAAAAGAATTTAGTCATTGTCGAATCCCCTGCTAAAGCAAAAACCATTGAAAAGTACCTTGGACGACAATATAAAGTGGTAGCCAGTGTCGGACACATTCGTGATTTGAAGAAATCAAGCATGTCAATCGACTTTGATAACAACTATGAACCACAATACATTAATATTCGCGGAAAAGGTCCCTTAATCAATTCTCTCAAAAAAGAAGCTAAAAATGCCAAAAAAGTCTATCTTGCAAGCGACCCAGACCGTGAGGGAGAAGCTATCTCTTGGCATTTAGCCCATATTCTCGACTTAAAAGAAGGCGATAAAAATCGCGTCGTCTTTAACGAAGTGACCAAAGAGGCTGTTAAAAATGCTTTCATTGAGCCTAGAGAAATTGATATGGACTTGGTTGATGCACAACAAGCCAGAAGAGTTCTTGACCGTATTGTTGGTTACTCTATTTCTCCAATTCTTTGGAAAAAAGTCAAAAAAGGATTGTCGGCAGGACGTGTTCAGTCCATCGCTTTAAAACTGATTATTGATCGTGAAAATGAAATAAAAGCATTTATTCCTGAAGAGTACTGGACCATTGATGGTGTCTTTAAAAAAGGAACTAAAAAGTTTCAAGCCAATTTTTATGGACTTGATGCCGATAAATTAAAACTTAAAGATAATGATACTGTCAAAGAAGTCTTAAAACGCCTTAAAGGTAATGACTTTATTGTTGATAAAGTTGAGAAAAAAGAGAGAAGAAGAAATGCTCCTTTGCCTTATACAACCTCATCTCTTCAACAAGATGCAGCCAACAAGATTAACTTTAGAACGCGTAAAACAATGATGGTAGCACAACAGCTTTATGAAGGTCTTAGTCTTGGTCCTGCTGGTCATCAAGGGTTAATCACTTATATGCGTACCGATTCAACACGTATTAGTCCAGTTGCACAAGCAGAAGCGGCTAAATTAATTACAGAACGTTTTGGTAGTCAATATTCTAAACATAGCCAAAAAGTAAAAAATGCCAGCAGTGCTCAAGATGCCCATGAAGCTATTCGTCCATCAAGTGTCACACACACACCAGAAAGTATTGCAAAATACTTAGACAAAGACCAATTAAAACTTTATACTCTCATTTGGAATCGTTTTGTTGCTAGTCAAATGAAACCGGCTGTCTTTGACACTGTAAAAGTCAGTCTTTCACAAAATGGCGTTATGTTTGTTGCAAATGGTAGCCAAGTTAAATTTGATGGTTACTTAGCGGTCTATAATGATTCTGATAAAAGCAAAATGCTTCCAGAAATGGCTGAAAAAGATGTCGTCAAAAAAGTTTCAGTTAACCCTGAACAACATTTCACGCAACCACCAGCAAGATTTTCTGAGGCAACCTTGATTAAAACCCTAGAAGAAAACGGCGTTGGTAGACCATCTACCTATGCGCCAACACTAGAAACCATTCAGAAGCGTTACTATGTTAAACTCTCTGCCAAACGATTTGAACCGACAGAACTTGGTGAAATTGTTAATCGATTAATCGTCGAATTCTTCCCAGATATTGTTGATGTGACTTTTACAGCTGAAATGGAAGAAAAACTCGATCAAATCGAAATTGGTAAGGAACAATGGCAGAAAGTTATCGATAGTTTTTACAAACCTTTTGAAAAAGAACTCGCCAAAGCAGAAAAAGAAATTGAAAAAATTCAAATTAAAGATGAACCTGCTGGTTTTCTCTGTGATGTTTGTGGTCATGAAATGGTGATTAAGCTTGGTAAATATGGCAAGTTTTATGCATGTAGCAACTTCCCAGATTGTCGCAACACAAAACCTTTCACAAAGGAAATCGGAGTCACTTGTCCACTTTGTCATCAAGGTCAAGTCATTGAAAGAAAAACAAAACGTAATCGTATTTTCTACGGTTGCAGTCGCTACCCTGAGTGTGAATTCACTTCGTGGAACTTACCAATTGGTAGAAATTGCCCTAAATCAGGTGATTATCTGGTTGAAAAGAAAATCAGAGGCGGTGGCAAACAAGTTGTTTGTAGTAATGAAAATTGTGATTACGAAGAAGAAAAAATTAAATAAAGAAACTAAGTTTACATAATTATGTTTATGTAAACTTTATTTTTTACTATCGTTTAAACTAAAATATTTTGTTATAATAACAGTATTAAAATAGAAAGATTTGAACTAGGGAAACCTAGTAAGAGGTATTAGTGTCATGTCTCAATCTTATATTAATGTTATTGGTGCAGGTTTAGCTGGAAGTGAAGCAGCCTATCAAATTGCTAAACGAGGTATTCCAGTTAAACTCTATGAAATGAGAGGGGTTAAAGCAACTCCTCAACATAAAACCGACTTTTTCGCTGAATTGGTTTGTTCTAACTCGCTTCGTGGGGATAGTTTAACCAATGCGGTCGGACTTTTAAAAGAAGAAATGCGTCGTCTAGACTCCGTTATTTTAAAAGCTGCAGAAGATTCAAGAGTACCAGCAGGTGGCGCTTTAGCAGTAGATAGAGAAGGTTTTTCAAAAAGTGTTACTGAACTCATTAGCAATCACCCTCTTATTGAAGTTATTCGAGAAGAAATAACTAGTATTCCAGACGATGCTATCACTGTTATTGCAACTGGTCCTTTGACATCTGATGCTTTAGCCAGCGAGATACATCGCTTAAATGGTGGTGATGGTTTTTACTTTTACGATGCAGCTGCTCCCATTATTGACAAAAATACCATAAACATGGATAAAGTCTACTTAAAATCACGTTATGACAAAGGTGAAGCTGCTTATTTAAATTGTCCAATGACTAAAGAAGAATTTATAGCTTTTCATGATGCATTAACTACAGCAGAAGAAGCACCTCTTAATGCCTTTGAAAAAGAAAAATACTTTGAAGGTTGCATGCCAATTGAAGTCATGGCTAAACGAGGTGTAAAAACCATGCTCTATGGGCCAATGAAGCCTGTTGGACTAGAATATCCAGAAGACTACAAAGGAAAGCGTGATGGCGAATATAAGACGCCTTACGCAGTTGTCCAACTAAGACAAGATAATGCCGCAGGAAGTCTTTTTAATATTGTTGGTTTTCAAACGCACCTAAAATGGGGAGAACAAAAACGCGTCTTTTCCATGATTCCAGGATTAGAAAATGCTGAATTCGTCAGATATGGTGTTATGCACCGGAACTCTTATATGGATTCCCCAAATTTATTAGAAGAAACCTTTAGATCACGCATAAAACCTAATATTTTCTTTGCAGGTCAAATGACAGGAGTGGAAGGCTATGTCGAATCAGCAGCCAGCGGTTTAGTGGCTGGCATTAATGCCGCTAAATTATTCAAGAATGAAGAGGCTGTGATTTTTCCTCAAACAACAGCTATCGGCAGTTTACCTTATTATGTCACTCATGCTGAAAGCAAACATTTCCAACCTATGAATGTCAATTTTGGAATTATTAAAGAACTAGATGGTCCTAGAATTAGAGATAAAAAAGAACGTTATGAAAAAATAGCAGAGAGAGCCCTCTCAGACTTAGAAAATTTTATTACAGTTTAAAACAAGGTAAATCTACCTTGTTTTTTATTTCAAACGCATCATTTGACAAGAGTAAAACAGAGTATTAAGATATAAAATCATTAAGACATTTTTAGAAAGAAAGAGGCATTTTTATGACAATCACAAATGGTTATGAACAATCAGATCGCGAAGAGAAATTAGCAATTTTAAATCTCCCAAGTTTGGAAGATAGAGCAAAAGAAATCATTCCAACAGGTGGATTTGGTTATATTACAGAAGGTTCTGAATACGAATGGACTCTAAAAGAAAATACGAAGGCTTTTGATCATGTTCAAATTGTTCCTCGTGTCTTAACAAGCGTTGAAAATCCTTCCACTGAAACACAACTGCTTGATATTAATCTATCAATGCCAATTATTGCAGCTCCTGTTGCCGCACAAGGCCTAGCTCACGCTAGAGGGGAACTAGCAACAGCAGAAGGGATGGCAAATGCTGGGACTATCATGAGTCAAAGTACTTATGGTAATGCAACTATTGAAGAAATTGCAAAAGCAGGAGAAGGAGCACCACAATTTTTCCAACTATATATGAGTAAAGATTGGGAAATCAACAAAACTTGGCTTGATGAAGCAGTCAATTCTGGTGTAAAAGCCATTGTGATGACAGTAGATTCAATGCTTGGTGGCTATCGTGAAGCTGATATTATCAATAATTTCCAATTCCCAATTCCTATGGGAAATCTTGAGAAGCTATCAGCAGGAGATAGTGAAGGAAAAGGTATAGCTGAAATCTATGCTGCAGCAGCACAGGTAATCTTGCCTTCAGATGTCAAAAAAGTAGCTGATTACACAGGACTTCCAGTCTTTGTGAAAGGGATTCAAAGCCCAGAAGATGCTGAAATTGCTATTGAAGCAGGGGCAGCAGGTGTTTGGGTTTCTAACCATGGTGGTCGCCAGTTAAATGGTGGGCCTGCTTCATTTGATGTTTTAAAAGCAATAGCAGACAAAGTGAATAAACGAGTACCAATTGTTTTTGATAGTGGTGTTCGTCGTGGCTCACACGTTTTTAAAGCATTAGCAAATGGCGCTGACATAGTTGCCATTGGTCGTCCTATCTTATATGGATTGTCTTTAGGTGGAGCCCAAGGCGCACAAAGTGTTGTTGAACACCTTAACCATGAATTAAAAATTGTGATGCAACTAGCTGGCACGCAAACGGTTGAAGATATCAAAAAAGCAAAATTAATTCGACAAAATCCAATCAATGATTCTTTAGCAGAAAAATAATTGCTAATAAGTAATAAAAACTAGGCATACAATGCCTAGTTTTTTGATTTCTTGGTGTGTTAAAAACAAATTTCTTTTCTTACAAAATTGTAAGATTTTCTAAAAAAAGTGTAAGGTAATCTTTTCCTTTTGTGTATTATAATAATAGTACAAATAAAAAACTTATGATATATTATTATTACCAAAAACATTTAATATATCTTACCTAATGATAAAAGGAGTTGCTTATGTTTTTAGAAATTAATCATTTAGAAAAAGTTTATCGTACACGTTTTTCTAAAGAAGAAACCAAAGCTCTACAAGATGTTGATTTCAAAGTAGAAGAAGGTGAATTTATCGCCATTATGGGTGAAAGTGGTTCTGGAAAAACAACACTTTTAAATATTCTGGCAACACTTGATAAGCCAACAAAAGGTAGTGTTGTTATGGATAATAAAGATATTACAACGATTAAACCAAATCAGTTAGCAGATTTTCGCTTGCAACATTTGGGGTTTGTGTTTCAAGAGTTTCATCTTTTAGACACACTCACTATTAAAGATAATATCTTTTTGCCTTTAGTCTTGAGTCGTGTTCCTCACAATGAAATGGAAAAACGTTTATCTGTTATTGCTCCAAAATTAAAAATTGATGGTCTTTTAAATAAGCGACCTTTTGAAATTTCTGGCGGGCAAAAACAAAGAGTTGCCATTGCTAGAAGTTTAATCACACAACCTAGATTAATCTTAGCTGATGAACCAACAGCAGCTTTAGATTATAAGAATTCCGAAGATCTACTAAACCTTTTTGAAACTATCAACAATGATGGACAAACCATTTTAATGGTTACGCATTCAGCCAATGCAGCAAGTCATGCCAAGCGTGTTTTATTTATTAAAGATGGCCGTATTTTCCATCAAATGTATCGTGCTAATAAATCAACTACAGAATTTAGTAAGGAAATTTCACTCTCTATGGCAGCTTTGTTAGGAGGTGAGTAGGATGTTTTATCTCAAATTAGCGATTCAAAATATTAGAAAATCATTAAATAATTTTCTTCCTTTTATTCTGGCCAGTTTAGTTTTATATACTTTGGTTTGTTCCAATTTTCTAATCATGTTAAGTCCTATGTCTGATACAATGAAATATGGGACAATGACGCTATCTCTAGCTGCTATTGTTTTAACCATTTTTTCTGTGATTATGGCTGTTTATAGTTTTAATTTTTTGATGAAACAACGTAGCAGAGAATTTGGTTTGTATCATATACTAGGGATGAAGAAATCACAAATCAGCTTAATTGCCAGCTTAGAGTTAATCATTATTTATGTCAGCCTGATTATTTTAGGGAGTCTGTTAAGTATTGTTTTTGCTAATTTTCTCCACTTAGTTTTCATTAACTTAATTCACGTTGAATTAACTTCTTTTAAAATAACTGTTTTACCATTTATTTTTACTAATCTTATCTTCTTAGGTATCTTTTTAATCCTTGAATTGTTCAATTTATGGTTTATCAAGAAAACTTCACCACTTGCTCTATTTACAAGTAGAGAAAAAGGAGAAAAAGAGCCAAAAGGAAATATTGTTTTGGCACTGTTAAGTATTGTTTTTCTAGGCATTGGCTATTATTTATCACTAAGTTCATCAAAAATTGCCGCAATAGCAGTGCTTCAGCGTTTCTTCATTGCTGTTATTTTGGTTATCATTGGTACTTATCTTTTCTATATCAGTTTCACAACTTGGTATCTTAAGAAAAAAAGAAATCAGAAAAATTATTTTTACAAGCCTGAACATTTTATCACTGTGTCCCAAATGATTTTCAGAATGAAACAAAATGCTGTTGGATTAGCTAACATTACTTTACTGGCTATCATGGCTTTTGTCACTATTGCAACAACTTTTTCTTTATATAGCGCAACACAAAAACTAGCTGATGAAAGTTTTCCTAAAAATACAAGTTTGACATTTTTTGGAGAAACAAAAGATGAAGCACGTTCATTATTCGAAGAATTAGTTGTCAAAAAACTAGACAGAGAAATAGAAGGGCCTAAGTTTTTCTCCAGTTTAGTAGGATTCAACGTCTCTACCGGTAAGGACTTAACAATTAATGAGGAAGCTATTACAAATCCCGATCCTTCAAACTTAGCTTTTATTTATCTTGTGACACAAGATGATTTTCGTAGTTTAGGTAATGATTTACCCCAACTAAAAGATGATGAAACAGCCTTCTTTGTTCAAAAAGGAAACAGTCAGTTTGAAACAATTACTTTTTTTGACTACCACTTTAAAAATATTAAAAACTTTAAGACGGTTCACTTTCCTCCAGCTGTAAATACTTATAATTCAGGAGTGTTAGTGGTAAGTAACGATGAGATTTTTAATGATATTTCATCAAGATATCAAGAAGTATCAAATAATGGTATTAATAGTCCGTCCAATTACACTGTATTTACAGACTTATCAGACCAAGAATTGACAGTTCTAAAAAGTAAAGATTTTGAAGATTCTATAGTGAATAACGAAGGATTTCCTATTGCTTTTATTTCTACTAAAAAAGAACATATGGAGGACGCTTATATTACAACAGGTGGGTTCCTCTTTACTGGCTTTTTACTAGGCTTTAGTTTCTTATTAGGCGCAGCACTTATTATCTATTACAAGCAATACACAGAAGGAAACGAAGATAAAAAATCCTATCAGATTTTACAAGAAGTAGGAATGAGTCAAAAAGCTGTTAAAAAGACAATTAACTCACAAACAATCTTTGTCTTCTTTATGCCACTTGCTATGGCAATCATGCACTTTATTGTTGCCTTAGTGATGCTAAAACAAATGTTAATTCTGTTTGGTGTGACTAGTGATCATTTGGTCAATGGTGTTTCATTTATCACCATCGCTATCATTGTGATCATCTACTTTATTATTTATAAGTTAACAAGTCGAACCTATTATAAAATCATTGAAAGATAAAAAGTAGCGAATATTCGCTACTTTTTTGATAAAATAAGATAAGACGTTCTAGAAAGGAAGTGGTTATCATCCATTCCCTAACCATACAAATCAATGAAATCATTACTTATATAAAAGAACAATACAATACCATCGACTCTATTGATGCATTAGCAAATCACTTTGGTTATAGTCCTTTTTACTTTTCACGTGCCTTCAAAAAGGAAACAGGTTTTTCCATCAAACAATTTATTTCTTCTTTAAAAATGGAAGCAAGTATTAATAATCTGGTCATCAAAAATAATAGTGTGTTAGCTTCCCATTTGAAAGCTGGTTTTCTCAGCGCAACAACTTTTTCAAAGAATTTTGAAAAGCAGACAGGGGTAACACCAAAACAATATCAAAAAAGTTTAAAACGTTTATATGCTTTTATGAAAGACTATGAACAAATAGAAAAAGTCAGCCATAGCCACTACGAAAAACCAGCAAAACAAGAGTTAAACAGTCAGTGTATTGTCACACTTGACTACCCTAGCTATTATAAGGGTGGCGTTAGTTTTATTGGACTGTTTAAACACCCCATTCCAAATCATCGCCCAATTGTCGGAAAAGCAGTTGTTGGAAGTCAGATCTGTGTTTTAGATAATATTCCTCCTGGAAACTATTATCTACTAGCCTGTTCTATCGAAAAAAACGGACGATTGTCAGACTATTTTGTTTTAAACAAGGCATTACGTTGCAAAATTGATGATGAGATTGCTTTTCCCAAGCAAAATATGGCTATTTTTAATCTGAATTTCAGAGAAGCTCTTCCTGAAGATCCTCCCATCAACATTAATCTTCCTAAGTTACTATTTGATGACTTAAAATAGCAAAGTAGAAGAAGTTTTTATCTCCATTATTTTGTAAACTAATAAGTGTCATAAACTATTTACTTAATAATAGGAGGTTATTATGAAACTAAATGTACAATTAAAATTTGCTGGTAATGCCGAAGAAGCATTCCTCTTTTACAAAAATATTTTTAATACAGATCTATCACCAATTTATCGCTATAAAGACATGGCTGCAATGGGAATGGATAATATTCCTAAAAGCGTTGAAAACTATGTTGCAAATATTATGATTTCAATTGGAGAAAGTAAAATCATAGGGTTTGATGTTTCTGAAGAAGGGTTTAATAGAAGTAAAAACCAAGATACTCTCATTCATATTACTCCTGATTCTAAGGAAGATGCTAAAAGAATTTTTGATGCACTTTCTGAAAATGGAAAAGTAGTCAATCCTATTAATCAAACGCCTTTTGGTTATTATGGTTCCTTGATTGACAAATATGGTGTCGGTTGGGAAGTTTTAATCGAAAACCTTTAAAACACAAAAAGTAGCGAATATTCGCTACTTTTTTGGTAGAATAGAAGTATGAATAAGAAACAAAAACTCTACATTGTTGAAGACGATGAAACGATTGTTACTCTTCTTTCCAATCATTTTAAAAAAGATTACCAGGTTTTTTCTTGTCAAAATTTTAGAGCGATTTTGCAAGAAATCAACGAATTTCAGCCTGATTTGATCTTGATGGATATTTCTTTGCCTTATTTTAATGGCTTTTATTGGACAACTGAAATTCGTAAAACATTAACGACACCCATCATTTTTATCTCTAGTGCCGATGATGACATGAGTGCTATTATGGCAATGAACATGGGCGCCGATGATTTTATTGCCAAACCTTTTTCTCTCAATATCTTAGAAGCCAAATTAACGGCAATTTTAAGACGTGCTTATCAATTTAGTCATAAGGACTATAGTTATAATGACTTTTATTTGACACCTGATGGTGATTTCTTTAAAGATCATCAGCATATTCAATTGTCAAGGACAGAAACTAAAATCATGATAACACTCCTTGCCAAGCCAGGAGAAGTAGTATCCAAAGAAGTACTACTTGAAAAACTTTGGGAGAATGAAGAATTTATCGATCATAATACGTTAAGTGTCAATATGACAAGATTGCGAAAAAAGGTGACTCAAATAGGATTTAATCACATTCACACTGTAAGAGGAGTAGGGTATTTAATCCAATGATAAAAGATTTTTTTAAAGAATATTTTGTGTGGTACGCTCTTTATTTGCTATTAGTGATGACTTTTCTAATCACCTTTATTCTCTATCATTTGCCTCTTGATTACTTTGTCACATCACTATTATTTACTGCTACGTTACTCATTATTGTTAGTCTTTGGCAATTTAGTGTTTACTATCGAAAACGACAAGAATTGGCCGCTAATATCCTTCTAGGAAAAAATAGTTTACTTAATAGTCCTTTGGAAAAAGCTTTTTTAGAGCATTATTTTGCATTAGAAAAGGAACAATTAGTGGAGTTATCGCAATACCGTCGACGTGAGAGAAATCTTCAAAACTTGGTTAAAATGTGGTCACATCAGATGAAAGTCCCCTTGTCAGCTATCTCTCTCATGACGCAAACCAATGAGCTAAAGCCACAAGACATCAATCGACAATTGTTAAGTCTTGATAACTATGTGGACATTCTTATTAACTACTTAAAATTTCACCATCATCAAACCGATTTTAGGTTTGAAAGGATTCATCTAAAAGAAGTAGTGATTGAGATTGTTAAAAAATATCGTCTTTTGTTCTTACATAAAGATATTGACATTGAAATTATTGGGGATTGGGAGATTAAAAGTGACCAAAAATGGTTAACATTTGCAGTGACTCAACTGATTGATAATGCCCTTAAATACACTAAAAAGGGTGGGAAAATCACAATTAAAATGGGAAATTCTCTTATCATTGAAGACACAGGGATAGGTATTTTAAAAGAAGATATCCCAAGACTCTTTGAAGAAGGTTTTACAGGGTACAATGGCAGAGAATATCAAAAAGCAACTGGGCTGGGGCTTTATATGACCAAACGAATTCTTGATGATTTGGAACTTAATATTACCATTGTTAGCGAGATTGACAAAGGAACCAAAGTGATTATTAAAAAATAGTCTAAAATCGTTTAGTTTACATAAATTTATTTATGTAAATAGATAGGAGGAAATATGAAAAAAAATAAGTATTTACCTATTTTATTTGGAGTAGTCGTTCTAGTTAGTGTTTTCAGTTGGTTTATTTGGGGTAATTCACAATCAAACAATAAGTTTTCAAATAATAATGATAATAAGGTAGAACAAACAAGCGAAACTACTGATAAGAAGGATGACACTAAAACAACAGAAACAGAAAATGTAAAAAAATCAGATCAAATAGAAAAAGAGCCCAGTCAAAATCATCTATGGACAGCCGAAAAAGCTCAAGCATTACAATCCTTTATCAGTGAGTGGCAAGTTGAAATGAATCAATTTTATACTAGCTATACACCTGATAGTCCTCTAAATTACTATGGTTACCTAACACCGAAAATAAGCACTGTAGAAAGTGACAGTATGACACCAGCATTAAACGACTCTCCAATCAACGTGGAATGGTCTGATACTGGCGATAAACCTGGTGTTTATAATCTCGTTGCTGTTTATAGTGATTACGAACAAAGTTACCCTGATGTTAAGCATTTATACTATTTTGTTATCAAAGACGGACAATCAATGGTTCTACACACCAGCCAAAATCAAGGAAATGAGAATAATTGGCTATACTTTACTGAAACTGAAAATATCGATTTGAAAAATGGTTTTAAGACGATTGTTGGTCAATAACCTTATTTTATTATTTTATGCGATATGAAAAAAGCCTGACAATAGTTGCAAAACCACTGTCAGGCTTTTAATGTTATAGCAGATGGTATCAGAAAATCATAGCTTATCTAGAGCGTTTTTTTGTTCATCATTAACAATATGAGTATAAAGGTCAGTGACTTGGGTATTGGCATGGCCTAGTTGATGACTGACTAATACTTGTGATTTGGTCGCATCATAAAGTCTCGTTGCGAGTGTGTGTCTTAATTTATGAGGAGTGACTCTGATTTTAAAATCTTCAGAGTACTTGGCAACCATTTTTTCAATACTTGAAGCATCAATACGATTAGGAACACCCCGATACAGACTCAAGAAGAAGGCTGTGTCATTTTTTTCTGCTTGGTAACGTTGTGTTCGAATATTAAGATAATTTTCTAGGTAAGGTTTAGCAAAATTAGCAACATTGACGGAATCCCGTTTGCCACCTTTTCTTGTGACTTCAATGACCATCATTTTGAGATTAACATCTTTTAAATCAAGATTAACTGCTTCTGAGAGTCGAACTCCTGAGGCAAGAAGTAGTGCCAAAATGGCAAGATCTCTTTCTTTGTTTTTGTTAAAAGAAGAAAGGGCACGATTAGAAAGTTGATTAGGATACTCAATTTCAACATATTCAAGGAAATCCATAGTCTCATCGCCTAAAAAGAGTTTTCCTTTGATGTTTTCGGCTCTAGCTGCTAAAGTTTCTTTTTTCTTTTTGGTTGAGACTTTTTTCATGACATTACGGTAAAAATAAGGCTCTCCTTGATCATTTTCAACTTCCTCAGTCAAGTATTTGTATAAACTGGACAAAGCTGAGAGCGTTCGATTGATAGTGGTTTGAGAGACACCGTTTTGCGTTGAATTAGCATTAAGAAGGGGTCTTTCCCTCAGATAACGAATAAAGGCTTCCATATCTTTCTTGGTCAATGTTTCGAGTGTTTTAAGAGGAATATCAGCCATTTTAGGAGCATTTGAGATATCAGAGTCCAGTAACCATTCAAAAAAACGACGATATTCCTTAAGATATTCATAAAGGGTTGTAAAGCTGTAAGGGACTGATAATTTTGATTGATAATAATCTAAAACATACCAGGGCATGATTTTTTTTAAGGCATCAATTTTATCAAGTAGTAGTTTACGTCTCATAAAGTCGGTTTCTTTCTAAGTTTTCTTTAGTCATAGTATAACATAACCTTATATATGTTTCAAGAAAATTATAGTTTTTCGGAAAGATGTTAGAGAGAATTATTTAAACTCTTTAATGATTAAAAATAGCGTTATTTAAATAGCTTTATGAGCTCATAGAACCAATGAATTGACTGCCGTCAAACAGATAATTGTTATTGTTCTTAACTTTAAGCTATAATGACAATAAATAAACTATCTATGAATGAGGTATTAACTATGTTTCAAACTATGATGGCTGGGATAATACTTTATTCTGCCACAGCTATTGATTTAATTATCATTTTGCTAATTTTTTTTGGACGAGCAAAAACTAAAAAACAATACCGAGATATTTATCTCGGACAATATCTAGGGTCACTAATTTTAATGATTGTTAGTCTCTTTTTTGCTTATATTTTAGGATTCGTTCCTCAAAAATGGTTACTGGGATTTTTAGGAATTATCCCAATTTATTTTGGTGTTAAGACACTCCTCACTGATAATTGCGCTGGTGAAGAAAATGCTAAAAAACAATTGCAAGAAAAAGGACTTAGTAAACTACTAAGTGTTGTTGCTTTAGTAGTTTTAGGAAGCTGTGGTGCTGATAATATTGGTTTGTTTGTACCTTATTTTGTGACATTGAATGTGAAAGAACTTATTATTACCCTTTTTGTTTTTATTGTATTAATGTTTTTACTCGCATTTTCTGCTCATAAACTCTCTGATATACCAATTATTGGTAATTTAATAGAAAAATATGGCGTTTGGATAATGGGTGTTGTCTATATAAGCTTAGGCGTTTTTATTATTTTTGAAAGTCAAACCCTACAAACTCTTTTTAATGCTATTATAGGATAGCTTTAAATCATTAAAATACCAGAGATTGATTATCTCCGGTATTTTTAATTAATCAGTATTTTCGTTAACATATTCTTGAATAACATCGCTGATATATTTGGCGGCACCTTCTCCAAATTGATCGATATTTTTTCTAAATTCGTCATCCTGAACATAATTGAGACCAATTTTCCCAAAAATCTCTAAGGAACAATCAAACCCATACTGATTAATAAGATGATAAAGTTCTTCAGCTAGTTTTTTATTTTTAAGTGAAGAAATGTCTTCACCTTTTTTCATTTGGTTTGAAAATTGTGTGAACACAGAATTAAAGGCGTCCGTCATTATTTTTTCGTTACCCTTTTGTTTTTGTTTACTTGCTTCAACAACTTCTTCACCGTATTTTTCTTTGGTTTCTTTTTCATATTTTTGATGGTCTTGATAAGTAAATCCTTTGAATTGTTCTTTGGCTGTCATTTGTAATTTTCCTTCCTCAGCTAAAATCGTTTTTTCTAATGTTTCAATAAGTGTTAGCAGTTTGAATTTTTCTTGCTTCATTAACTCTAATTGATTCTTTAGTTTATTAAGTCGTTGGGAATCATCTTTTGTTAGCAAATCCTTGATTTGTTTTAAAGAAAAACCAAGGTATTTGTAAAACAAAATTGTTTGAAGAGTGGCCAAATCTTCTCTAGTATAGTACCGATAACCATTATCATTTTTTTGTGGTGACAAAAGACCAATTTTATCATAGTGATGTAATGTGCGCACTGATACACCACTTATTTCACTGACTTTTTTAACTAAATAGGTCATTTAGAAATCCTCCTAACACATTTAGTATAAACGATTACCTAAGGTGAGTGTCAACACTTTTTAAAAAAAATAAAAAAAGAACTGATTTCTCAGTTCTTATATATCAAAAGGGCTCATTTAGTTTGCTTCTTTTTCTTTATTAGCAAAGTATTCTCTTACTTTTGGTGCTACTTCTTCTCCAAAAATGCGAATAGCTTTTAAGACATCTTCATGTGGCATTGAACCAACTGGTAAGTGAAGCATGAAACGATCGAGTTTTAAATCTTCAATCATACGGATTAATTTATTTGCAACTGTTTCAGCATCACCAACAAACATAGCACCGTTTGGACCGATTTGTTGAAGGTAGGCATCATAAGTTAACTCAGTCCAGTGTGGTCTGTCTTTACTAATGTTATCAACTAATTGTTTGGTTGGGTAGAAGTATTCTTTTTCAGCTTTTTCTTTATCATCTGATAACCAACCCCATGAGTGAGCTGCGACAGTCATTTTACTTAAATCATGGCCATGTGCACGACCAATTTCACGATAAAGTCTAATCAATTGACCAAAACCACGTGGATTACCACCAATAATCGCATAAACAATTGGAAGCCCCATTTCAGCAATACGTTGTGTGGAGTGGAAATTACCACCTGTTGCTACTTGAATTGGTAATTTGTCTTGAACAGATCTTGGGTAAACAGGTCTATTATTAACAGTTTGTGTGTGTTTTCCTGTCCAGTTCAAATTAGTATTTTCTCTAATTTGAAGAAGCATATCTAATTTTTCGTTAAATAATTCTTCATAGTCATTTAAGTCATAACCAAATAATGGGAATGATTCAATAAATGACCCACGTCCAGCCATAATTTCAGCTCTTCCATTTGATAGAGCATCAATAGTAGCGTATTGTTGGTAGACTCTGACAGGATCAATGGAAGAAAGAATCGTTACTGCACTTGATAGTCGAATATTTTTTGTTTTTGATGCTGCAGCAGCTAGTAAAATTTCTGGCGCTGAGACTGAAAAATCTTCACGGTGGTGTTCACCAATAGCATAAATGTCTAGCCCTACCTCATCAGCTAGCACCATTTCTTCAACCATATTACGGATACGTTCATCATGAGAAATCGCTTTACCTGTTTTTTCAAGTGGTGTTGTTTCTCCAAAAGATGAAATACCTAATTCAATCATGTTATTACCTCACTTATTTAGATTTCGAAATATTTTATGATGTTATTTTACCACTTCTATATCAATTGGTAAAGTATTTTGACTTATTATTAAAATAAAAAATCACTTCATTTAAAAGTGACTTTCATTTTAATAATAATTTTTCAATGACACCTATTTTTCTCATTGTTGCAGTAATTCCTAGGTGTTTCTCCAAGAAATTTGTATTTAATTTCTTTTTAGGAGCATCTTTAGGAAGATAAAGATAAAAGCAGTGCTACCCAACCACTAATTCTTCTTGACCAAAGTCAGTACCTTTTATTTTTGATAAGGCTTCTTCTTCCAAACTATCATTAATAAAAAACCAAGTGAATACGACTTCTGTCGTAAGAATCAGAGAAAGGATTGCTAATTACAGCGTTTTGACAGTCAGCAACTGTTTTAACGATAACTGGCAAATCTACCCCGATTTTTTCTTTGATGGTTTTTCGAATCAAGTTAGCTGACGCTTTCTTAGATAGATTGGTATGCAGAATCAGATTGCCACTTTGGATATGAGTACGAACTTTATAAAAGCCGACCTTCTCAAGAATTGTTACTAAGTAGGACATCTTGGGGATTTTATTTTTTCCCGTTAGCATAACACCTCTAAGAAGGGCAATCAATTCCATTAAAATTTCCTTTCAAGAACTTATGCGTTTTCTTCTTCAATGTCAACAATCTTATCTTTATTTTGTTCTTTACGCCATTTTTGGTATTTTTCTAAATCTGATTGTGCCATTTTCCATCCTTGTGAGAGGATAAAAGCATCGTCTAAGAAACCAAGAAATGGAATGCTATCTGGAACGATATCAAATGGTGTGACAAAATAGATAAGTGCGCTAACAACTAACACAATGACACCTGTTGGAATGTTAGTGTATTTCTTTTTAGCGTAGTTATTAACTAGTGAGGCCATCACTGGTATTGTGGCCAATGTATTACCCGCAACAGGAATTTTATTTAATTTTTTTTCGAGGTCTTTTAAAAACGATTCTACTTTTTGATCGTCTTTTAATATTTTCTTAGCGTCTTCATATCTTTTTTCAATTTCAGTAACGGCAGTGCTGTTTTTTAGTTTATTAAAATCCATTTGTTTCTCTCTTTCTTTGTTTATAACCATTAAATCTCTGATGAGTTTATGAGATTATTATCATTTTGAAATGATTTTATTTATTATAGCATTATTTTTAAAACTAGTCTCAAACCAACCTCTAAATCTTGAGCATTTCTCTCTTTTACCAACCATAAATCATTAAAAATGCAACTACAACAGCAACAATACTAAATAGAGAACCTATTAGATAGTATTCTGCAAAAGCTTGACTTTTTGAAATTTTATCATAGCGGGCAATCGATTTTGCGGTAAAAATCAAGCCAATGGCTGGTATTTGACCCATAATAAGAAATAAAGCTGTCGCAAGACGTTCCAGATTACCGATGACTGCTCCTGCTCCTTTTATGCTTTTTTCTTCAGTTTCTTTAACTTGATACTTTTGAAAGATGATTTTAAAGGCAATATTGATAGGTTTGGTTATCAAGGCTAAAAATAAGGCTAGTTGTACCCACTGATAGTTTTTAAAAAGATAAATCGGCGCGTGATTGGTTTTAAAAAATGAATATAGTATAACAATACAGATAATATGGCAGAGTTGATCGACTAAAAAAGCTAGAACAACACTATTATTTTTTTTGATAACATTATCCAAAGAACATTTGACATAATCAATCACAACATGGCTTAGCCAAACTAATAAATAATAACCGGTGAAACCTGGTGCAAGGATTATTAAAGCAATCATTGGTATAAAAACACCTAGGTAGTGTTTATAGAGGTAACTTCCTTTTAACACTTTTTGATCGGCCATTTCTTGACTTTGAAATTGAAAATCGGCTAGGACATGTGCTAGTAACATTAAAGTCATGACCGGATAAGCTGATAAATAATTTGAAATCATTGTCATATTACTCTTCTCCTTTAGCCTCTTTCTCGCTTATAATCTGTAAAATAGTATTCATTGCTTGACGTTTTAGACGCAAATAAATTTTAAGACCACTAGCTTTAAGACGTTTATTGAAAGCACTTGGTGTGAGTCCTAAAAGGTGGGCTATTTTTTTATGTTCAAATTTTTCATCATAACTATTTTGCTCCAAAAGAGATGTTAGAATTTCTTCTTGGGTTGACGTCCATTTTGATTTAATAAACTCTGCAGCAGCAACAACACTATTGATAGTTTTGCCTAGCGCTTCTTCTTCTACACAAACGGCAATAAAATTTGTGCCGTAGTCATTATTATCATGAATATAGTCGATGGCTTGTCTTGCATACCAGTATGCTGGACCATCCGAACCGATACTTTGTTTTTCATTGATATCAGTTAACATTTCTCCGACACCAATACCAAAGCGAATATGGTAGGGTAAAAAATTTGCCGAAATAGAATCAATCATCTCAAAAACATGATGATTTGGTAACAATAACGCTTGGAATTCATCACCTGTTGTTATAGTAAATGGTGATTTTAAAACTTTTTCATATTTCTTATTGATGTCTGCTATTAATGTCATAAGCTTTTTTTGCGCTTGAGAACGTTCTTTGATTGATTTTGAAGAGATAATATCTCCTATAATTGCAATATAAATCATTCTTATCTCCTTTACAATGTCCATTATAACAGACATTTTTAAAAATGTCCATTAGGACGGAAATTTTAAGGAATGTCCATCATAATAGACATTTTTTAGATTTTTTTCGTATTAAAAACAAAAAAAAGTTTACATAAATAAATTTATGTAAACTAATTATTTTATTTTCTTTTTCTTTTTGCTTTTTTAAGTTTTTTGGCTATTTTTTTCATAGAGTGTTTCATCGCCATTTCACCAATTTTGCCCTTAAAGCCTCCACCAAGTAGTTGGCTCATATCCATATCACCACCACCTAAGGCAGACATATCTGGCATTCCTGGCATACCTCCTTGTCCCAAGCCACTCATATCCATATTCTTAGGCATTTTGCTAGGGTCAATTCCCATTTGTTTCATCATTTTATTCATATCGCCAGACATAGCACCTTGCATCATTGCCTTAGCTTGATTAAAATCTTTAATGAACTTATTGACTTCGATAAAGGAATTACCAGAACCGCTAGCAATACGACGTCTACGACTTGGCGATAATAAATCTGGATTTTCACGTTCTTGAGGTGTCATTGATGAAACAATGGCCCGTTTTCTTGCAATCTCTCTTTCATCTATTTTGAGGTTTGCTAGTGCTGGATTTCCAGCCATTCCTGGAATCATTTTAAGAATATCTTCCATAGGCCCCATGTTTTGGACTTGGTCTAATTGTTCGATGAAATCGTTAAAATCAAAGGTGTTTTCACGCATTTTTTCAGCGAGTTGCATTGATTTTTGCTCATCGTACTCTTGACTAGCTTTTTCAATCAGGGTTAACAGGTCCCCCATACCAAGAATACGGCTAGCCATACGATCTGGATGGAAGGTTTCAATATCAGTTATTTTTTCGCCGGTACCAGTAAATTTAATGGGTTGACCAGTAATATGACGCACTGAAAGGGCCGCACCACCTCTTGTGTCACCATCAATCTTGGTTAACACAACACCAGTAATGTCAAGTTGTTCATTGAATTCACGAGCGACATTGGCTGCTTCTTGACCAATCATGCTATCAACAACAAGCAAGATTTCATTTGGATTAGCTAGAGTCTTGATGTCACGAAGCTCTTTCATTAGAAGCTCATCAATTTGAAGACGTCCAGCCGTATCAATCAAGACATAGTCATTACGATTTTCACGAGCCTTGTTAAGTCCTTGAGTCACAATTTCGACAGCGGAGTGCTCAACACCCATATCAAAAACAGGAACACCAATTTGTTGACCAAGCGTTTTTAACTGATCAATCGCTGCAGGACGATAAATATCGGCTGCAATCAACAAAGGTCTTGCTTTTTCTTCTTTGATCAATTTATTGGCTAATTTACCAGCAAAAGTTGTTTTACCAGCCCCTTGAAGACCAACCATCATAATAATAGTAGGAATTTTAGGTGCTTTTTCAATATGAGATGTTTCTGAACCCAAAACAGTCGTCAATTCATCATTGACGATTTTAACCATTTGTTGTGAAGGATTCAAAGTATCAATGACTTCGTGACCGATAGCACGTGTACGAACACGCTTAATAAACTCTTTAACAACAGGTAAGGCCACATCGGCTTCAAGAAGGGCTAATCTAATCTCTTTAGTGACTTCTTGAACATCTTTTTCAGATAATTTTTTCTTACCTCGTAAATTCTTAAAAACACCCTGTAAGCGTTCTGTTAAACTCTCAAATGCCATTATTATTTCTCCTATTTTCTTGGTTAGTCATTATTATCAATACTGGTTAGAAAAGATAACTTTTCAATCAGATAAGAATCATCTGAGTATTTTGTCATTAACTCATCTAAAATTTCGCTGCGAACAATATAATCAGAATACATATGAAGTTTTCTCTCGTAATCTTCAAGAATCTTTTCAGTACGCTTAATATTATCATAAACAGCTTGACGACTGACCTGATATTCTTCAGCAATTTCAGCCAAACTATAATCATCAGCATAGTAAAGCTCAATATAATTCATCTGCTTATCCGTCAAAAGTGCTGCATAAAATTCAAATAAAGCATTCATTCGATTTGTTTTTTCAATTTCCATAAGGATATTATAGCAAAAATCTATCTTTTTTAATAGTCACGAAGAGAGCTTTTTAGCAATATCTGGAGACAAGAAAAACAAGAGTTTCAAACTCTTGTTTTAATTAGCTTATTTACCCCATTTTTCAATGATTGCTTTGTTTTCGCTCACCCATTTTTGGGCTGCTTCTTTTTCACTAGCACCATTTTGAATATCAAGCATAACAGCTTCCATGTCTTCTGATGTCCACTCAAAGTTATCAATAATCTGATAAGCTTCTGGATGGTCTTCTTTTAAACCAAGGCGAGCCATTGTTTTAATGCTTTCTGATCCACCAAAGACACCTTCTGGGTCTTCAAGATATTTCAAGTCATACTTGGCAAACATCCAGTGAGGTGACCAACCAGTAACGATAATATCTTCTTGGGCAGAGATCGCTTTATCAAGAGCCGTCACCATTGCACCTGTTGATGAAGGTGATACTTGCCAACCCGAAAGATTAGAATAAGTCTCTAAAGCCGAATCAGCACCGGCCATAATACCAGCTCCTGGTTCAATTCCTGTAATTGTCTTTTTAGCCTCATCAGAAAGTTCTGAAATGCTATTAGCTGAAACATATTCAGGAACTACTAAGCCTAATTTAACACCCTCTAAGTTTGGTCCTAAATCTTCAAGACTATCTTTATAAGTATCATAAAGTTCCGCGTGGGTAACAGGTAACCAAGCACTAACAGAAGCGTCTGTCGTACCTTCTGCGACTGATTTCCAAACAACGGAATTATCAAGCGGCGTTAATTCAACGTTATAACCGTATTCTCTTAAAACTTCTGCTAAAACATTGGTTGATGCAATTTCTGAATCCCATTGCACATAAGATAAACGAATGGTTTCTTTTGTTGTTTTATTGTTTGACATCACATTTTTAGCAATACCAACACCAATCACAGATAAAATAGCAACAACTGCTACAATTTTTTTAATCATAGGTGAGGTTGGTTTATAAGACGATTTATGATTAGCCAACTGACTAATTCTATCAATTAAGATAGCCAGAATAACAAGGGCTAAACCATTTACAAATCCAGCACCAATATCAGCTTTTTGAAGTGCTGATAAGACACCGCGACCAAGTCCTGGAGACCCAATCATTGATCCTGTTACAACCATTGATAAAGCAAGCATAATGGTCTGACTAATCCCAGCAACAATAGTGTCTTTTGCAATTGGTAATTCTACTTTAAATAATTTTTGACGCGATGTGCTACCAAATGAGTCTGCAGCTTCTGATAATTCACCAGAGACTTCACGAATACCTAAATTAGTAAAACGAACCGTTGGTGGTAATGCAAAGATAACTGAGGCAAAAACACCAGGAACCATACCAATACCAAAGAAGGCTACGGCTGGAATCAGATAAACGAAAGCAGGCATTGTTTGCATAAAGTCAAGAATCGGGCTAATGATTTGACGGAAACGATCGCTTTTTGCCATCCAAATACCAAGAGGAATCCCTAGAATAACTGAGATAACGCTGGCAACCAATACTAAGGTAAAAGTATTGATTAAATCACCCCACAAACCTTGGTTATAAATAAAGAGGAGACCAAGTAGGGTAAATAGGGCTAGCCCAAAACTTTTTTTAGATTTTCTTCTAGAAAGAAAGTAGGCTAAAGCCGTTATAAGGGCTATTAAAACAAATGGATTAATAAATGTAAGGTAGGAAGTAATGTAATCCATAGCACTACTACCACCTGATTGGATAACATCAAACAATCCTGAGAAAGTCTTTGTTGTCCAAGTGGTTAAATCTTCTACCATCTCTGCGACGGGTAATTTAGTTTGTAAAAAAATCACAATTCTCTCCTTATTCTTCAGTATCTTTTGCTAACGATTCAATGACGGAACCCTTGATGACAACACCAAGCAAGTGATCATCATCTCCAACAACAGCAATAGGACTAGAAGAATCATAAATCAGTGGTAAAATATCTGTTACTAGAGTGTCGGCAGATATTTTTCTCACATCTGTGTCTAAAACTTCTTTTAAACTAAGGTGTTTTTGATTAGCTTCTAGAGCAGCATCAGCAGTTATCACACCTTGTAATTGTCGCTTTTTATTAATCGCCATTAACATACTAACGTGTTCTGTTTTCATTCTATTTAAAGCCATTTTCGGACCATCACTATCAATGTTTGAAGCCACAGGCTTAATCATAATATTTTGTGCTGTCAGAACTTTTGAACGGTCAACATCTTCAACGAAGTCACGCACAAAATCATTGGCTGGATTCGTTAGTATTTCTTCACCAGTACCAATCTGCATGATTTTACCATCTTTCATTAAGGCAATTCTATCACCAATACGTAGTGCCTCGTTAAGATCATGGGTGATAAAGATAATCGTTTTTTGCACTTGAGATTGCAATTCTAACAATTCATCTTGCATATCTTTTCTAATCAGAGGATCAAGTGCTGAAAATGCCTCATCCATAAGAAGAATCTCTGGATCATTAGCAAGAGCACGCGCTAAACCAACACGTTGTTGCATCCCTCCAGATAATTGGTCGGGATATTGATCTTTAAAAGGAAGAAGTCCTGAATTATCAAGTGCTTTTTCTGCCCTCATCACTCTTTCATCTTTTGGAACACCTCTTAACTCTAATCCAAATTCAGTATTTTCTAATATTGTTTTATGTGGTAACAGGGCAAAACTTTGAAAAACCATGTTTAAGGTGTTTCTTCGAACTTCTCTTAGTTCTTCCTTGTTCATTTTAGAAATGTCAGCACCATTGATATAAATATCGCCACTTGAAGGTTCTATGAGTCTGTTTAAAAGACGAATCAAGGTGGATTTACCACTCCCTGATAATCCCATGATAACAAAAATTTCGCCTTCTTCAACTGAGAAGTTAGCATCATAAACACCAACTGTTGCTCCGGTTTTTTCTAAAATTTCATTCTTTGTCTTATTATCTTTAATCATGTTTAAAGCTAACTTTTGTTTTTTACCAAATATTTTTGTTAAGTTTTTAACTTCTAATTTGATCATTTAATGCCTCTTTCATTGTTTTCTAAATATTTTCATTGTTTTTTCAATCACTGACCACTCTATTCTATAATAATGTGGTCACTTATGTCAAATAAAAACACCTATCAGTTCTAGGTGTTTTCTTGTAAATAACGAAAAATTGATTAACTATTGAAGAAATGTTGCATCCGAAGAGATGACATGTCATTACCAACAAAAAAGAGCTGATCGCCTTTAGTTAAGACTGTAAGGGGGTCTGGTGACAAAATAAAATTGCCTTGTTTTTTAACAGCAATCACAGTAGCTCCTGTGTGCTGCCATATGTTTAATTCTTGTAATGATTTTCCTTCATGAGTGAATTCCCCAATCGTCAACTCATAAGGTTCAAAAGGAAATTCTTTTTTGATAAGACTTGATTGATCAAGAAGATTTTGAACAAGATTGGATAGTTTATCCATTTCTTTTTTTTGCTGTTTAAGATTACTTTGAATATCATGTCCCAATGATTTTAAAGAGTTACTGATATCAAACTGTTTCATATAAGCAATAGCGTTTTCTTTTGAAACAACAATGGCACCACTACCTTGTCTGACTTCTAAGATGTCTAAATCAACTAAAACATTAATCGCCTTTCTAGCCGTTTCAGGAGACACATTAAAAGTACTCGCAATTGTTGAACGCGATTTTATTTTTTCACCAACGCTAAATTTGCCTTCTGCTATTCTTTGAGCAATACCGATAGCCACTTTTTGATAGCGAGAATTGATAAATTCATTTTCTGTCATTTCATTTTCCTTTATTTGGTCTCATTATTTATTTTCAAGGTAAAACTCAAATCGATCACCAACATATTGACTTCTAACATATTCAAACGGCGTGCCATCAGTAAAATAAGAAACCTGTGTCAGTGCTAAAATAGCATGTCCCTTATTAATTCCAAGATATTTCGCCACTTTTTCTTTTGCCACCTTAGCATAAATGGTCTGTTGACTTTTCCCAATCTGATAACCATTTTCAGTTAATGTTTTAAAGAAATGTTCCGTTATTTCAGTTCGATTAAAAGAAGCTATCAGTTGTTCTGGGATACTAGCCACTTCATAGACTAAGGGAAGATCATCAGCATAACGAATCCTTTCCATCCTAATCACATTATCATTTGCTTTTAGGTTGAGATGACGCTTTTCTGTTTCACTGGCTAGTTTTTTTTGAAAAGAAATGAGTTGGCTTGATGGCTTTTTCCCTTGAGAAGTGACAATTTCAGTAAAGCTGGTTGTTCCTCGCATTTTTTCTTGTACTCTTTTACTGGCAACATAGGTGCCACTGCCAATCCTTCTTTCTAAAACTCCTTCTTCAACTAAAAGTGAAATTGCTTGACGAAGGGTCATGCGACTGACACCAAAATCATCTGCCAAATCACGCTCACTAGGTAAACGATTACCGATTTTCCAGATGCCGTCTTCAATATCTTTTTTAATATGATCATGAATTTTAATATAAGCAGGTATCATAAGAACTCCCTTTTAGATAGTAAAATGTGTCAGTCATTGAAATCATTAATTATGTCTACTACACTTCCCAACAAGTAGCAATCAAACATCTACTATAATACTTTTATCAATAAGAAGCATTAAACAATTAATCCTTCAACATAAAATTAAGAACAATTGGATTGTGGTCTGAATACTCAAAATTTTGTTGATAAGTTTCAACCTGATTAACAGTTATATTTGGTGTAGCAATAAAGCCATCAATAATGTAGTAAGCCATATCTTTACTTGATGGATCATAAACCTCATGAAGTGAACGACATGATGGTGTTAAAGTCTCATCTCTTAGTAATTGATAACCATCTGGTAGGATAGAGTCATCTAAAACACCTGGTTTCCAAATATCTTCTGATAACTCAAAAGGTAATTCTTCTAAAGGAAAGAGGGACTGATTGAAATCTCCACCAGCAATGACATAATTACCTTTTTCGTACTCTTCTTTCATTAGGTTGATTAGTTCACGTGTTTGAGTTTCACGACCACCGGTATCATCATAAGCTTCTAAGTGGAGATTGACAAGTACCAATTCTTTATCAGAACCTTCAATAGGTAGTCGAGTTGTCAGTAAACATCTTTTTAAATTGGCAAGACGAACAGGCCACTTGAAAGGAACCGTTAAAGAAACTCGGTTGGCTTCACCAACGTCATAACGGCTATTAGTTAAAAGCCCAGAATGCATTTTACCAAGTGGTGGAAAGGGCACTGGGACAAAAGCTGCCTTGTAATTGGCTGCAAAAAGACTGGGAGAGTGAAAAACTTGCTCAGTAAGATAATCTTGTTCGTTAATATTGTAACTACGTCTTGAATCAAGATCAACTTCTTGAAGAAGTGTAAAATCGGCATCAATTGTTTGAAGAATTTCTGAGATGCCATCTAGATTTTTTTCGACCAGTTCTTTATCTTTAGGAAAGACTTGTTTACCACCATCCATGAAGAAATCTGATTCTTTTCCCATACCAGCAAAGCCCATGTTAAAAGAAACAATCGTTAGTTCTTTGTTTTTTGGAACTGTTTTTTCAACCGTTTTTTCAAGAGGAATCGCAGTAACATCATCTGGTTTAAACTCTGTCACTGTCAAAAATAAGACCAAGCCAACAAAAGCTGAAATGGCTAAAGAAATAATAACACCGATTATTTTTAAAACGGATTTAATCAAACTTCTTTCTTTTTTCATACTCATCCTCCTCTTCTTTAAGTTTATTATATCATAAAGAAAAAGTCATTTTTATATTTATAAGTGAAATTTTCAACAAAATTTTTGATTTTGTATTTAGATAATAAAAGAGATGGTACAAAAACACCATCTCTTATTTTCTTATGATCATATAGGTACTGTGACTAAGGAAATCCTAACCAAGTGTCAATCAGTTTAAAGCCTACTCGATCCAAAAGATAAAAGAGTAAGCAACTAATGACAAGTAAGCATCTTATCAGCTTCTATAAAAAGTGACATTAATTCTCTAAATCATGCAAGCTTCACATAGTTCAGCATATGACTCACCAAGATTGTCAATTAACTCATCTTGATCGTAGAGCTCACTTCCTTCTAAGGTGTCTTGTCTCACACGAACATAATAAATGGAAGCACATTTTTCCTTAAAGGCGTGAATATAGGCTCTATTCAAGTCACGTGTTGTCGCTTTATCAGTCATAAAGAGGGTTAAGGAAATAGCTTGGTCAACATGTTTTTGTGCTGCAGCTACAATATTGATGATTGGTTCTGGTCCAACTTCATAAGCCCCTTGTTGATAATAAACATAGTTGTCATTATCAATCTTATAAGACGGCACATAAACACGACCAATTTTACCTTCTTTTCTCACTTCTACTGGTGAAACGACAGGCTGTAAACTTGGTGTACAAGATGAAAGATAACTAATAGAACCTGTTGGCGCCACTGCCATCAAGTGAGCATTAGCAATACCAGTTTCTTTAATGTCAGCAACCAATTGTTGCCATTCTTTTTGGGTCGGTAAATGGAAATGATAACTATCAAAAAGGGCTTTTATTTTCTCACTTTGAGGCACGATTTCTTCACTAGTGTATTTTTCAAAGTATGACCCATCAGCAAAAGAAGAGTCTTTAAAGCCATCAAAAGCACCGTGTGTTTGGGCAAGTTTTTGAGATGCTTTAAACGCATAGAAAGCCATAGCATAGAAGAACAAATCAGTAAATTCTACTGCTTCTTTTGAATCATAGTAGATGTGGTTAGTTGCTAGGAAACCATGAAGGTTCATGGCACCTAAACCAACTGCATGATTATTTTGATTGCCTTTTTTAATAGATGGCGCACTGTCTAAATCTGAAGAACGAGACACGCTATCAAGTGAGCGAATACTGTGTTCGATTAAAGATTCAAAGTGCTCTGCATCATCCATTGCTTTAGCAATATTGATAGAACCTAGATTACAACAGATATCCTCACCAATTTTAGTGAAACTCAAATCCTCACTAAATTCACTCATTGTACTAACTTGCGCGATTTCTGAGCAGAGGTTAGACATGACAATTCTCCCTTTTTTCTTGTGTGGATTTCTCTCATTGACAGTATCTTCAAACAAGATATAAGGATAGCCAGACTCAAAATGAAGTTCAGCAATCATTTGGAAAAGCTTACGGGCACTGATATAGGTTTTTGTAATGTCATCATTAGCCACCAAAGCTTCGTATTCCTCAGTGATTGAAATGTCTGACATTGGTTTACCATAGACACGCTCAACATCATACGGTGAAAAGAGCGCCATTTCTTTATTTTCCTTGGCTAGCTGGAAGGTGATGTCTGGAATAACAAGACCTAACGACAGTGATTTGATACGAATTTTTTCATCAGCATTTTCACGTTTGGTGTCTAAAAATTTTAAAACTTCTGGATGGTGTGCACTAAGATACACAGCCCCTGCTCCTTGTCTTTGCCCTAGTTGGTTGGCATAAGAAAAAGAATCTTCTAATAATTTCATCACAGGCACAATACCCGTAGATTGATTTTTAATGCCTTTTATTGGGGCTCCAAATTCACGAAGATTAGTTAAACAAAGAGCAACCCCACCGCCACGCTTTGATAGTTGTAGACTGGTACTAATACCTCTTGAAATAGACTCCATGTTGTCTTCTACTCTTAGTAAGTAGCAAGAAATAAATTCACCACGTCTTTTTTTACCAGCATTCAAAAATGTTGGTGTCGCAGGTTGAAATTTATTGCTAATAATATCATCAAGTAATGAAAGGGCAAATGTTTCATCACCATTAGCTAAGAAAAGAGCATTCATAGCAACACGATCTTCAAAGTTTTCTAAAAAGTATTTAGCATCATCTGTTTTTAAGGCGTAGGCATTGTAAAACTTTAAAGCACCCATAAAATTTAAAAAAGTAAATTCTTTTTCGTAGGCTTTTTCAAATAATTGTAGAACAAATTCACGACGATATAGATTTAAAACAGCTTCATCGTAATAATCATTAACTATTAAGTAATCAATTTTTTCTGATAATGAGTTAAATGCCATAGTGTTTGGCTTGATGTATTCTTCTAAATAACTAGAAACAGCTTCCTTGTCCGCTGAAAAGAGATAATTGCCATTCTTATCTTTAAATCGTGTCATTGCATTTAAAGAAAGATATTTTTCCGAGTTTTTCATTGTTTTCCTCTCACTGATATGAATCTAAGATGTTTTGCACTTTTAAAACATCGCTTTGTGTCCCTAGTAACTCAAATTGATGTAAGAGTGGGACTTGTAGTTTTTGTGAAATAATTGGGCCTGCTATCGCAAACGTATCGCCGAAATTAGTATTTCCTGAAGAAATAACTGCTTGACAATGTTTTCTATTTTGTGATGAATTTAAAAAATGAATGACCTGTTTTGGCACAGCTCCCCTCACTTCATTACCACCACCAGCATAGGTTGGTACAATCAAGATATAATCCTCAGAAACAGACAAATCAGTCTTTTTAACTGGGATGCGTAAACTCTTGCAGTTAAGCTTTTCAACGAAACGATGCGTATTATTGGATTTCGAAGAAAAATAAACAACTAACATGTTAAACTCCTTTAAAATTCCCAATCCTCATCAAGTGTTTCTTCGCTAACACCCATCACATAAGATGAGCCATTCCCTGAGAAGAAATCATGATTTTCATCAGCTCTTGCCGATAGTTGAGCAAACACTTCTGGTGAGATGCTAGTTTCTTCATCAGTAAAAGGCGAATCATAACCAAGATTTTGTAAAAACTTACCAGCATTGTAAACACTAAAACGAATGGCTTCTTCAGCGATATCAAATCCTTCATAGAGTTCATACAAGTAGGCTTTTTCAAGGTCGATTAACTGATAAAGCAAGTCAAAAACAAATTGTTTCATTTCTTCTTGCTTTTCTTTAGGTAATTTAGCCACTTTTTGTTGGTACTTATAACCACTATAATAGTTATGAATGACCTTATCACGTAAAATCAGACGGATAATATCAGACGTGTTAGGCAGTTTTCCTCTAGCTGATAGATAAAACGGTAGATAAAAACCACCATAGAGTAAAAATCCTGGCATCATAGCAGCAGCTACTTTGGATTTTAGTGGGTCAGACCCAGTATAAAATGGAATAAGAATTCTTGCTCGAGCCTGTAGACTCTCAGTAGCAACAACCCATTCATGTGCTTCTTCTATTTGCTCACTCGTACATAAGGTTGAGAAAATAGTGCCGTAAGATCTTGCATGAATAGCTACCATAAAAGCAAAATTGGTATAAATCGCCTGTTCATGATCTGTTTGAGAATGTTGAATTTGAGCAATATCCCCTACTGTCGCTTGAATGGTGTCTAAAAGTGTCAAACCCGTAAAGGTTCTAGTGATTAGTTGTTGCCAGTCTTCTGAAAGACCAGTCCATGAGTTTAGGTCATTTGAAACGGGAATCTTTTCTGGTAACCAAAAATTTTGTGTGACTCTGTTCCAAACTTCAAGATCTTTATCATCTTGTAACTTGTTCCAATTGATAGAGCGCATTGGCATCTCTTGACGATTTATAGCCCAGTCGATTGGTGACTGTGATTTGGTAAAGTAGTTTTTACCCATACGATTTCTCCTGTTTAAACTATTTTGAGTTTTTTGGTACACAAAAAGCCCTTCAAATGAGTGCTCATTTGAAAAAAATTTTGCAACTATTTTTGGTTCTAGCAAACTCGGACTAAATCCAACTGTTTTGTGAAGCTATAACACTTCTTTTCACGAGTAATACAAGATTGGCATAAAAACGCTCTCATGCCTCACTTTCTTTAAAAGTATACTACCAAAAAAAAATAAAACTGACAAGCTATTTTTGCAATTTTTATAACCTTTGTAAAAGATTGATGTATAATTAAACGTATTTAAAGACTGTATTCTTATAATTATCTTTATCGATTTTTTCCAGAAAAAAATCTAATATTATTAAAAAGCTTTAAAAATCAAGAGAAATAACTCTTTGAAAGGTTTGATCATTTAATTATTATTTTTAATAAAAATTTTTTTGCTAAAAACACAATATATAGACGAAAAATAAAGAAACACCCCCACATTTTGTGGAAGTGTTGCAAATTTTAGCAGATTACCAAAGTCAATTTTTTAAAAAAGAGTATAGAATTTTAAAAAAAGACTTTTATTAGCAAATGACTTTTTAAAACGATTGTTGGCTAAGCCAATCGATCATCATTTTTTCACGTTGGTCACTATAATCCGTTGGAAGTTCATCAAGACGAATTTGATTAGTTATTTGACCATCTGCTAAAAAGATGACACGACTGGCTTGTGCAGCTACTTTGGGATCATGTGTGACAAGGACTAAGGTTGTTCCTACTTGATTAATATCCTTAAGTATAGTCATCACTTCATTTGATGCTGCAGAATTAAGAGCTCCAGTAGGTTCATCTCCAAAAATAATTTTGGGGTGATTGATCAAAGCACGACAGATGGCTGCACGTTGTAATTGGCCACCAGATACCATTGTGATATCATGCTCAGCCACCTTTAAAATGCCTGTCTTTGCCATCAACTCTTCAGCATGAGCCACTACTTCTTTTCTCGGCAAGAGATTGGCCTTAAAACCTGGTAAGATGATATTGTCACGAATCGATAAGTTTTTTAGAAGGTGAGACTTTTGAAAAATAAAGCCCATTTTTTCCAATCGTAGTTGACTCAATGCCTTATCATCCAATTTGGTTAATTTCTTATTTTCAAATAATAGTTCACCACTTGTTGGCACATCCATTCCACTAATCTGATACAAAAGAGTCGACTTTCCAGAGCCTGATTGACCCATGATAACAAGAAATTCACCTTCTTCGACAGTCACCGTGATATCCTTTAAAACAAGTGTGTCAGAAAACTGTTTTCTGAGATTTTTAACCTCTAATAAACTAGCCATAAGCTTCTCCTATTCATTGATGAATGACAAAATGTGTTCTTTTTTTATTGTCCTAGTTCTTATCCAAACGACAATGCCAACAACCAAAAGTAGTAAAATCGGAAAGATTACATAGTAAATCCCAAAATGACCGATAAATGTTATCTTGGTTATCCCAACATTTAAAAGTGAAAAGAAAGCACTGACTATTTTCTCACCAAAAATCATAGCCAATAAAACACCCAAAAAACTCCCAAGAAATGTGACGATAATCATCTGATATAGGTATTGTTTTCGAATGGCAAAGCTTGTAAATCCAAGAGCCTTTAAGATGGCTATTTGAGACCTATCACGCGCTAAACGTAAGGACACAAACAAGATGAGTAAAAAACTCATAATCAATAAACCAATAAGAGTAACCAGAACTGTTGCCACTTTTATTTGTTGGGTCACTGCTCCAAGAGTTTGATTAAGAAAGACCGAAACATCTTCAATATCAAGGTCACTTGGTAAGACTTGACGCCACTCATTGACTTTAACTTCAGTTCTTTTTTCATCTTTTAACCAAATAAGCCATTGATAACGTGAGGGAGTTAAATGGGAAAAATCCGAAATGGTTTTAGCCGTTAACCCACCATTAGTAATATCTTGATAGATACCAGAAATATGATAACTAACGTCTTCATTGTTGACACGCAGTAAAATAGCGTCTCCCACTCCTTTACCCAGTTCATTTGCATTTAACTGAGAAAGGGCTATTTCCTTATCAGTTTGTGGTGCTTGTCCTACCAGATACTTGAGACCTTTGCCTGCGGTTGGCCCACTATCGATTTTCAAGGTCTTCCAGTCGTTTTGGCTCATTTTGACTTCAAGGCGTACTTCTTTCAATGTTTCAAAACGATAAAGGTCAATATCATTAGCCAAAAAATCTTCAATTTGTTGCGCATCATCCTCAGAAACTTCATTAACTGTCATTGTCATCATAATATCTGAAACAGGAGCTCCAAGATAAGACATGAAATTCTTGTCAGTCATTGTGGTGACCAGCTGACTAGGTAGCAGCATCATCAGGATTAAAAGAAAACTTGTTATCGCAATCAATTTAAAATGAGACAGGGCTTCAAAAACAGTTTTAAATGCTAAGAGAAAATCAAGAGAAAGGTTTGGTAGTTTAGACAAGTTATCTCGACTTTTTTTACTCTTCTTAAAGCCTTTTTCCTCAACGAGTGCCTCCACTATGGTTAGTTTCTTAATAGCTTTCAAAAGCATTTTACAGTAAGTCGTACTAATCAGGTAGATAATGAGAAAAATAAAGACAGGAGTAAGATAAGTCAAGGTATTCGTACCAGAACTGGTAAAACGTTGATTAATCGACTGTAAAAATGTTGGTACGATTAAAAGACTAAGTACATAACCAAGACTCAAGCCGATAAGGATAATGACTCGGTACTTATGGTAATAAAAATACCTGATATCCTTAAAGGGAAAACCAATCGCTTTCATGGTGCCAATATCAGTAATACTTTCTTCTAAACTAGCCATGAGCGTGTATCTAATCGCTAACAAGGCTAGAAAAATCAGAGAAAAACTAACTAGCACAGTCATCGCAACAAGAATAATATCTTCCAGAGCACTAATCAGAAAAATTTGACTGTAGGTGATGGCTGGGCCATTACTTGGCAGACCTGCATTTTCATAAGCAGTTTGATAAGCATTTGCTAGTGCTTGATCCTCCATATAAGCTTCAATGATGTACTCGACATCTTTTGCATGCTCAAATAAATCATCAAAATCCTTATCACTAAGAAGAATCCTGGTTGACGAAACAAGCGAGGAATTCATTTGAGCATCGTGGACATAAGTGGCAACTTTAAACGACTTTTTAATCCCATCACAGGTCACTGTCACCATATTACCAATTTTAATCGCATAGTGGTCTAAAAGAATGTTTGGAATGCCTATCTCACCAGGCTTCAACTGGATAATCTGACGCTTGTCATCCAAAAGAAAATCAAAATCGCTATTTTGCTTCACTAAACCGATATCAATTCTTGACTCAGCAAGAGAAAAAGAATCATTTCCTTTGATAGTAAGATCTGAACCATCAAGATTAATCATGGCAACTGTTTGTCCTTTGGAAAATCCTTCAAACTGAGCATTAAAGCGATTGATGGCTTCTTGGTCTAAGTCACCTTTGTGCATTTGCAGAAAGTGTGGTGGCTTTGCCACATCATACATTGCTGTCATAGACGTCATCAAGTGCGTCACAATCATCGTTGACAGCATTAAAAGAACACTGGAAAAAGTAATAAACAACACCAAAGATAAATAACCAAGGGGATTTCTTTTGATATCATTTTTAATCATCTTTGTCTTCATAACTTTTCTCCACTTCTTGCTTCAAAGAAAAACTTTCTCTGATTTCAATCATTTATAGACTTGTAGGAACTGACTGTTGAGGCGTTTTTTCTAAACTTGTAATGGCCTTACCACGACTTAAAAAAAGAGCAACTAGTAGCATTAAGACACCCATAACGATAATCATCAGTCCTAGCCCACGTCCTTTACCTGTACCAATCACTTGCCCGAGTGAAGAGGCTAAAAGACCATTTTTTGCCATGAGTGGTTCAAATAATTTGTCTGCTAAAATACCTGAAATCAAATAAGCAATGACATAGCCAATCTGGGTTAAAAAACTAATCAACCCCCAAATCCTCCCTTGCACTTCATTTGGCATCTGTATTCTGATGAGAAAGTCGGCACAGGTGTTGACAATAGGTAGTGTTGCAAAGAAAAGGAGTGTGACAGACAAGATGAAAATGATTGACGTTGATAAACCAATCAAACTCATAAAAAGACCACAAAACACCAAAGAAAGTATTAAGAGTCTAAAATAATGTTTTTTAATGCCGATGACACTAATAACAACACTTGATAGCAACATGCCAAAAGCACTCAGTGTTTGGATTAAACCAGCGGTTTTAATACTATCAATAGCAAGCAACATGGGGGTTAGTGCGATTTGAATGAAACCGATGAAAAAACACATTAAAGCCATGAGTAAGACGAGTTGTCTAACGCCCTTATCTTTTAAAAGATAGGCTAGTCCTTCTTTTAATTCCTGCTTGAAAGACAGTTGCTCTTGTCTTGGTTTTGCGTTTGCAATCTGTTTTCTCACCATGCTAACGATACTAACAGTCACAACAATGGTTAGGATATCAAGGATTAAAATCAACTTGATATCAAAGGTAGTCAGTAACAATCCTGCTAGAGCTGGCGAAATAAGATATTTAACATTTCTTGCAATTTGCACAAGACCACTGGCCTTACTGTACTCCTCTTTTGTGAGTAAATCTGTAACCGTTGCTCCATAAGCAGGATCAAGTAAGGAAACAAAGACAGCATTGATGGTGACTCCGATAATGATGGGCCATAAGCCAGTATTTCCCACTTGCATGTTTATCAGAATAAAGAGCAAACCAAAGGCAGAAAACAAATCGCCACAAATCATAAGTAACCTTCTATCGTAACGGTCTGCCAAAACACCACCCAGTGGATTAAGAATTATGGTGGGAAAATAAGCTAAAAGCGTGACAAGAGACACAGAAGCCACACTACCAGTTAATTGATAAACGTAGACAGATAAGGCAAAGGCTGTCATACCACTACCAATGTTTGATATGAGTTGCCCTATCCAGATTTTCATAAAATGTTTCATGGCAAGCTCCTTGACAATTAACGAGAGATATTATCAGCCAAAGAAAAACTCCCAGCAGGTAGGTCAAACATTTTTTCGCCCAAACGTAAGAGTGCCAGAATCATTTCTTGCTTTTCAGTAGGGGTCATCACAATCACCTCACCATCAAAAAGTGACAATGCTGACGTGAGAAAAATTTGGATGTATTGTTTGGGAAAATCAGATTGGAAAATCCCTTGTTCAATCCCTTCACTGACAATCGTTTCAAGAATTGGTGTTAGTTTTTCAATAGCTTGCACCAGAGATTTTTGATAGAAAATACCGTGTTGCGAGTGGTGAACTGTCTCTTTCAAGCGACTATCCACTTCTTCTTCAACATTCATCACTAAAAAGACTTTGAGGAATTTATCAATAGCCGACAAGGACGCATCGCTAGCCACTTGTCTTGCTCGAGCAACAGCCATGTCCGTAATCTCCTCGATAATCGCATCAAGTACTTCTTCTTTTGAGTTGAAATAATAATAAAATGTTCCTTTGGCGATACCAACACGATTTAAAATAGCATTAACACTGGTTTTTTCATACCCATTTTGAGCAAACAAGACCTGAGCTTCCCGAAGAATGTCATGCCGTTTAACAAAATAATCCTTACTAGAATCCATAAGATAACCTTCTTTATTTAAAGTTGTCGACCATCGGTCTACAATTACATTATAATCCTCTTAAACTCATTTGTCAAGAATTTTAGACCATCGGTCTACTATATTTTATAAGGATTAGAGGAAAAAGAAAAACCTCACCATAAGTGAGGTTTGAAGATTATATTTGACCACCAACACTTTTATATTTTTCAACAAAGGCTGATAGTTTTTGAAAGACTGATTGTTTTTTGTTTACCCAATAGTTCATTCAAATTTCTTTTTTAGTTTTTCAAGGAGAACATTAATATTTTTATTATTTCTAATAGCTACAAAAGTTTCGTCATTATAAAACAAATTAAAAACGGATTGTACAATCATTTTATCACTTCTATTTGATTTCTTACCTACGGTAATATTTTGATCAATCCACTCTTCAATACGATTAAAATAAGCATCTCCTTTTAATTCAAAGTCTTTTTCTTTCATCAAGATTAATTCATTTAAAGCGTCTTCTGCATATTTTGAGCCATTTTTAATGTCATGAGTTTCTAAATATTTTTTTGCAGCTAAGAGATAAAAATTAATAACAAGTCCTTTATTTAATTCCTTAATGTTAAATGTATCTATTAATTGTTGCATTCTCTGTGATGTTTCCTTCCAATTTGATAGATTCATTGTCATTTGCTGCATTAATAGATTATAGAGATTAAAAAGTTCTTTATATAAAAAGATTTGTGACTTCTCTTGTGCCAATTCTAAATCTTGTTTTTGAATATAAGCACTTACAACCAATGTTTCGGTTTCAATTAACCGTTCTGTCTCAGGTAGCAGTTCTAATACTTCATCAAACTTTCCTACTTGTAATAAACAAACAGACGCCATACTTGTTGCCAAGTTTTTTAGAGTAAGGTCTTTAGTTTCTACTCTCACTCTTTCAAATAAGTTTATAATATAGTCCATATGTTCTTTTAAAGTATTCTTATCTTCTAAAAACTCAATATGGTTGACTAAAAATAAACCAATTGAATAGATTAACGGAAAACAAGAATAGTATTTTTTAACAAGCTCTTTACTAGTTTCCAAAACAGCTTCAAAAGATTCAGAAGCTACTTTATCCATTAAATCATAAATAATTTTTCTAATTTGACTCTCAGATAAATTCGCCTCATATCCTATTAGTTCATCAATTGTTATATTAAAGTAGGAAGCAATTTTAGGTAATAATAAAATATCAGGGTGACTTTGTCCTGTCTCCCATTTAGAAACAGCAGCTTTTGTTACCATTAAAAATGAAGCTAAATCATCTTGTGTTATATTTTTTTCTTTTCTTTTTTTCAAAATGATATCTGCTATAGCAATTTTTGTCATAGTAAAATCCTCCTAAACTATTTGTCTTTTTTTAATTGCTATTAAAGAAGAAATAATCACGACAAAAGTTAAAATAATCGTAATTACAATTGGAAAGTGAAAAACAGTTGTGTTTGTATTTTTTAACACATCTAAAGAATTAGTGACCAAATAAATCGGAAAATACTTGCTCCAATCAGTTTTGATAGAAAGTATTAGCTGAACAAGCGTCACCACCCCAACAAATGATAGTGTACCAACAGTTGACCCTGTCGTAATGCCACCTAAAAGTTCTATAGAAAGTAGTAACACGCCAAACAAAAAAGGAAGACTTAAGGCAAATAAAAGTAATTCAACGCTAATGGTGTTTTCAAAAAAATACCCGGTATAAAGCCATGTTATAATAAAAGCGATAAGGCAGGAAGTCATCCAAATGATAAGACTCACGAAAAACTTGGCCATAACCACAGCATTTTTTGATAATCCTTTTGAAAATAGATTTACCAAAGTGCCTTTTTCTAGTTCGATACTCATTTGATTACTAAATACTAAAATAAGTGTCAACATTCCCATTTGACCAATGTTTTTAAAAAACTGCGCCCATGAATCAAGTTCTGTTGGCTCAGGGATTTGAATGATGACGCCATTAGTTGAAACTGACTCTAAAATTATTGGCGTCAATTTTGCTATTAAAGAACTTAATAAACCAAATAAAGCAAAAATAATAAGCATTAAAAACAACTTTTTATTCCTACTGTATTCTAATAATTCTTTTTTAATAAAGATTAAGCACATTTTCATTCTCTGGTTACCTCCAAAAAAATATCTTCAAGGCTTGGTTCCATCACTCTCATTTCTTCAGGGAAGATGCTTAAGTTATAGAATTCTCTCATAATGGCTTTACGTTGATTCTCGTCTGTTCCTTCAATAACAATAGTATTATTTTCTTCAACGATACTTTCTTTTATTATTTTATCAGAATGTAAAAATTTCTGTTTATCTCCTAAATTGAAAAATTTGATTTCAATATTAGATTGCCTCTTTATTTCTTTTAATTTGGAAATTTCTCCACTTAAAACATTTTTTCCTTTGTTTAAGATTGCCACATGATCACAAATCGCTTCAACATCAGACAAAATATGTGTCGAAAAAATGACGGTAGTTTGACCTCTAATTTTTTTGATAATCTCTAGAATTTCTTTTCTACCAGAAGGATCTAATGCTGATGTCGGTTCGTCACAAATCAAAATTTTGGGCTGGTTTAATAATGCTTGGGCAATTCCTAGACGTTGCTTCATTCCTCTAGAAAATCCTTTTATTCTTTTATTATCCTTCTCTAATCCTACCAGTTGGAGAAGATAATGGCTTCTCTCTCTAATTTCACTTTTAGATAATCCTGTAATTTCACCACATAGTTGTAAATATTCTTTTGGCGTCATGTAGCCATAAAATTCAGGAATATCTGGTAGGTAACCAATGTATTTATTAGTAGAGGTTTCGCCATAGTGCACCTCTTCATTAAAAATCTTTATACTACCACTATCAATTTTTAAGAAACCTAAAATCATATTCATCGTTGTGGTTTTACCAGCACCATTTTTTCCTAAAAATCCTAAGATCGAATTTTTTGGAACACTAAAAGTTAGGCCATTAAGTACTTGATTTTTTCCAAATGTTTTTGACAATGATTTTATTTCTAAAGCATTTTTCATTTTTCTTCTCTTCCTGTCACAAAATAAAGAATAGGGCCAAGAATTTGAATGATAATAACGATCACTATCCAAAAAGCTTTATTTCCAAATTTAAACTTTTCTTGTTTTAGTACACTTTTTAAAGCAAAAATCATTAAAATAACTTCCAAGAAGATGATAGGTAGCAAAGCTGGTAAATAGTCTTTTAAAGAATTCATGATTATCCCTCCTAATATTATCTTTATAAGTATAATAACAGTTAACATAGTCAATAATCAAGCGACTTATTGTTGACTTTTTTCGTTGAAAGTCAACTACAAGGAAACATAATGATACAGTTTAGGACGAGGATTAGATTTTTTAAAATTATGTTACTAATCGCACATCTATTTTCAATGAGATGGTGTAAAAGTAAGACAGTTACATGAATAGTTGACTCCATAAAAGAAAAACCTCACTATCTGTGAGGTTTGTTGATTATAGTTGACCACCAACACCTTTATATTTTTCAACAAAGGCGGAGAGTTTTTGAAAGACTGACTGTTTTTAGTAAGATAATTAGGATTAAGAGGACTCATTTTAGGAAGAATGTCGTTAAGATCTGTTCCATTTTCACTAACATACTCTTTTTTCAAGGACATAAGAAGGTATCGTCTCGCTTCTTCTTGATTAAGATTTTCAGTACTAATCAAATCGTCTGCTTCTCTTTTTTGTTCTTTCTGAGCGTAGGTAAAGAATTCTTCGATAATGCTTTCTTTATAAAATGGTAATTAATTTCTTTTACTCATTAATGCCCATCATCATATTATAATGACCTTCGTGATTTGTTTTTATAAAAATGTCTTTAAATACTCTTTGATAAGATTCAATTGTTCTGTCTTGAAGTTCAACAAATAGGTCGTCATTAATGCTATGTGAACCATCATTAATCCACGAAATTAGAGAACGACATATTTGTTTATCCTCTTTAGAATCAAAATTTAAAATTAAGTCATCATCACCATACTTTCCAAGCAATTTGAAATAATTTTCAATTATTCTACGCATTATGTTTTGAATTGTTAGACTTGATTTTATATCATTGCTTTTCAATTCTTGCCAAAGCAGTTCATAAGAAGATTGAATGGGATTCTCCATTTCAAAATTTTGCAAACTGGTAATTTTATCATTTTTTCTTAGAATCCAATAGTTGGTCTTATTGCAAGTTTTAGTTCTTCCATCAATAAAAGACACTTCTTTGTGAAAATACACATTATGAGTTAATAGAATTAATTGTTTTATATTTCCTATATCTTTCTTTATTGACTTAATAATGTCTTTTAGAAGAGTACTAACAACAAACAAGACATTACTGTCCAAGCTTGAAATGGGGTCATCAACTATTAAAACTCTTTCATTGTTTACTTCGTCTTGTGAAATTCCTCCTTTTGCCAATTGTAAAAAGTATAGAAAAGTGATAAAAGTTATTTCCCCCTCACTTAAAGTGGATTCTGCAATTGTGCCGTCTTCTCGTTGAATTTGATAAAATCCATCTTCTTGTGCGCGAACAATTTCAAAGTTTAAAAATCCGTATGATTTTAATAATCGGTTAATTTCATCAATAGTTGGTTGAATACTTGTAATATTCTTACTCAAATTTTTAATTTCAACATCTAATTTTCTGTACTCTTCTCGCTTTGCTTTGAATTGACTTTCTAAATTTGAAATTCCCTTTTCTAAACCATCTTTTTTAGATTTAAAAGAAGTTATTTCAGTTTTATAATCCTCAGTGATAAACTTCCAAATAGCTTTAATAAGGTTATTACGTTCACTTTCATAATTTTCAACAATCTTATTATGTGCTTCAATCTCAGCATTAGCTCCATTAATCAACTCAACAATAAAATTAAATTGCTCTTTTGTCGATATCAATTCAACACTTCGACTCGGTTCTTTAATTTTGTTATTTAGATATTGTATATTTGTACTATTTTGACTAATAAGAGTCTTTAAGAAAGCGGAAAATTGATCAATATCAAGTTTAGTATTGCTTAATATTTTTTGTTTTTCTTCAATAGCATTTAGTTGATTTATTATATTTTGAGTCAAATTGCTATATTCCTCTTTTAAACTTTTAATCAACTCAATATCATTTAAATAAGATTCATCAAAAAAAATTTCTAATTGTTTTTTAAATTCCTCAGTTATTGTTTGTTGTTGACAAAAGGGACAAATATCATCCTCGATATAATCTCTACCTTGATTTACCCAATCATTGATATTTATTTTTTGAATCAATTTTGCTATATCTACATCTGCTTTTCCGACTATAATTTTTCCCCAAATTTTATTTTCTTCAATTTTCAATACCTTATCAAATGAAATTAGATTTATTGGTTCGATTCTTTGAGGTCTCTCCCCGAATATTGTTTCGGCTTTTTCTTTTAAATTTTCAAGCGTTTCTAATTTTTCAGTGTTTGATTCTGACTCTTGAATAAGTTTATTTTTAAATGATTCCTTTTGTAAAAAACCTTTAAAAGCCTCCTTAAAATAAGTTTCATTTTTCTTGTAAACTTTTTGCCAAGTTGTATCCCTAAATTGATTTTCTAATTCTTCTTTCTTTTTCTTTTGGACTTCAAGAGTTTCTTTTTTCTTTATCCCTTCCTCTTTGATTCTCTTTAATTCATCAGTTTTAGATTCAATTGTTCTTATATCTTCAGCAGTGGCTTCACCTAATGTAAAAACTCCATTTAATTTTCCTTTTCCAAAGTTACGTTCTCTAAAATTTTTATTATAGACCAAAACATCTAATGGTTGATCATTTGTCCAATTCATTGAACAATCATTATATTTAGTATCAGTTTTGTCATAAATAAAATTTGAAATTGTTGTTTTTCCACTACCATTTGATCCATAAACAAAGTTTATTTCTCTTAATTTTTCAAAACACACGCCATTTTCATCGTAACTTCCAATATTTTTTATTAAAATTGAACTAATCATTCTAAATAAATAAGAATATTAACAAAATATATTACTGTTTTTTAACAACAATATACTATATCCTAACCTTTCTTTTTTATAATTTAAATAAATTATAAAATATTCTATCGGTTTTTGCACGTATTTATACAATTGATAAAAGTATTTTTTATCTTTAATTTATTTTAAAACTCAATTTTTACACTAAAAGCACAAAAAATCATTTCAAATATTGCTTAATTTTGTCACGATTTTCTGCGACAACTGCTCTTCGATAGTTCTTCTCACCTTTGCTGTTCTTAACAATGTTCCACAAAATAGCTGCCACTTTTAGCTTATTGGTATACTCTTGACTGATGTCATCGGCATGGAAATCTTTTAAAAAGAGATTCCACTGACTTGTTGAATGGTCGTATTTAGCATAATCGGAGTCTCCACGGTAAATGCTGAGCATATCAGCAATGGTAAAGTCAAAATTCTGTTCTCTTTTGACCTTACGCCATGCTGTTGCCATATCTGCCGTGAATTTAAAAGGAGAGACACCAGTCAAATCAGAAAAATACTCTCTAAATGTGGCATTAAAAGAAAATCCTCAGATCAGTAATGGTGTATCAAGACTTATCTCTTCAACTCGTTTTTTGGGAACTATTTTGCTCGATTTTCTAATCAAATCCCCATCAAAGTAAGCTTTGATAATCTGATTTAACTCTTTCTTGGTCCCACGATATTCCAAGTCCAGAGACTTACAAATTTCTGCCAGTTCCTTACGATAACAATAATATTTTTCAAATTCTTCAAATGATTTAATGCTTTTAAACTCAGGTCTATTTTCTATCACCATCAACTCTCCTCACTATTACTTATCATCCATAGAATCAATGACAGCATGATTTAACTGTGAAGGATGAGGTGCTTGCACCTGAGAACCAGCTAAAAAATCAGCAAAATGTCGTTTATCTTTTCTAAGAATTCCCATGGCAAACATATCCAACATAAGACCAATACTTAGAATTTGTAAAACAAGGCTTATAGTATCAAAATCATGGTAAATGCCGTGAATGGTAGCCATATGCCCCAACTGCCAGGGTAAAAATTTAATCACATTTCTGATGAGAGCAAAACGAAACTGTTTTTTCTTGAAATGCATTCTTAACCCTGTTTTCTTTTTACCAATACTACCACCACGCCAATCAAGGTAAGAAAACAGCAAAACAATTGGAACAACAGACGTCAAGGTAGCTATTAGTTGTGACGTAACCTCTGAAAAAAGAGGTATGCCACCAAAGAACAGTTGATAAAATAAGGTCGCTACTAGAAATAACAAAAAGAGGTAGCCAACAATCACTAGCCAATCTATCAATAATTCTTTTAACCTTGTTTTGAGTGGGATGTCATTATCTTTAATCATTTGATACCTCTTTCTAAAATATCGTTTTATGATTAGTGCTCAGGTAACAATTGTTACATCGAGATTGATTTCTACAAGTTATCTTTACTCTTATTATACCATGCTTATGAGGTTAGTCATGTAAAATTGCTAACATAATAACATCAAAAGAACACCCCAATCGTTAGATTTTGTGTCTAACTTTTAGGGTGCGGTTCATAATACTAAAGTCTTTTGATTTCTTTTTTTAGTTTAATATTTCTTTATAAATAAATTCTTATTATCTTGAAATAATCAGCGATAAGTGTGACATGAATAAAACCCAACTTGTCCATTGAATCTATAATTCTCCGATGCAAATCTAGCTTCACTTGACATTGCGGGAACCATGTTTGATAACCCATTTAGATTCTTTACTCAAATCACCTTTTTCCCAACTCCTAACAATAAAATAAAACTTTTCTTCATCTTCCTTATATAAGTCATTGAGATTATTGGCGACACTTTTTTGAATATACTTGTCTTTGTCATCTTTTAGGTTTGTTAAAATCTTATAATACTGGTCAAAATAATCTAAAGCAGTATATAGCTTTTTCGCCCATGGTAGCCTAATACGAAGGCATTCACTAGAAAGTCTTCTAACCCTTTCATTTGCATCCATGCTCCACTCTTCTAATACCTTCATGGTTTCCTTCGGGTATTTTTTTATTAGTGGTCTCATGCAATACTCTGACGTAAATCTCTTAGTCAGTTCTTTACTGAAGGATAGACTAGCCTCTAGGTAATCTTCACCATATCGTTCGACATATTTTCCAATCGGCCAAAGCCACCAGCCTTCAGAAAAGGCACCAGCATTTCCTTTTAATTCATCCCCCAGTATTTCATAAAAAATCAAAAGTGTCTCTTCATAGCCTAAATTGATAGACTCATATAGGGCTTTCGCTATTAAGTCCTGTCTTTGATTAAATTCCAGTTGTTCAATAGAATTTCTTGTGAGTTCAAGAAATTTTTTACTATTAAAATCGTTACTTATTGCTGCTATCTTATTTGACATCATTTTTAAGTAATCAATATCATAATAGTCTTTCACTTTTTTAGCCATTTTTTATTCCATATTCTTAAGATTTTTAATAATACTAATGACAACAAACCATAAATAAGCAATAAAGCCATTAAGTAAAACACCAAAAGTGTTGAATTCAGGTCTTAGATTACCATAAACTGATAATAAAGAAAAAACTAAAAAGATGATTGGAAGAACAGAGCTTGGTGTCTCATTTTGGGCAAACTGTTTTTTTAATTTTCCAGTGTACCATAACGTAATAATCTGACCAATAATACTAAACAAAAGGATTATAAATCCAATAACAGCAAGAAAAATTCCTCCTGTAACAGCAATCTCAGGATCAACTTCTCCAGCACTCTCCAAACCTAAACCGGCAAGTAAACTACCACCAAGAATAACAGGAATGGCAATAATTAGAGTAATGATAATGGCTATGATAGCAAATATTCTTAATAGTTTAGCAACGACAAAACCTTTTTCTGAAAGTCCTTTTTTGTCGTTAGGGTCTACATTTTTAAACAACAAATTAAAATTATTCACAATAGTTTTTCCTTTCTACAAACAATTATAAGATTAAAAAGTTTATAAATAAATTATATCATATTGTTTGAGTTTTTATAACAAGATATAAAAATATAAATATGCAGATTTATTTTATTCGCTACTTTTAATAAGAAATAAACATTTTCACTAACTTTAAAAACTTAAAAGAGAGAAACTAATTTCACAGTTTCTCTCTTTTAAGTTTATACAACAAAGTTCTCTTATTCCCACTCAACTGTTGCTGGTGGTTTGCTGGTAACATCATAGACAATACGGTTAACGTGGTCTACTTCATTAACGATACGTACTGAGATTTTTTGGAGAACATCCCAAGGAATCTTAGCAAAGTCTGCTGTCATCCCATCTACTGATGTGATGGCTCTAATTGCAATGGTATAGTCGTAGGTACGACCATCTCCCATAACTCCAACTGAGCGTACACCGGTATTAACGGTGAAGTATTGCCAGATGTCACGGTCAAGTCCTGCTGCTGCTATTTCTTCACGCAAGATAGCATCTGATTCACGAACGGTTTTCAAACGTTCTTCTGTGATTTCACCAATGACACGAATGGCTAATCCTGGTCCTGGGAATGGTTGGCGCCAAACAATCTCATCAGGCATACCAAGTGCCGTTCCAAGCGCACGTACTTCATCTTTAAAGAGGGTGTTTAATGGTTCAATCAACTCAAATTGCATGTCTTCAGGAAGGCCACCAACATTGTGGTGTGACTTGATGGTTTGCGCTGTCTCAGTGCCTGACTCGATGATATCAGTATAAAGAGTTCCTTGTGCAAGGAAGCTCACGTCTTTAAGTTTACTTGCCTCATCATCAAAAACATAGACAAACTCGTTGCCGATGATTTTACGTTTCTTCTCAGGATCATCAACCCCAGCTAGTTTATCAAGGAATCGTTTTTGCGCATCCACTTTAATGATATTAAGACCAAATTTACCGCCAAGCATCTCCATGACTTGCTCAGCCTCACCTTTACGAAGTAAGCCGTGGTCAACAAAGATAGATGTTAGTTGGTCGCCAATCGCTTTTTGAAGAAGAACACCGACAACTGACGAGTCCACACCACCTGAAAGACCAAGAAGGACTTTTTTATCACCAACTTTTTCACGGATTTTTTGGATTTCAAGATCGATGAAATTATCCATAGACCAGCTACGTGAGGCACCACAGATGGTGACAGCAAAGTTTTTAAGAATGTCATTGCCGTAAACAGAGTGACGCACTTCTGGATGGAATTGAATACCGTAAAGGCGTTTGTCAGCATTTTCAATGGCCGCAAAAGGACAGTCTAGTGATTCCCCAGTCTTAACAAAGCCTTGAGGGATTTCTGTGACCGCATCACCATGACTCATAAGAACAATTTGTTCTTCTGGCGTATTCTCAAATAATTGAGAAGTTTGTGTCAAGTTTAATTGTGATTGACCATATTCACGATTTCCTGCCGTTCCAGCTGGTACCACTTTACCACCCAAAGTATGAGTGATTAACTGCATCCCATAACAAATCCCAAGAACGGGAATTCCCAATTCTAAAATTTCTGGGTCAATTTTAAAACTATCTTCTTCATAAACAGAATTTGGACCACCTGATAAGATAATTCCAATCGGGTTAATAGCGCGAACTTCTTCTGCAGAAATCTTGTGACTCATCAACTCAGAAAAAATGCCTAACTCACGGATACGACGTGTAATCAACTGATTATACTGACTACCGTAATCTAGAACAATAATTTTTTCAACATCATTTAACATACTAGCAACTGTGCTCATGGGTTCCCTTTCTCTTGTTGTTAAAAACAACCTTTTTTGATATTTTACCATATTTTTAAGCATTACACACTGTAAAAATGATAAAAAGTTTAAGAAGATGCCTAATCATAAATAAAAAAAGAGAGATGCTAAGCACCTCTCTTAGTAGTTTATAAAGAAATTTGGTTGTATTGTTTTTCAAACGCTTTTAAGATTGATTGATCAGCATCATCAAAAGCAATTTCTTCTGTTAATTCACCATAAACAATGGTACGGTAAGTTGCTTCAGCATCCGTACAGGTGACAAGAGTAATCTGATTTTTTCCTTCAACATCATAGACCACATCAACCCTATCAGGAGTCACTTGCTCTACCATATTGATGGTGTAGACATACACTTTTTCTTTATCTGTTAGATATATCTTCATTCCTTCTTTGGCGTTATCCAAAGGAGAAAAGAGCATCTGTGAAGACCCCGTTAAACCAAACACATGGTGACTAGCAAGCGCATAGTTGCCTTGACCCATCACTTGATCTTCTTTCATTGTTCCAGCCCCATAGCTTAGTGCGACATTGTCCAATCCTTTAAAGATTGGAAGATTAAGTTCCAATTCTGGAATCGCAATACCACCAATAACTGGTAAATCTTGTGCATTCATTTGTGCAGCAAGGACTGCTTCAACATTTAAGGATTCAACATCCTCAAATTTAAAGGTTGATTTAGCTTTTTTGTTTTTATCAATCTCTTTTTTATCAACCTTAGTTACCTGATATTTATTGGTATTCCAAGCGATAAGTGTGTTTCTAATAGGTTTATTGAAAATAAGTGCTAAACCAACTAAAAGCAGAAGAAAAACAAGTGTGTTCAGTAAAACACGTTTTAAAGTAGAACGTTTTTTCCTTCTATTCATTCGTTACTGTCTCATTCCCTTCTTCTAGAGTTTCGTCAGCTTCTTCAGAATCAACTAAGGCAAATGTCATGATTTTGGCATTGTCATCAAGGCGCATGACTTTAACACCTTGAGTAGCACGACCAGTTTGAGAAATACTGTCAATACTTGTTCTAATGATAACACCAGTGTCAGTAATAATCACAATATCCTCATCACCATCAACAGTCGTTAAACCAGCTAAAATACCATTTTTATTAGTAACATTAGCTGTCTTCATTCCTTTACCACCACGATGTTTTGTTGCATACTCAGTGGCACTAGTTCGTTTGCCGTAACCTTTCTCTGTGATGATGAGAACTTCTTGTTCATCATGGATAGAAGAGGCACCAACGACAACATCACCGTCCCTTAGATTAATTCCTTTAACACCTGTTGCACTTCTACCCATACTTCTTGAGTCGGTTTCCTTGAAGCGAACAGAGTAGCCTTTTTGTGTTCCCATGATGATATCATTATCACCATCAGTGAGTAGCACATTAATCAGCTGATCGTTTTCTTTAAGATTTAAAGCAATCAGACCATTTTTTCTGATATTTTTAAAGGCAGATACGCTAACACGCTTAATCATACCATATCGAGTAGCAAAGAACAAATATTTGTTCTCAAAGTCATCTGTCTTAACATTGATAATCGTTTGAATTCGTTCATTCTCATCTAGTTTTAACAGATTAACAACTGGAAGACCTTTAGCTGTTCGTCCATACTCAGGAATTTCGTAGCCTTTTAAACGGTAGACGCGTCCAAGATTTGTGAAAAAGAGCATGGTATCATGTGTACTGGTTGAAATGAGTTCTCTCACAAAATCATCATCGTTTACACCAGTTCCCTGTACACCACGACCACCACGGCGTTGTGAGCGGAATTCATCTTGAGGGAGACGTTTAATATAGCCTTTATTTGAAAGCGTGATTAAAACATCTGCTTCTTCAATCAAGTCTTCATCTTCAAGGCTAAGAATTTCTCCAACCATTAGTTCTGTGCGACGTTTATCGTCGTACTTACGCTTAACCTCATCCAACTCTTCTTTGATAATGGTTATAACACGATGAGGTTTATTGAGAATATCAGTCAAGTCAGCAATGAGAGCAATTAAATCGTCAAACTCTTTTTGGATTTTATCACGTTCTAAACCTGTCAAACGACGTAAACGCATGTCTAAAATAGCAACACTCTGACGGTCAGATAGTTTGAAACGACTTATCAACTCAGCCTTAGCAATAGCATCAGTTTCACTATTTCTAATCACTTTAATCACTTCATCAATGTGATCTAAAGCAATTAGTAATCCTTCTAAGATATGAGCTTTTGATTCAGCCTTATCCTTATCAAATTGGGTTCTTCTGACAACTACTTCTTTTTGATGATCGATATAGTTATCAAGGATTCGACGAAGTGATAAAATTTTTGGCACACCTTTTTCAATGGCTAGCATATTAAAACTAAAATTAGTTTGAAGACTAGTTAATTTGAAGAGGTTGTTCAAAATCACGTTGGCACTGGTATCACGTCTTACTTCAATAACAAAACGCACACCTTCTCTGTTTGATTCGTCACGAACAGCAGTAATACCGTCAACACGTTTCTCTTGAGCCAGCTTAACAATATGCTCATGGATTTTTGTCTTATTAACCATGTAAGGAAACTCAGTGACAACAATACGTTCACGACCAGATTTTAAAGTTTCAATCTCAGTTTTAGCACGAAGAACAATGGAACCACGCCCAGTTTCATAGGCTTTATGAATCCCACTTCTTCCCATAACTAAAGCACCTGTTGGAAAATCTGGTCCTGGAATCACTTCCATTAATTCTTTAGTTGTAACTTCTGGATTATCCATAACCAACTTAACAGCTTCAATGGTTTCACCAAGATTATGCGGTGGAATATTTGTTGCCATCCCAACTGCAATACCTGTTGCACCATTAACTAGAAGATTAGGAAAACGAGCTGGTAAAACAACTGGCTCTCTTTCACTACCATCATAGTTATCAATAAAGTCTACAGTGTTTTTATTGATATCACGTAGCATTTCAACAGCTATTTTACTCATACGAGCTTCTGTATAACGTTGTGCAGCTGCACCATCACCATCCATGGAACCGAAGTTCCCATGACCATCTACTAAAAGATGTCGATAACTCCACCACTGCGCCATTCTAACCATTGCTTCATAGATAGAAGAATCACCGTGAGGGTGGTATTTACCCATGACATCACCAGTGATACGTGCAGATTTTTTATGAGGTTTATCAGGCGTCACACCAAGTTCGTTCATCCCATATAAAATACGACGATGAACTGGTTTTAAACCATCACGAACATCTGGAAGAGCTCTTGCTACAATAACACTCATCGCATAATCAATGAAACTATTTTTCATTTCACTGGTTAAATTAACATTTATTAGATTTCTGTCTTGCATTAAAAATGCCTCTTTCCTTTGTTAAAAGTCTTTATTATTATACCATAAAATGGCTATTTTTTCATCTTTGGTACCGCTTTCTGAAAACATTTTGCAGATTTTACTTAAAAACCATGACAAAAAAACGACAAAGTGCTAAAATAAAGCTTATATTGACATAGTAAAAATATTAAGGAGATTTTTTATAATGATTTCAACAAAGCAACGTAAAAAAGTAATTCTTATCGGTGACGGTGCTGTCGGTTCATCTTATGCTTTTGCACTAGTTAACCAAGGTATTGCGCAAGAACTTGGTATTATTGATATTTTCCAAGAAAAAACGCAAGGAGATGCTGAAGACTTAAGTCATGCTCTTGCTTTTACATCACCTAAAAAGATTTACTCTGCTAACTATGAGGATGCTCATGATGCGGACCTTGTGGTTCTTACAGCTGGAGCACCTCAAAAACCAGGTGAAACACGTCTTGACTTAGTTGAAAAAAATCTTCGTATTAATAAAGAAGTGGTTACAAAAATTGTTGATTCTGGTTTTAAGGGAATTTTCCTAGTGGCAGCTAACCCCGTTGATATCTTAACTTACTCAACATGGAAGTTCTCTGGTTTCCCTAAAGAACGTGTTATTGGTTCTGGTACTTCTCTTGATTCTGCTAGATTCCGTCAAGCACTTGCCGATACAATTGGTATTGATGCTAGATCAGTTCACGCCTATATCATGGGAGAACATGGCGATTCAGAATTTGCGGTTTGGTCACACGCTAACGTTGCTGGTGTAAAACTAGAGCAATGGTTACAAGATAACCGAGATGTTGATGAGCAAGGATTAGTTGATCTCTTTATTTCTGTTAGAGATGCTGCCTATTCTATCATCAACAAAAAAGGCGCAACTTTCTATGGTATCGCTGTTGCCTTAGCACGTATTACAAAAGCTATTCTTGATGACGAAAATGCTGTTCTACCACTTTCTGTTTTCCAACAAGGACAATACGAAGGTGTTGAAGATGTCTTTATCGGTCAACCAGCTATTATTGGTGCAGACGGTATTGTTAGACCTGTTAATATTCCTTTAAATGATAGAGAATTGCAACAAATGCAAGCTTCAGCAAAACAATTAAAAGATATTATTGATGAAGCGTTTGAAAAAGAAGAATTTTCAAGTGCAGCTAAAAATTAATCAAAAAACCTCCAAAGTGGAGGTTTTTTGATGTTAAAAACTTAGGCTATAAAAGCCTAAGTTCTTTTCATTATTTTGCTGTTAAAGCAGCCATTGTAATATAGTTATAAGGCTGGTTAAAGTGTGGTAAGAAGAAAATATCTAGAAGTGCTAAACGTTCGATAGTTACTTTTTCTTGAATCGCTAGAGAGAACATGTGAATAGCCATTGACATATCTTCTTCTGAAGCCATTTGTGCCCCTAAAACAACACGAGTGTCTTTATCATAAACAATTTTTAAGGTAACTTTATAATTGTCATGTTCAATAAAGGCAGGTTTTTGAAGATCACTAAACTCAGTCATTGTAGCATTGTAGCCAGCACGTTTTGCTTTTTCTAAAGTTAAACCTGTTGAAACCATTTTAAGACCATAAATAGAAATACCATTTGATCCTTGAACACCAACAGACTCAATTTCATGACCACAAGCATTGTGAGCTGCAACAAGTCCTGAACGAACAGCGTTTGATGCTAAAGCAATGTAGTTAACATCATTCAATGAATTATCATAAACGGTTGCACAGTCACCAATAGCATAAACACCAGGAATGTTAGTTTCTTGTTTCTTGTCAACAAGGAAGGCACCATTTCTGAATAATTCAATCTTGCCATTTCCAAGACCTGTATTAGGACGGAATCCAACAGCCATGATAACCATATCAACATCAAAGCTTGCTTTATCAGTGATAACACGTTCTACCTTGCCGTCACCTTCAACAGCCGTTACTGTTTGACCAAAGGCTAGTTCAATACCATGATCTTCAAGGTTTTTACTCATCATTTCAGTTAAGTCACGATCATAATAGCCACCTAAACAAGTATCAGCAACATCGATAAGAACAACTTCTTTACCAAGACGCTCAAAAGCTTCAACTAATTCAACACCGATATAACCTGCACCAACAACAGCGACACGTTTTATATCTTCACCTTTAAGTTTTTCAATCACTTCTTGTGAATTTTGATATAACTTAACGAATTGAACATTTTCAAGAGTTGCTTTAAACTCTAATGATCCCTCTTGTAATTCAACACCTTTAATTGGAGGAATGATTGGTTCAGAACCAGTAGCTAAAATAAGTTTTTCGTATGATTCAACATGCTTAGTTTGTCCATCAAGAAGAACATGAACTTCTTTTTTATCATAGTCGATAAACTCAACTGGAGAATTCATATAAACTTTTGCACCAGCTTCTTCTAATTGCTCTTTGTTAGAATAGAAAAGTCCTTCTGGGCCAGCAATTTGTTTCCCAATCCATAATGCCATACCACACCCTAAAAATGAGATGTTTGAATTTTGGTCAAAAACCACAATTTCATTTTCATCACCATAATTGCTCAACATCGCCTTAATAGCAGACGTACCTGCATGGTTAGCTCCAACTACAACTATTTTACTCATATAGTTACCTCTTTATAATTATTTATCATAATATGTTATGACTTGTCTTTCCAGTATAACATAAGTTTCATACGCTTTCAATTGATTTCACTATCAAATAATTAAAAAAGTGGTATTTTTTAAAAACACCACTCTTCTTAATTTATACTAAATTTTATTTTGATTTAATGTAGTTAATACCATTTGCTTTAGGGCCAACTGCTTTACCAAAGAAGATGGCTAAAACGACTACTGTTAACACATAAGGTGCAATTTGAAGATAAACTGTTGGAATTTTTGATAGAAATTCTAACTGACTTCCAATAACTGCTAAACTTTGTGATAAACCAAAGAACAAGCTAGAAAGCATGGCACCAATTGGATTCCATTTCCCGAAAATCATTGCTGCTAATGCGATAAATCCTGGACCCAAAATAGTTGTTGATGAGAAGTTAACAGAGATAGATTGCGCATAAATAGCCCCACCCATACCACCTAGAAAGCCAGAAATCATCACACCAAAGTATTTCATTTGATAAACATTAACTCCTAAGGTATCAGCTGCTTGAGGATGTTCACCAACAGAGCGAAGTCGAAGGCCAAATCTTGTTTTGTATAAAACATACCAAGCTACAAATGAAAAGATGATTGCCAAATAAGCGATTAAAGAGGTGTGTCTAAAGAAAATCTGTCCAATAATTGGTATATCTGATAGTACAGGAAAGTTGAATTTTCCGAAAGATTCTGAAATGTTATCAGTTTGTCCCTTACCATAAAAAACCTTGACCAGAAAAATAGCAAGTGATGGTGCTAATAGATTTAAAACGGTACCACTAACGATATGGTCAGCTCTAAAATTAATTGTTGCTAAGGCATGTAGGAGTGAAAAAACCATACCAACAAAACCACCAACTAAAACACCCAACCAAGGCGTAGCATCTCCAAAAGTATCTGCAAATTGTAAGTTAAAGATAACTCCTGAAAAAGCACCAATAACCATAATACCCTCTAAACCAACGTTTACAACTCCTGAACGTTCAGAGAATGTACCACCAATACTAGTTAAAATTAAAGGTGTTGCGTAAATCAACATGGAAGAAATCAATAGACTTAGTGTTGTCACCAAATTCATACTAGTTTCCTCCTTTCGCTATTTTTTTAGATGATTTTTTAGTTTTAATAAAGCGATCAATAATATAGTGAGCCCCAACAAAGAAAATGATGGAAGCCGTCACAACTTTGATGACTTCAGGTGGGATTCCAGCAGCATTCATACCAGGAGCCCCAACATTTAAAATACCAAATAAGAATGAGGCAAAGAAGATACCGATAGGCGAGTTAGAAGCAAGAAGACTAACAGCCATACCATCAAAACCAACTGACAAAGAACTTCCTTGAACAAAGACATTTTCAAACGTTCCAAGGCCTTCCACAACTCCTCCTAAGCCTGCTAAAGCTCCAGAAATAATCATTGATAAAACAATGGTTCTTTTTGATGCCATACCAGCATATTCACTAGCAAAAGGATTAAGACCAACTGATCTAATTTCAAAACCTAATGTTGTTTTATTTAATAAGAACCAGATAACAGCTATAGCAATAATAGCAAAGAAAATACCAATGTTGATTCGTGAATTACTTGTTATAGCAGAAAGAAATTCTGAACGATAAGAAGCATTACTACCTACTTGTAAAGTTGAGTCAATACTTCTTTTAATACTATCATCAAAAACATTTTGAACAAGTGAATTACCAATATACAAAATGATGTAGTTCATCATGATGGTCACAATAACTTCACTAGTCCCTAAATAGGCTCTCAAAACACCAGGAATAGCACCTACAAGACCACCAACGACTAAACCAATAACAACAGTCATTAAAATCATTAATGGCCTAGGCATATCTGGATTCATCAAAGCAAACCAGCCAGAAGCAAACCAGCCAGCCATCGCTTGACCAGATAAACCGATATTGAAAAATCCAGCTCGACTAGCAACTGTAAAACCTAGAGCAATTAAAATAAGTGGTGCCATAGAACGTAAAATTTCACCAATATTACGAACACTACCAAAGGCAGTTTGGAATAGACCCTCATAGCCCCAAATAGGATCATAACCAAATATAAGCATAGCAATCGCACCTAAAAGTAATCCAAATAAAACGGATATTAAAGGAACGGCTATTTGCTGTGTCCTTTTAGACATGAGTTTCCTCCTTTTCAACAGTTCCACCAGCCATTAAAATACCAAGCTCTTGTTTGTTTGTTTTTTCTGGAAGAACAATCCCTTGTATTTTACCGTCATGAATAACAGCAATTCTATCAGAGAGATTTAAAATTTCATCAAGTTCAAAACTAACCACTAAGACCGCCTTACCTTTATCACGTTCTTGAATAAGACGACTGTGAATGTATTCGATCGCCCCAACATCAAGTCCACGAGTTGGTTGGCTAACAATTAATAAATCTGGATTTCTATCTACTTCTCTTGCAATAATGGCTTTTTGCTGGTTACCACCTGAAAATCCTTTTGCAGGAACAAGCTCATTAGCACCACGAACATCAAATTCTTCCATTAGATGACGAGCATAGCTATTGATTTCATTATAGTTTAGAACACCATTTTTACTCATCGGTTCTTTGTAATAAGTTTGAAGCGCAGTATTTTCTGCCAAGGTCATTTCTAAAATTAAACCATCACGGTGTCTGTCTTCTGGAACATGACCGACGCTTAATTCAGTAATTTTACGAGAATGATATTTTGTTACATCAATATCCTTAATCGTAATGGTTCCTGATTTGGATTTTCTAAGACCTGTAATAGCTTGCACCAATTCACTCTGACCATTTCCATCAATTCCTGCTATGCCAACAATTTCACCACGTCTGACATCAAGGGACAATCCTTTAACAGCAGGAACTCCTCTATTTTCATTAACCACGAGATCTTTAATAGACAAAATAACATCAGTTGGTTGAGAAGGTTTTTTTTCAGTTTTAAAGGAAACAGAACGACCAACCATCATTTCAGCTAAGTCTTTTGACGTTGCTCCAGCAACATCAACGGTTTGAATACTTTTACCACGTCTTATTACTGTCACACGATCAGCTACGGCTCTAATTTCATCTAACTTATGCGTAATCAGAATAATAGATTTACCTTCTTTTGTTAGATTTCTCATAATTTCCATCAATTCTTGAATTTCTGATGGTGTTAATACTGCAGTAGGTTCATCAAAAATAAGGATATCAGCACCACGGTATAATGTTTTTAAAATTTCAACACGTTGTTGTGCTCCTACTGAAATATCAGAAATTTTGGCTGTAGGATCAATTGCAAGACCGTATTTTTCCGACAAAAACTTAATTTCTTCAATAGCTTTCTTCATATCAAGAGAACCATTTTTTACAATTTCATTACCTAAAATAATATTTTCAGCAACAGTAAAGGCATCAACCAACATAAAATGTTGATGAACCATTCCAATTCCTAAACGAGATGATGCTGTTGGAGAATCGATGTTGACAACTTGACCGTTGAGTAAAATCTCACCACTTGTTGGAATTAATAATCCAGCAAGCATATTCATCAAAGTTGACTTACCTGCACCATTTTCTCCAAGAAGAGCATGAATCTCAGCCTTTTTAACATTGAGATTGATATGGTCATTTGCCACAAAATCACCAAAAATTTTGGTAATTTCTCTCATTTCAATGACATGTTCTGTCATGGCGACTATTATCCTTTCTTCATTGGCTTTATATTTCAGAAAAGCTTGTCAAAACTGACAAGCTTTACTGAGATATAAACTATCTCAGAGTTAGAAAAAGCGACCGATTAAGATCGCTCTTTCAAACATTTATTATTTTTCTGGGACAACGATATCGCCAGAGATAATTCTTTCTTTAGCTTCTTTAATGTCTTTTACAGCTTCATCAGAAAGGTTGGTTGTAGCAAGATCTACACCACCATCTTTAAGTCCGTAAACAGTTAACTTACCACCAGGGAAGTTACCTTTTTGAGTATCAGTAGAAATTAATTTAAGAGCATTACCAACTTGTTTAAGAGTTGATGCTAAAACAAAGTTTGATTCTTTACCATCTTTAGAGGTGTAGTTACCTTCTGCTTCTTGGTCACGGTCTACACCGATAACCCAAACTTTTTCGCTCTCATCACGTGTTTCGTTGATTGCTTTAGCTTCATTGAAGACACCTGCTCCAGTTCCACCTGCTGCTTGATAAATAACGTCAGCGCCACCCGCATATTGTGCAGCAGCAATTGTTTTACCTTTAGCGGCATCAGCAAACGAACCTGCATAGTTAACAGTGATTTTGATGGTAGGGTCAACAGATTTAACACCTGCTTCAAATCCTTTTTCAAAACGAGTAATAACTGTACCTTCCATACCACCTACAAAACCAACACTCTTAGTTTTAGTTGTTTTTGCGGCTGCAATACCAGCAAGGTATGCTGCTTCATGGTCAGCAAAAGTAACACTTGCTACGTTATCAAGACCTTCAATAACATCATCAATAATAACGAAGTTTGTATCTGTATAGTCATTAGCTGCTTTTTCAACAGAGTCACGTAAAGCAAAACCAATTCCAAAAATCAATCCATATTTTCCACTAACAGCAGAATCTAGGTTAGTTGCATATTCTGACTCACTTGTAGATTGGAAATAATCAAAACCTTTTCCTTTAGAAAGACCATTTTCATCTCCCCAAGCTTGCAAACCTTCCCAAGCAGATTGGTTAAATGATTTATCGTCAACACCACCAGTGTCTGTCACCATCGCAACATTAAGTTGTGACTCATCTTTGCTAGTGTTTTTAGATGAATCAGATGAGTTACGATTTGAACACGCTGCAAGTCCTAAAACGGCAACAGTAGCCAAACCAACGCCAACAATTTTCTTGTTCATAAAAATGAACCCTCCTAAAATTTTTTATTGCAACATACTGTTGCTAGTTTCTTAAACCTTATGGTTTAAGCAGAAATTTTACAAATCATGATAAATCTGTAAAAGAATATGGAAGTAATTCCCCGACCGTCATCTCGACCGTCTGACCATTTTTAGCAATCAATGTCACTTTGCAATCCTGATCAAAAAATTCCGCCATTACTTGACGACAGGCACCACAAGGTGAGATTGGATTTTTGGTTTCACCGAATATTGCAATTTCAGAGAATTCTCTTTGACCTTCTGAAATGGCTTTAAATATAGCTGTTCTCTCAGCACAATTTGTCAAACTAAAACTAGCGTTTTCAATATTGCATCCAAGAAAAATATCGCCTTGTTTTGTCTTAAGTGCTGCTCCAACAGGAAAATGTGAATAAGGAACATAAGCTTTTTCACTTGCAGTTTTTGCGAGGTTAATTAAATTAGTATCCACCATTCACTTCTTTTCCTTCCACAATTGCCACTCCGGCAGAAGTACCAATACGAGTCGCTCCTGCTTCAATAAATGCTTTAGCATCAGAATAAGAACGAGCTCCTCCAGCTGCCTTAACGCCAATTGTTGGACCAACAGTCTGACGCATTAATGCAATATCAGCAACTGTTGCTCCTCTTGTTGAAAAACCAGTAGAAGTTTTAACAAAATCAGTTCCTGCTTTAACTGCCAGTTGACAGGCAGTCACTTTTTCTTCATCGGTTAATAGAGCTGTCTCGATGATGACTTTAACTAGTTTTTCTCCACTAGCATCAACAACGCTTTTAATATCGTTTTCAACAAATTCAAGATTACCTGCTTTTAATTGTCCGATATTAATAACCATATCTATCTCATCGGCTCCATTTGAAACAGCATCTTTTGTTTCATAAGCTTTGGTTGCACTTGTTGTTGCACCTAAAGGAAAGCCAACAACTGTACATACTTTCACGGGACTATCTTTTAATTTTTCTGCTGCATGTTTGACATGACTTGGATTGACACAAACACTAGCAAATTGATATTGTTTTGCTTCTTCAATTAATTTGTCAATTTGTTCCACTGTGCTTTCAGCTTTTAATAGTGTGTGATCAATATATCCATTAATTTCCATTATAATTTATTAATCCTTTCTGACTCTCAGACAATAATTTTTAATATTTCTTTTGAGTCAACGCTTTCATTACCTATTCTAACATTTTTTTTGAATTCTGTAATCATTTTTGGCTCTATTTTTTTATTTGAATAGATTTTTGCGATTGTTTCTCCCTTTTCAATCCTATCACCAACTTTTTTATCAAAAACAATACCAGTTTCATAATCTAGATTATCAGATTTAACAGATCTTCCTGCTCCTAATCTCATGGCAAAAAGGCCAAATTCTAAAGCTGGCAATTCTTGGATAATACCAGTGTCATCTGAAATCACTTCTGTGATATAGTTGGCTGATGATGGACGATAAAGATCTTCTAAGTCGCCACCTTGATAGACAATAAATTCTTCAAATTTTTTAAGTGCCTGACCATTTGTGAGATGATTTCTAATCTCAGTTAGATCAACTTTCTTATCAGCAAGTTCAAGCATAATTTGTGCCAATTCGCAAATAAAGTGCGTGATATCGTCACGACCTTTTCCTTGCATGATTTCAATTGCCTCTAAAACTTCCAATCGATTACCAATAGCTCGTCCTAGTGGCTGACTCATGTTTGTAATAACTGCAATAGTTTGTCTACCGACTGCTTTACCAAGATCAACCATTGTTTCAGATAATTCAATGGCATCTTCAATTGTTTTCATAAAAGCGCCATCACCAACGGTAACATCTAGTAAGATACTATCAGCACCTGAGGCAATTTTTTTACTCATTACTGAACTTGCTATTAAAGGGATAATATCAACTGTCGCAGTAACGTCTCTGAGAGCATATAATAGTTTATCTGCTCGAACAAGATCGTTAGATTGTCCAATAACAGATAGATTGATATCTTGTACTTGTTTGATAAACTCTTCTTGTGTTCTTTCGATTTGAAAGCCTTTAATCGCTTCTAATTTATCAAGAGTACCACCTGTATGACCAAGACCTTTACCACTCATTTTAGCAACAGGTACACCAAAACTAGCAACTAGTGGAGCTAAAATCAAAGTGACTTTGTCACCTACTCCTCCGGTCGAGTGTTTATCGACTTTAATCCCTTTGATGTCTGATAAATTGATTTGTTCGCCAGTAGCTAACATACTCATCGTCAGGTCACGTGTCTCACGTTTTGACATCCCTTTAAAATAAATAGCCATTGCCAAGGCAGACATTTGATAGTCTGGAATATCACCACTGGCAAAGCCAGAAATAAGCCACTCTATTTCTTTTGTTGAAAGCTCCTTACCATCACGTTTTTTTTGAATTAAATCAACTGTTCTCATTTTTAATACTCCTTAAAATATAGTACCCTTTTTCTTTTTTTAATACTGTGACATTACCAAAAATAGTCTGCATTTTACTTTTTGCACTTGGGGCACCTTGTTTTTTTTGAATGACTATGGTCAAACTGCCATTTTCATTTAAATGGTCAATGCTTTTAGAAATAATCTCATGAACAACTTCTTTTCCAGCTCTAATAGGAGGATTGCTAACAATATAGTCAAAGGTTTCCTCAACTTGATCATAAAGGTGTGAGTGAAAAATTCTTGCTTCAACATGGTTTTTTTGTGCATTAATTTTGGCCAACTCTAACGCTCTGTTATTAATATCAATCATGGTTGGAATAACTTTTTTTACTTTTGAAAGACTAATACCGATAGGTCCATAACCACACCCAATATCTAAAAGTGTCTTATTTGCCTCAAAGTCAGCATGGTTAATTAAGGTTTGACTACCAAAATCAATCCTATTTTTACTAAAAACACCTGAATCGGTTTGAAAATAAAAAACTTCTCCTAGAAGGTAAGTTTCCAATTCTTTAATATCATGTTGACTATCTGGATTTTCAGAAAAATACATGGTTGTCTTTGAGTTTTCATCTTTTCTTTTCATACTATAAGTCTATCACAATCTGTAATGGTTTTCAATAATGCCTTTTGTTTCATCATATTCATTAGTATCTACATAAAATGATATGATAAACAGCTATCAAATAGATTAAAAATTCAAAAATTAGTTCTTGATTTATCGGCTAAAATTTTATTTCTCCTTATAAAATGATATAATGCATTGAGGAGTAAAATATGAAGAATGAATTTATTAACTTTGAAAAAGTTTCTCGTCAAAACTGGCAACAATTGCATCAAAAAGATAGTCCCCTCTTAACAGAATCAGAATTAAACTCGATTAAAAGTTTGAATGACCAAATTAGCATGCAGGATGTGTTAGATGTCTATCTCCCTCTTATTAACTTGATTAAAATCTATAAAAATGCTCAAGAAAACTTAACTTTTTCTAAGAGTATTTTTCTACAAAAAACGATTAAAGAGCGTCCCTTTATTATTGGTATTTCTGGTAGTGTGGCAGTTGGTAAATCAACAACTAGTAGATTATTAAAACTCTTATTAACAAGAACGTTTAAAAATAGTCGCGTTGATATGGTAACAACAGATGGTTTTTTGTATCCAAATGCTATTTTAAAAGAAAAAGATATTCTCAATAAAAAAGGATTCCCTGAAAGTTATAATATGGAGCTTTTATTAAACTTTTTAGATAGTATTAAAAGCGGTCATGATGTTGCTATTCCAGTTTATTCTCATGAAACTTATGATATTGTTCCTAATCAAATGCAAACCATTAAAAAACCTGATTTTTTAATAGTTGAGGGAATTAATGTCTTTCAAAATCAACAAAATAACCGTCTTTATATGAGTGATTATTTTGATTTTTCTATTTATATTGATGCGGATAGTCAACATATTGAAAAATGGTATCTTGAACGTTTTTATAGTTTGACAGAAATGGCAAAAAAAGATGAACACAATTACTATAACCGTTTTACCAAGATGTCTTTTGAAGAATTAACTACTTTTGCTAAGGAAGTTTGGAAGAATACCAACCTTTTCAATTTGGAAAACTATATCGAACCTACTAGAAATCGTGCTGAACTCATTTTGCACAAATCAAAAAACCACCTTATCGATGAAATTTACCTTAAAAAATAAGAAAGACTTGTCAAATGTCAGATTTTTCTATATAATATGATAGTTAGTATAAATGGAGGTGAAAACATTGGCAAATATCAAATCAGCTGGCAAACGTGCTGCACTGACTTCAAAACAAAATGAAAGAAATGCTGCTCAAAAATCAGCTATGCGTACAACGATTAAAGCATTTGAAGCAAATCCAACAGAAGAACTTTACAAAGCAGCAAGCTCTAGCATTGATAAAGCAAAATCTAAAGGATTAATTCACAAAAATAAAGCAAGTCGTGATAAAGCTCGTCTTTACACTAAATTAGCAAAATAAAAAAACCTGTCACTCAGGTTTTTTTTATTTGTTCATTATGATTTCAAAAATACTTCCTCTAGGAGTATTATCTTTGACTACTATCTTTGCTTTTAATACATTAGCTAATTGTTTTGCTAATGATAGCCCAAGACCAAATCCACCCTTTTGTCTCGTTCTTGCCTTATCGACCCGATAAAACCGATCAAAGATTTTAAATTTGTCATCATCTTTAATACCAATACCATTATCAAAGACACGAATAATAAGTTGCTTGTCTTTACTCACTACTTCAACAGCAATTTCACCTAATTCTTCCGTGTATTTAATGGCATTATCAAATAGAATCGTTAACAGTTGTTTTAATATAGCTTCATCCGACTTAAAGCTCTGTTTCAACCGATTCGTTCCTTTAAATAGACGATTATTTTCTTCGGCGATAATTTGGTAGTTATAAAAAAGAGTGTCAAAAAATTCTGGCGAAATGTCATTAATGTCAGGTTTAATACCCTCGTCACGTCTAGCTAAATGGAGTAGATTAGTGGTTAGAATCCGCATATTTCGAACTTCATCTAGACTTGATGCTAGGTTTTCAGTGCTTTCTAAAATAGTCGCATTTGGTTTTCTCAAAAGATTTTCTAAACGATTTTGTAAAACTGAAAGTGGTGTTCTCAATTCATGGCTGGCATTTTCAACAAATGATTTTTGTTTTTCATAACTCTCTCTCAGTGGTTGACTACTCCATTTGGCTAAGTAAAGACTTGTTCCAACTGAAATCAACCAAAAAATAATCATGACTGTCACAATAATTTTGACATAGCGTTGGCTTATTTCTTCTAATTGAGTAGTATTTATGACTACAGTAGCATAAGCAACTGTAGGATAGTCATAGCTACTAATATTAAGAGTTATCGCTCGGTAAAGTTCTTCATCACCAACAATATTAGTTGTTTTTAAAGGGACAATACTTCCCATATCATCCGTTTTTAGATGAATATTGTAGAGATTTGAGAAAATATCAATATCATTTAAAATGCGTCCCTGATTATCATAGATTATGATGTCAGTATTTGCAACCATTTGTCGTTCAATAGGATTATCATCATTAATGAAATAATCTTGAGGAATACCACTTATTGTTTTAGTCATGCTAAGATAAACATAACGATCAATATTGTCTTTAGCAGACTGAAGGCTGGCATCAATCGATGAATAGATACCAAAACGCATCACTTGAAGGATGATAACCGTCATGACAATGAATATGCCAGTAAAAACAGCAAAAAAATGAATGAAATAACTAAAATTATCCGTTTTAGAGTGGTTTTTTAATTTAGTCAACATTTTTAAGGATATACCCCACATTTCTCAAGGTTTGAAGATTTTTGGCAAACTGGCTCTCTTTTAATTTCTTTCTCACTTTAGAAACATAGACTTCAACAACAGAAATAGTTGTATCACTATCAAATCCCCAAATACGATCAAAAATTTGACTCTTTGGAAGGATAACATTTTGATTCTGCAAAAAATAAACCAAAATATCAAATTCTTTTCCTAAGAGTTCTACTTTTTTTTCTTGATAATAAACTGTGTTTGTCTTTGTATCCACTCTTAAATCAGCATAGGAGAGTTGTTTATCACTCATTTTACCAGAGCGTTTTAAGAGTGCTTGGATTCTCATTTTTAATTCTTCCAAATAAAAGGGTTTGGTTAAATAATCATCTGCTCCCAACTCAAAGCCATGCCCTTTATCATCAATACTCTCTTTTGCTGTCATGATAAGAACAGGTGTGTTAATTCCTTTTTCGCGTAGTTCTTTTAGAACTTGAAAACCATTTTTTTCAGGAAGCATGAGATCTAATAAAATGAGATCATAAATGCCACTTTCAGCTTCATAAAGACCTTCATCACCATCAAAGACTTGCATAACATCTGCAAAATCATCTAAAAAATCAAACACTGAGTTGGATAAGCTTAAATCATCTTCAACTAATAATATTTTAATCATTTCACTACCTCTTTAATTATTATAACATGGCAAGACTAAAATCCCTATCATCCAATAGATAATGAGCAGGGTTTTCTTTTTATTTTATCTCTCTTTTCTTAAGTATAACTAAAAAACTTGTTCTTTTACAGAACAAGTTTTTGTTTTTCTATTAATATGTATTAGTTCATAACGCTTTTAATAGCTTCAAGAACAGCTGCTTTTTCTTTTTCAATTAATGAAACGCGAGCTTCAATTTCATTGATACCCATTGAAATGTTACGACTAATCGCCATATCTGTTAATTGAGGTTCAAAGAATTCTTTATACTCTTTAAGTCTTTCAGGTGTTTTAAAGTATGCTGCTGGATAAATAACGAATTTATCAAAACTCATATCGCCACCAAGAGTTTTCTTAATCCAATCCCAGTTTTCACGTGACCAAGTCCAAAAATCTTCTTGTGTCTCACTTTGAGAAAGGAAAGGTGCATACCAACTCATAGCCAAGTCTTGTGGTTTAACAATATCTCTATCTTTAAGCACACCTAAAACTGTTTTAATGGTTTCTTCATTCTTAGTATGTGATAAAGCACGAGACAATTGTCTTCTAAAGTTAGAGTCATTTGTTTCTGGATAAAGTTTCAAATAAAGAGATACTAACTCAGGTGTCTCAGCTGACTTCACTTGATTAACTAAAACATTGGCACGAATAGCAGCTGGAATAGCTTCTAAATTATCTTTATACTCATCAAAAATACTATTTGCTTTTTGAACAACTGCTTCATCATCAGAATAAATCATTGAAGATAAGGTTAATTCACGAACCATTTCATCTTCATCTGATTCACCAGCAATTTTTTCAAAACCAAGACGGTCATAGTTTGATTGATAGATTTTCTTCACTAATTGCTTAAATTGAGCTTCTTCTGGGCTACCAGAGTCAATAAAACGTTCAAGACTAGCAATAATTGATGATATTGCTGCAGTAACCAAGTAAGATGTTTCATTCGTTAAACCAGAAATTAACGTTACTAAATCAGCGTAAGAAATCTCACCACTTTCAGCAAGTAGTTTACGGTCTTGCAATAATTGCAATTTAGAAATATTATCAAGGTTGTTGATATCAGAAACGAGATTATCTAATAGTTCTCCCTTGTAATTGATAATGTAGTGTGCTGTGTTTTCAGTATTGAAACGTAAAGGCTCACTATTTTTCTCACGTAATTGGCTATAATTTGGAATTTCCATCACACGTTCAGTCAGTGTTTCAGGAATGCCTTCCCAGTTACTATTTAATGGTACTTGCCATAAGCGATCTTTATCTTCGTGACTACCAATAAAGAATTGTTTTTGAGTCAAGATTAAAGTATCATCTACTACTTCAGCAGTTACAACTGGGTAACCTGGTTGTTCTAACCAAGCATCCATAAAGTTAGCGACATCCTTACCAGATGTTTTTGATAAAGCGTTCCATAAGTCACGACCAATGGTGTTGCCATATTGATGTTTTTCAAAGTATGCTGCAAGTCCTGTAGCAAATGCTTTATCACCCAACCATCTACGAAGCATGTGCATCAAACGGCTTCCTTTAGCGTAAACGATTGCGGGATCAAACAAAGTATTGATCTCATCAGGGTGATTAACTGCAACGTGAACAGATTGAACACCGTCAGTTGCATCGCGTTTAAGAGCGTAAGGAGCTCCACCTGTTTGGAAGTCTTCCATAATGTTCCATGATGGTTCAATGGTATCAATAGCAACATATTCCATCATGTTGGCAAAACTTTCATTAAGCCATAAATCATCCCACCATTTCATTGTGACAAGGTTACCAAACCATTGATGAGCCACTTCGTGGGCAATAACTAAGGCTACTTGTTGACGACTTGAGACAGTAGAGTTTTCGTCCACTAATAAGAGAACTTCACGGTAGGTAATAAGTCCCCAGTTTTCCATAGCACCTGATGAAAAGTCTGGCAGTGCAACATGGTAAGAATGAGGAATTGGGTATTTAACACCAAAATAATCTTCATAGAATTCAATCGTTCTAACAGCAATATCAAGTGCAAAATCTAATGATTTGTCTGAATGTGCTTTGGTAGAAAAGACACCTACTTTTGTACCATTTTTAGTTTCAGTTTTTTTACCTTGCAAATCACCTAACGCAAAAGCCAATAAGTATGATGACATTCTTGGTGTTGTGTCAAAAATCCAAACACCTGTTTCTTTTCTAAGGTCAACATTGATTTCTGGCATATTTGATAAAACAATTTCATCATCAGCTTGATCAAACTTGATAGATAAATCAAAGGTTGCTTTTGCTTCAGGCTCATCAATACTTGGGAAGGCTTCACGCGCAAAATGACTTTCAAATTGGGTGGAAATCACTTCTTTTTTAACACCATCAACAGTGTAATAAGAAGGATAAATACCTGTCATGTTATCAGTGATTTTTCCAGAAAATTCAATAACAAGTGTTAAAACGCCAGTTTCAGGTAACTCAACATGAACAGCTTCATTATCATCATCCATTGTAAAAGTAAGGGGTTTATTGTCTAATAAAACTGACTTAATGGTTAAGTCTTTTTGATGAAATGAAATGTGGTGTTGTAGCGCTTCACCATTAATAGCGACATTCCCTTGGAATTGTTTTTTCTCTCTATTGATATCAAGAAAAATATTATAATTTTCTGGTACAAATTTTTCTACGTAATGTTCAACAGTTTTCATAAGTCTCCTTTAACTATATAAAAAATTTATCTTTTCATATTATATCATAATTCTATGATTTTGCCCGTTTTTAAATAAACAACCCACTCACAAAGATTTGTGGCATAATCAGCAATTCTTTCAAGGTCAACTAAGACTTGGAAATATTCTTTTCCAGATAAAAGAGCATCAGGTTGATTTCTGATTTCTTCAAGGGTTAGCGCCCGAATTCTTTTGGTATCCTCATCAATTTGATTATCCATTTTTGCCACATCTTTTGCTCGCTTGTCATCTCTTTTAATATAGGTATTAAGTGCTGCTTCAACCATTATTTTAACCTGACGACCAAGCTCATTGATCTCATTTTCAACATTGTCTAGTCTTAACTGACCTTTTGTTCTAATAGTGGCTCTTGCCATTGAAACAGCGTGATCTCCCATGCGTTCAACATCACTACTAGCTTTTAAAACGGTAATCACCATTCTTAAATCCTGAGACACTGGTTGTTGTAGAGCGATAATTTCTAATGATTTTTTTTCAAGTTTAATCTCGTAATCATTTACCACCTTGTCCTCATCAATCGTTTCTTGAGCAAGTTCTGTGTCATGACTAACAAAAGCACGCACAGTCTTACCGATTTGAGATAGGACCTCGGTTCCCATAGCGTAAAATTGATTGTGTAATTTTTCTAGTTCTTCTTCAAATTGTGTTCTAAACATATTTTCTCCTATCCAAACTTACCAGTGATATAATCTTCAGTTTCTTTTTTTGTAGGTTCCAAAAATATTTTTTTGGTTTGATCGTATTCGATAAGTGTCCCATTTAAAAAGAAAGCTGTTCTATCAGACATCCTGCTGGCTTGTTGCATGCTATGTGTGACGACAATCAGAGTATATTCTTTTTTCAATTCATACAAGGTTTCTTCAACTTTTCTTGAAGAGATGGGATCAAGCGCACTAGTTGGTTCATCTAATAAAATAATATTAGGATTGGTTGCCAAAACCCTAGCAATACAGACTCTTTGTTGTTGTCCACCCGATAAAGACAGAGCAGAATCATTTAACCGATCCTTAACTTCCTCCCAGATGGAGGCTTCTTTAAGAGATATTTCAACCACTTCGTCAAGTAATTGTTTATCTTTTATCCCCTTTAATCTTAAACCATAGATGACATTTTCATAGATAGACATAGGAAATGGATTAGGTTGTTGAAAAACCATACCGATATTTTTTCTTAATTCAACGGTGTCCATTCTTGGACTATATATATTGTGACCCTTGTACATGATAGTTCCAGTAATAGTCACATCTGGAATTAAATCGTTCATTCGATTAAAACATCTTAATAAGGTTGATTTGCCAGAACCAGAAGGACCGATAAAAGCTGTTATTTCATTAGCATAGAGATCCATTGTTACATTATTAAGAGATTTCTTTTTACCGTAGTAGAGTGATAAATCACTAACGTGTAAAATTTCTTTTGCCATTTTTTCTCCCTTCTTTTTTAACCAAAACGTCCTGAAATATAATCTGAAGTTGATGGAAGGGTAGCATTTTGGAATATCGTTTTTGTTTTATCGTATTCAATTAAGTCACCATTGTAAAAAAAGGCGGTATAATCACTTGCACGAGCGGCTTGTTGCATATTGTGAGTCACAATAATAATGGTATAATCTTTCTTTAACATCATCATTGTTTCTTCTACTTGAATAGTTGATATGGGATCAAGCGCACTTGCAGGCTCATCCATTAATAAAATATTTGGTTTAACAGCAACGGCTCTTGCTATACACAATCTTTGTTTTTGACCACCAGATAGAGAAAGTGCTGATTTATGAAGATCATCTTTCACTTGGTCCCATAGAGCTGCTTGTTTTAAAGATGTCTCAACAATTTCATCTAAAACTTGTTTGTCTTTGACACCCGTTCGTTCTAAAGCAAATGTAATGTTCCGATAAATGGATTTGGCAAAAGGATTAGGTCTTTGAAAAACCATTCCAATTTCTTTTCTCATCTCGTAGACATTTATTTCTGGTCGATTAACATCAATACCTTCATACCAGATTTCACCGGTTACTTTCGCAGCAGCAATCGTGTCATTCATTCGATTAAGACTTCTTAAGTAAGTTGATTTCCCAGATCCTGAGGGACCGATTAAAGCGGTAATTTTATTTTTCTTAAACTGCATGTCAATGCCTTTGATCGCTTCATGTTTTCCGTAAAAAACATGAAGGTCTTTTGTTTCAAGAGAGATATCATCCTTATCAAACGTGACAATATGTTTTTCATTCCAATTATATTCCACTGTATCCCTCCTTTATTTTGATGTCATTTTTTGATGAATTTTACGACCAATATAGCGAGCCGATAAATTAAATAAGAGAATAAAAATTACTAAAACAGCTGCACTACCTGCTGATACTTCAAGTGCATCTGGTAAGGTTCCTTCACTATTTACCTTCCAAATATGAACCGACAAGGTTTCAGCCTGTCTAAAGATAGAAATTGGACTTGAGACACTTAAAGGATTCCAATTGGACCAATCAAGTGCTGGTGCTGATTGTCCAGCTGTATAGATAAGAGCAGCCGCTTCACCAAATATTCTACCGCTAGCTAAAACAATACCAGTAATAATTCCTGGGAGAGCTTCTGGAACAACAACGTGAATAATTGTTTCCCAGCGAGAAAGTCCTAAGGCTAATCCAGCTTCACGTTGGGTATGGTGAACTGATTTAAGGCTTTCTTCAACATTTCTTGTCATCATTGGTAAATTAAAAATGGTTAATGCCATAGCACCAGAAATAATCGAGAAACCATAACCAAATTGAACAACAAAGATTAAAAAACCAAAGAGCCCAACAACAACAGAAGGAAGAGAGCTTAAAATTTCAATAATATTTCTAATAATGGCCGTTAATTGATTGGGTTTTGCATATTCAGACAGATAAATACCGGCCCCTAAGGAAATGGGAAAAGAAATTAAAAGAGTGATGACTAAAAGCATGACACTATTGTAGAGCTGGACACCAATTCCCCCACCACTTTTATATGAACTAGACTGACCAACAAGAAATTGCCAGCTAATGTGAGGAAGTCCTTGGACTAGAATATAGCCTATTAAACCAATCAGGATAAGAAGAACAATTCCTGATATAGCATATAAAATAAAGGTTGCTAATTGATCAATTTTTTTAGCGTGCATAGTTTTTCTTTCCTCTCGGCCGTGTAATGAGCTTCATCAACATATTAAAAACAAGACTCATTAAAAGTAATATCATGGCAAGGCTCCAAAGAGCATTGTTTTGAACAGTTCCCATAACCGTATTTCCAATTCCCATAGTTAAAATGGAGGTTAGGGTACTTGCTGGTGTTGTCAAACTGGTTGGCATGATAGCTGCATTACCAACAACCATTTGAATGGCAAGTGCTTCACCAAATGCTCTTGCCATTCCAAAAACGATTGCCGTTAGAATACCTGGAGTTGCTGCTTTTAAAAGAACTCTTCTTATGGTTTGCCAACGAGTTGCTCCTAAAGCTAAACTAGCTTCCTTGTAATGTCTTGGAAGAGACTTTAAGGTGTCTACAGTCATTGATGTCACTGTTGGCAGAATCATGACAAACAAGACAAAGACCCCTGATAAAATACCAAATCCTGAGCCACCAAAAAAGAAACGTATGGTAGGAACAATGACGGTTAAACCGATAAAACCATAAACCACAGATGGAATCCCAACAAGCAATTCTATTGCAGGTTGCATGATTTTAGCCCCTCTTTTAGGAGAAACTTCTGTCATGAATAAAGCGACACCAATCGCAAACGGTGTTGCTAAAATGGCAGATAAAATCGTTACGATAAAAGAGCCTAAAATCATCGGTAAAGCCCCTAAAATACGTTGACCATTTTCATCTTTCAATGAAGGACTCCATTCTGTTCCAAACAAAAAGTTAAAGACATTGACTTTGTCAACAAAGAAAGTGGATAAGCCTTTTTGAGCCACAAAGAGTAATATTAAAGCCACCACAAAAACAATTAATAAAAGACAAAGAAATGTGATTGTCTTTCCCATTTTCTCAAGACGAGAATTTTTGGATTTCGATAATAAACGTTTAGAAATATCATTCATTTGGTTTCTCCATGACTGTACCATCTGCTTTTTTAAGAACTTTCATATCGTTGATAGAAATATAACCAATTTCTTTAACGATACCTTCTTGAACAGCATCACTAAGCATATAGTCTAGAAATTCTTTGGTGAGACCTGTCGGCTCACCTTTGGTATACATGTGCTCATATGACCAGATTGGCCAGTTATTCACATGAACATTCTCCTCGGTAGGTGCATAGCCATCAAGACTTAGAGCTTTAACCGTATCATTAACATAGGAAAAAGAAAGATAGGATATGGCACCCGGTGTCTGAGAAACAATACTTCTAACTGTCCCGTTTGAATCTTGTTCCTGTGATTTCTTTGAAGGTGTTTCTTTCATAATAATATTATCAAAGGATGTCCTTGTTCCAGAACCAGAAGCACGATTGATGATGACAATCTCTAAGTCATTTCCTCCGACTTCTTTCCAATTGGTAATCTCTCCTGCAAAAATCTTTCTAAGGTCTTCGACGGATAAATTATCAACAGCTACTTCTAAATTAACAACAGGTGTTACACCTACTACTGCTACTTGGTGATCAACTAAAATAGAAGCATCTACACCTTGTTTTTCTTCAGCAAATAAATCACTGTTTCCGATATCTACTGCTCCTGATTGCACTTGAGATAAGCCTGTTCCAGAACCGCCACCTTGAACATTGATAAACTTACCGATATGCTCTTTGGAAAACTCATCTGCAGCTGTTTCAACAAGAGGTTGAAGAGCGGTTGAACCAACAGCTGTTGTTGATTCTCCCTTATCTATCCAACTTGAACAGGAAGTTAAAAATAGTGTTCCTAGCATTAATAAACTTAATCTAAGAATATGTTTCAATTTTTTCATGTTTAAACCTTTTTCTTTTATAACAGTACACCAAGAATATTATTTTTACATTTTGTCTATGGCATTAATGAGTTATCTATTTATTAATAAGATGATTATTTAAGGAAGTCGTAGTCCTTTTGGATAAAAATTTTTGATGGTTTTTCCAACAATTTTGACAAAGCCAAGACCATTTCCACCAACCAATAGTTGATACCAACCTTTTGGATATTCTTTATCTAGGTTAATGGTGTTGCCTGAAAGGTATGTTTTAAAATCGTTATCATCAATTTCAATGGTATGTATAACATCATCGCTTGTTAAGGCTAAACCTAACGCAAAACTTGGTTCAAAGCGATTTTTCTTAAAAGTACCAAGATGAAGTCCGTTTCTAGCTATTTTGAGTTTTGATAAATCTGGTAAATCTAGTGGCAAAAAATATAACTCTTGACCAAAGCATTGTAACAATCCGTCCAAACGTGTCTTCAAATGTGTTTTTTGAAAGTCATTCCAAAGTTGAAATTGCACTTTTGATAAATTGGACTTACCAGGCTTGACAGAACGCTTTATTTTCTCTCTTTTATCAATTAATTTAGCAACAAATTGACCTTCTCCTTTAAAATGATGAGGATACATTCTTGCCGTTTCAGAAAGACCTATCCCTTCTTTCATGCCATTTATTTTCTCAACAGTTGCTAATTCTAAAAAATCATAGTTTTCTAATAACCAAGAAACGATATCTTCGTTTTCTTCTTTTGACCATGTACAAGTAGAGTAAATTAATCTTCCTCCGGGTGCTAGCATTTTAAGAGCTTCTTCTAAGATTTCTCTTTGCAAAAAACTACATTCCAATGGGTAATCAACATGCCAGTAAGAAGTGGCTTCTGGATTTTTTCGAAACATCCCTTCACCAGAACAAGGAGCATCTAAGACAATGAGATCAAAATAATCTTTAAAAACAGTTGCTAATTTTTGAGAGCTTTCATTAGTCACTACAGCATTTCTACCACCAAAACGTTCAATATTTTCAACTAAAATTTTACTTCTTTTTGTCGAAATATCATTGCTGACTAAAACGCCTGTTTGATTTAGATAAGAAAGCAAGTGCGTACTTTTACCACCTGGTGCAGCAGCTAAATCTAACACTCGTTCACCTTTTTTAGGGGCTGCTATTTGTCCAACCATTTGTGCCGCGGGTTCTTGAGAATAAACTAGTCCTGTCACATGAGCTATAGAATGCCCCGATACTTTGCCATAGTGACCCCATGGTGTATCAATAATAGCATCTGGAAAAACAGGTATTTGTTTTTTTAAGGGATTAACTCGAAAACCTGAAATAGCTGGTTGATCAAAGCTATCAAAAAAAGCGGGTGCTTCTTCTTGTAATAATTGATTGTATTTTTCTACAAAGTCTTTAGGTAAATTCATATTTCTATTATACTATACTTTATTATCTATCGCATAGAGGAAAAAATAAAATAAAAACCCAAGAATGGGTTTTTCTATGTTTTTTTGATATATTGTTCAATGACTTTTTTGTCAACTTTAGGAAAGAACATCATTTTTTGACGTGTTTCAAAATTAGGTTTTTCACCCGATAATGTGAGGAGTTGATAGCCTAGTTTTTCTCCCATGATACTTGCTGCTGCATAATCCCAAGGATAAATATAGGAAAAATAAGCCCAAGCTTGTCCATTTAAAACACGACTCATGCTAAAACCAGCACTACCATAATTGCGACAACCCAAACTATGTGATACCAAGTCAGCAATTCCATGGTCATTTTCAGCAAACATTTTAGCATTGCTGATGACTAACATCTGATGAAGTTCTTTGGGTTGATAAGGTAAAAGACTTTCTTGGTTACGATAAACACCGAATTCACCACCACCACTAAACAAAACATCATTGATAACGTCATAGATTAATCCAAATCGTCCAATGCCTTCTTCAAAATAAGCTATCATAACAACAAAATCCGTTTTTTGAGCGATAAAATTAACTGTCCCATCAATAGGATCTATTACCCAGACATTACCCTTATTCCATTCATGTCGAACATTGTTTTCTTCGGCTAAAATAAAATCAGAAGGGTAATCTTTTTTAATCTGATTGATGATGAGTTCTTGAACATCTTTATCAATATTGGTGACAAGATCATCAAAACGATCTTTCATCTGGATTTCAATTTTTTCCATCATTTTATTTTTGATAAACAATCCAGCTTCCAAAATTAATTGTTTAGCAAATTCAAATTTTTTTTCCAAAAGAAATCACGCCCTTCTTTTTTTCTCTAGCTAGTTTCATTACTTGATAAATGGAATAGCCACTTGTTTTTTCAAATGATTTGTCAATCTGTTTTTCCTGACTTTTACTAGTTACTATTTTCTTAAAATTGTCATAAGCCTTCAACAAATGTGAAACTTCAACTTTTGATTCATAGGCTTTCTCAACCTGATTCAAAAAATGGAGCACTGATATCATTTCTTCAGTACTCCAAGACAAATCTAGCGGATAAGAATAATTAGATGTCATCTATTCCCTCGATTTCTGCTCTGATAGTGGCGTCTTTTAATTCTTGTTTACGATAACTACGAGAAAGAAAAGCTCTAATCTCATCTTCGTTATAGCCAATCTGCATCATTTTATCATTCATGATGATTGGTCTTCTTAATAAACTAGGATTTTCTCCAATTAACATAATTAACTCTGAAATGGATAAATCATCAACATCGATATCCAATTTCTGGAACACTTTTGAACGCGTAGAAATAATGTCATCTGTACCATTTTCAGTAAATGACAAAATACTCATCAATTCATCATGGTTCAAAGGACTTGTGATTATGTTATGCTCTTTAAAATCGACTTCATGTTTTTTTAACCAAGCTCTTGCTTTACGACAACTCGTACAACTTGGAGATAAAAATAAGGTAATCATAATACTAACCTCTTTACACTTATTTACTTCATTATAACAAAAACAAACTACTTTTGCTATATTTTTCGGGAATATTATTGAATTAATTGATAATTTTAACAAGAGTAGTTATTTTGCTTTTGATGACCAATTTCTGGCAATTTTCTCATCAACTTGCAATTGTTTAACTAATGCTTCAGCACCAGAAAAACGTAGCATTTCTCTTATCTTTTCAAGCCAGAAAAGTTCAATGGTTTCACCATAAATTTCTTCTTTAAAATCAAAGATATGAATTTCAATGGTTGATTCTTGGCCATCAAAAGTAATATTTTTGCCAACACTAGTCATAGAACGGTATTTCTTTCCTTGAACGATGACATCTGTTACATAAACACCGTCAGTTGGAATAAATGTTCTATCAATCATTGCCAGATTGGCGGTTGGATACCCGATAGTTCTTCCTCTAGCTTCTCCGTGAGAGACGATACCTCTAGTTGAAAGAGGAAAACCCAATAAATCATTGGCTGTTGCGACTTGACCACTGGCAATCAATTCTTTAATCCAGCTAGAGCTGATTTTAATACCTTCAATTTCAACTGGATCAACAATGATAACTTGGCCAGAGAAGTGTCTTTGTAGATAAGACGCATCTTGTAAGTCACTACCAAAACGATAGTCAAAACCAACAACAATGGCTGTTGTGTTTAGCTTGTTAATATAAGTTTTAATGAAATCAAGAGCACTTGTCTTTGAAAAACGACTGGTGAAATCCATTAGATAAAGATAATCGACACCAAATTCAGCCATTTTAGCATACCGTTTTTCTGGGTAGTGAACATGCTTTAAAAGTGTTTCCTCATAAGGAGCAAAAACGACTTTGGGGGATTCTTTAAAAGTGATTAAGGCAACTTTAGAATGATTTTTATCTGCTAGTTTTCTAGCTTCTATAAAAAGTTTTTGATGCCCCTTATGTAAAGCATCAAAATAACCAAGCACTAAAATAGTTTCTTCATTTTGGTTAATATCATTAAAATCTGTTATTTCGAAAATTTTCATATTGTTATTTTATCATACTTTGCTAAAAACAGCACAAAAGAATTTAAATAAGAACCTTTCTAGGTTTATAAAGATAATCTCGACTTTCTAAAATAGCAATCAATTGATTGTCATAAAAAGCAGCAAGAACCATTTCCTTGTTATGAGGAAGTTGGATAAAACGGCCATGAGAAATGTCAGTGACCATCCCCTCAGTCAATTCAACCCTTGGTAAATCTGAAACACCATAGGTCATTGGCAAAAGAAAAGAATAATCTTCTTGAGTCACTTTTTCGGCAATCTCCTCAAGTGTTAAACTTTCTAGCAAGTTTAATCCAGCTGCACTTGTGCGTGTGAGAAAAGACATATGACTAGCATAGCCTAATTGGTTTCCTAAATCGACTGCAAGAGTTCTGACATAGGTTCCTTTACTACAGTTAACTCTGAATGAAAAAGAGCAGGTCTCCTCTTTAAAGCTTAGAGGGCTGGTTCTTACAAATTCAAAAATGGTCACTTGTCGTTTTGGTCGTTCAACTGTTTCACCATTTCTTGCATACTCGTATAATTTTTTGCCATTTACTTTAACAGCAGAATACATAGGTGGTACTTGTTCAATCTCACCAATAAAGCTTTTCATGGCGATATCTACTTTTTCTTCGGTTAATTCGTTAGAATGAATGAGCGATCTATCAACCACTTCACCACTACTATCTTCAGTTGTGGTGGAAAAACCAAGTGTCACTTCACCTTCATAAACTTTGCCCGAATCGGTCATAAATTCAATGACGCGGGTGGCTTTACCAACGGCAATGGGAAGAACACCAGTAACATCAGGGTCAAGCGTTCCCCCGTGTCCTATTTTTTTTTCATTTAAAATTTTTCTTAGTTTAAAAACCGCATCATGAGACGTCATGCCTGCTACTTTTTTTAAATTTATTATTCCTGAAATCATAGTCTTATTATAGCACACCCATTTCTTTGTGATGATTCATTTTTGATTACTGTTTAAGATTATCAAACTTTTCTCTCATGGTTGGATTCTTTTTTGTCAATTTTTTGACAGACACGTCATCTAATTTATTGTTTGCCAGTCTTAACTGATTTTCACTAGTTGTTAATGCTGCCTTAATGGCTTCCATTCGTTTAATGGCTTTGTCAATCTCATCAATCGCTTTTTTAAAGTTGGTACTTGCTGATTGATAATTTTTAGCAAAAGCCTTTTTAAAGACTTCTAAATCCTCTTCAAAATGCGTGATGTCAATATTTTGTTCCTTGACCATAGCCAATTCTTGTTTGAACTTCAGTGAATTCATCGAAGCGTTACGCAAAATACCAATCAATTGAATGAAAAATTGTGGTCTGACAACATACATTTTCTCATATTTATGGCTGACATCAACAATACCTGTATTATAGTAATCATTATCTGCTTCAAGCATAGAGACTAAGACAGCATACTCACAATTTTTTTCGTTTCTATCTCTATCAAGTTCCTTGAAAAAATCTTCATTTTTATGCTTAGTTTTTGTTTCGTCGGATTCATTTTTCATCTCAAACATGATGGAAAGGATTTCAACACCATTATCATCAGTTTCTCGATAAATAAAATCACCCTTTGAACCTCTCTGTGACACTTGATTGTCTTTTTCAAAATAAGCATTAGGAAAGGCAAGATTTCTCACTTTGTTAAACTCAGTTTCTGCGTAAACTTCTAAACTCTCACCAATCGCTTTTGTTGATTGTTGGGCTTTGAAATTCTTATAGAATTCAACTTGTTCATTGGCTGCTTTTAATTGAGCAGCATAATCAATTTGGATATTTTTCAAAGCTAATTCTTGTTTTTGTTCTTGCAAAACAAGAGCATTTTTTGCCTCATCTCTTTCTTTTTCAATCTGAGAGAGTTTTTCTTTCAACTCATAATCTTTTTCAAGTGTGACTTGGTTGAGTTGATTTTTAACTGTAATAATTTCTTGCTCTTTTTTAGCGAGTAACCCTTCAATTTCAAGGCTTTTTGCCTCTTCTTGTGTTTTTAGTTGGTTTTCTAAGGCGATAATTGCTTGTTCTTTTTCACTTAAGGATTTTTGAAGCTGGTTTTTAGCCTTTTCTTCTAACAAAGCAACTTCTTTTGCTAAACGCTCATGGATTTCTTTTTCAAACTCTACCCCACGAACTTGTGCTAAGAGTTCACTATACTCAGTTTCATTGACGGTAAATGTGGTGCCACAATGTGGGCATTTGATTGTATTCATTACTAACCTCATTGTTTTTCTATGTTATCAAAATAATTAGACGGCGTTAACAATTTTTAAGACTATCCATTGTTATAATCATGATAAAAATCGACTTTTAGTTGGATAATCCGCTCAACATCGTATAAGAGTTGAAACAATATAGCGCGTGTCTCAAACTCATGCCGTGTTTTAGGGAGTTCTCGTTTTCTGAAGGACTCTAAAAAGGCATTAATATCTTTTAGTAAGCCCTTGGCAGAATTTTTTTCACTGAGTTGGGCTGACACTTCCAAAAAGAGTTGACCTAGAAGATAACTTTCAGCACTTTTATGTTGAAAATGATTGATGCGTTTGGCCATTTCTCTTAAAATTTTCAACTGCGCCTTTCGCATTTCAAAATAGTGAACTTGGTAATTGGTTTGATTAAATAATTGATTTCTTCGATCATGATAAACAACGGATAAAGCTTCTTTTAAAAGAGCATCTAATTGATTGATGAGTTTTGCATCATTTCTACCATCACCTGTTCTTAAAAAACAATCAAATTTTAAGAAAATCTTTTTTAAAAGCGTTTCTACTTTAATATGATAAGCGTCAATTTCTTTTTGTCTTGATGGCATATAAAGATTAAAAACAAGCGCAACACCCGCCCCAATTAAAAAGAGTGAAAATTCATTGAATAAAAAAGGTGGCGATATTTTCTCTGCTAATAATAAATGGGTTACTAAGACAGTACTTGGTGCAATGCCGCTTTCTAGTTGGAAATGATAGGCTAGTGGCACATAAATGAGTAGATAAATCGCTAAACTGATTAAGGAAAATCCAAGAACAACAAATACTAATGCTCCGATAAAGAGTGCTAAAAGTGTTGAAAACAGTCGTTGTTTCGCAATTTTAAAAGATGACCGTCTCGTGTCTAAAATACTAAGAATGGCAATGATACCAGCTGATGTAGGATTTGATAAACCTAACAGGCTTGCTAAAAAAATAGCAATACTGGTTGCTAGAACTAGTTTAATTGTTCGTTGTAAGATAGGCATGGAAACTCCATTTCTTTCTTTGATGGATTAGCACAAAAAGAGTGATTCTCACTCTTTTTGCCAGTTTGACAATCCTTATTTTTTTGTAATGGGGGCAATATTAGCCAATACTTTCTTTAGACCAATCTCAGGAAATTTAATTTTAAGTTCTGGTGAGTCTTTGCTACCTGAAATCTCTAAAACAATTCCTTCTCCCCATTTTTTATGAAGAGCAATATCACCAATTTCCCAAGTAGTGGTAGTTGCATTTGTTGATGTATTAGAACTAGCTAATGACCTGACAGATGCTCTTTCATTTTTGAATGAACGAGGATTGTGACGATTGGAAAGGCTTTTACCGGAAGAAAATGGTATAGCTGTGCTTGAACTATTAGCTGGTCTAGCAAAGCCTTGATAGTCTAACAAGTCTTCATCAATCTCTTTGATGAAACGGCTAGGAAAATTATAATTTGTTTTACCATAGAGCATGCGAGAATTAGCATTCGTCAAATAAAGCACTTCTTCTGCTCTAGTGATACCAACATAAGCTAAACGACGCTCTTCTTCTAATTCATCAGGGTCTTCTTGAGCTCTAGATAAAGGAAAGACATTTTCTTCTAAACCGACAAGAAAAACAACTGGAAACTCTAATCCTTTAGCAGCATGAAGGGTCATCAAAGTAATCTGTGCATTTTCTGTGGAGCCTTCATCTGTATCACTGATTAAAGCTAAATCATTAAGAAAACGCGTGAGACAATCAAGTCCTGACTCAGTTTGTGATTCTTTTTCTAAGTCGTCAAAATGCTGGGTTACTGATAGAAACTCTTCAATGTTTTCCATTCGTGACTGACTCTCAAGTGTGTTTTGAATTTGAAGGGCTCTTAGATAATCTGTGATATCTAACACTTTTTTAGTCAAATCAGTCATAGAATAGTCATCCAACTGCTCTCTTAATTGAAGAAGATTGTTTGATAAATCAAAAATAGCTTGAGCTGCTTTTCCTTTTATCTGCGACATCATTATCTGACTAGCCGCTTCTACAAGAGATAAGTCAATTGATGAAGCATATTGACGCAATTTATCAATGGTACCAGGACCCACACCTCTTTTTGGTTCGTTGATAATTCTTTCAAAACTGATATTGTCACTTGGATTTGCGATAACATTTAAAAATGCAATAATATCACGAATTTCTTTACGAGAGTAGAACTTTGTCCCGCCAACCATGGTATATGGCATATTGGCTTTTAAAAGGGCTTCTTCTATCGTTCTTGACTGAGCATTTGTACGATAAAGAACCGCAAAATCTTGATAACTTCTTTTTGTTTCTTTAATTAATTTAGCGATTTCACTGACAACGAAAATTGACTCATCATGTTCATCGCTAGCACGGTAATAAACAATAGCTTCGCCATCATTATTTTGAGTCCATAAGCGTTTCGGACGTCTATTTTTATTATTTTCAATGACTTTATTAGCTGCTTGAAGTATCTTCTTTGTCGAACGGTAGTTTTCTTCCAACAAAACAACCTTGGCATCTGGGTAATCTTTTTCAAAATCAAGGATATTTTGCATGTCAGCCCCACGCCAACCATAAATGGATTGGTCAGCATCGCCAACCACACAAATATTTTTAAAGCGACTGGCTAATAATTTGACTAGCTGATACTGGGCATGATTTGTGTCTTGGTATTCATCTACATGGATGTATTGATAACGTTGTTGATAGTAGGATAAGATCTGTGGATTTTCGTCAAATAATCGTAAAGTCATCATGATTAAATCATCAAAATCCATGGCTTGACTTTGTTTTAATTCTGATTGATAAAGGGTATAACATTTTGCAACAATTCTCTGATAGATATCACTCGCTGTCTTTTCATAAGTCTTAGCATCAACCAAATCATTTTTGGCATTGGATATGGTGCCTAAAATACTACGTTCATTCCATTGTTTTGGATCAATGTTGAGTTCTTTCATCACTCGTTTCATAAGTGTTCTTTGCTCACCTGGATCAATAATCGTAAACTGGCGATTGTAGCCGATAAATTCAGCTTCTCTTCGCAAAATACGAACACACATGCTGTGAAAAGTAGCAATTAAAGAATCTTGTGTGGCAGGATTTAACGCCATAGCTCTTTCTTTCATTTCTCTTGCTGCTTTGTTAGTAAAAGTGATGGCTAAAATATTCCACGGGTTGACACCTTTTTCATCGATCAGATAAGCAATACGATGTGTTAATACACGAGTTTTCCCAGACCCTGCACCCGCCATAATGAGCAATGGGCCTTCTGTCGTTTGAACAGCTTCACTTTGTTTACTGTTCATACCTTTTAGTAGTGAATTCATTGTTTCTCCCTTACTTGTCTATTCAAAAATTATACCATTTTTTTGATGACAAAAAAAGAGACTATTGGTTAACAAAAATTGTCTAATAAGCTTTAAAAGTCTGATGAGACACCGGTTTAAGTCTCTTGATTTTTCTCATTTTAGTTTTTTATTTACCACAAACATGGTATAATAGCATGATTAAGAAGGAAAGGAGACCGCAATGAACAACCCTTCAGAAAATTTGAAACAAGCTGAAAAAGGACCCATTTTAAGCATTGTCGTTTATCTGCTCTTGTCCTTAGCCAAACTATTAGTCGGTTATCTGATTCATTCCTCATCCTTGATTGCTGATGGCTTTAATAACATGTCTGATATTGTTGGTAATGCTACCTTATTGATTGGCTTACGAATGGCTCGAAAACCTGCTGACAGCGATCACAAGTTTGGTCATTGGAAGATTGAAGATTTGGCTAGCTTGTTGACGTCATTTATCATGTTTATCGTAGGTCTTCAAGTCCTTGTCCAAACCATAGAAATGATGATTGCAAATACCCATACCCCTATTGATCCATTGGGTGCTTTGGTTGGGCTGATTTCTGCTCTTTGTATTTATGCTGTCTATCGTTTCAATCAATCACTGGCTAGAAAGCTCAAATCTGGAGCCCTCATCGCTGCAGCTAAAGATAATTTAACCGATATCGCCACCTCACTTGGAACAACTATTGCGATTGTAGCTAGTCGTATGCAGTTTCCTGTCATAGATAAAATGGTTGCCATTATTATCAGCCTTTTTATCATCAAAACGGCTTTTGAGATTTTTAAATCAAGTGCCTTCAGTCTTTCTGATGGCTTTGATGATAAGCGTCTTGCTGAATATAAAGTGGCTATTTTAAAGATTCCTAAAATTTTATCCGTTAAATCCCAAAGGGGAAGAACTTATGGGAGTAATGTTTACCTTGACTTAGTTTTAGAAATGCATCCCGACTTGTCCGTTTTTGAAAGTCATGCCATTACAGAAGAGGTTGAAACCTTGTTAAAGCAAAAATTTGGGGTTTACGATATTGATATTCATGTGGAGCCAGCAAAAATCCAAGAAGACAGGGACAATGAGCTTCTCTACAAGACACTCTATAAAAACGAAAAATTATTTTTATCAAAAATTCCTGATTATGAAAAGTTATTAGCCGATGACTTTTACATGATTGCAACGAACGGACAATACCTGTCTCTTGATGATTTACAAGCAACAGACGAACATTTCCCAAACAATTTTAAAGCATTTCAACTGATCAGTGTTAGCCCGAAAATCAAATTGGTTACTTACCAGCTTGAAAACAGTTCACATACTAGCCTTTGGCGTCGTCATGAAGAATGGCAATTGATTTTTCATCAAATCACGAAAAAAAACGAGCTCTTTTAAGAGCCGTTTTTTTATAAATTTATATTTTTTTAACAAATTCCGATTTCAACTTCATGGCACCAAAACCATCAATTTTACAGTCGATATTGTGATCACCTTCAACAAGACGAATGTTTTTAACACGTGTGCCTTGTTTAATGTCTTTAGGCGCACCTTTAACTTTTAAATCTTTGATAACAGTGATGGTATCGCCATCTGCTAAACGATTGCCGTTACTGTCTAAGACGACTAAACCTTCTTCAACAGTCTCATCTTCTAAAGACCATTCATAAGCACACTCTGGACAAACCAGTAAGACACCATCTTCGTAAACATATTCTGATTGGCATTTTGGACAATTTGGTAGTGACATTTTTATCTCCTTTACGTCAATTACTACCATTCTACTTTATCTTGGGTGAGATGGCAAGATGATTAGGGGGTTTTACTGCTAGATTGACAAAGAAAAGATTTACCGGTTAAGAAACAACTAGTATTCTCTCAATGCCAATTGGCTATTTTTATTATTAAAATAAAAAACCAAGACTGGATTGAGTCATCTTGGTTTTCAATATTAATTTAGTATAAAATCTTAATCCCAATCTATCTTGTCGTGATTGTTTTTAATGTACTCATAGATAAGTTGAGGGTTTTCTATAAGCTGTTTCAAGTTTTCATATAAGGATTTTAATAGTCTTTCATTTGCTTGTGAATAGGTAAAGACAATGCTTGAAGCTTCTGGATCCATCTCTAAACCGTCTAATAGTTCGGGTGCTATTTCTTGCCAGTAATGGCTCAAAAAGGATTCCCAACCATAACCATTAAGATAAACATCATAAGCATCATCTACTTCTGTTGCAATTGCCCAAACAGTTGGGTCAGAAACGTCAAGAGACACAAAACTTTCATCGGCATCATGGATTAGAAAGTTATCATCAGTACTTGGCTCTAACCCGTCATCACTTAAGGGATAACCTTCCACTAAAGTAGGGTCAATAATTAATTCTCTTTCAACATTTGTTGCAATTCCTGTTAAGGTCGTAATGCCATCTATTCCGAGTATTTGAGGTTCTCGTTCCATTTTTTCACCAGTGACTTTACAAAAATAGTTTCCTCGAAAAGAAATACTATAAAAACCTATGTCTAGTGTTCTTTCTTCTTCGGTTAGAGGGATGTTGGTAAGTGTGTAAAAGTAGCCCCGTTTCCAATAATCTACTGGTACAATAGCTGGGGGAATAAGTAAATTATCATAATCTGGTTGATAATTGCTCATGTTCAAGTCGGTTACTCTATTTTTAAATAAAACAACAAGATGACTGCTTTCCGCAAAAGGATCAAAATCAACTCGATGAATATTAGCTAGGAGTACTTTTCCGTAAAAATACAGACCTTTTCGCGGAGAGAAGAGAAAGACATCTCCAGTTTGAGGAGAAATCTTTGATTTCTCAATGACTTGAAGTTGATGCTTACTTGATTTATTATCATAAAAATCATCAATTTTTCTTTGTGTCTCTTTATCTAACTTAAGATAGCGTTCCTCTATACGATCTGCTATCAAATTGGGAATATTCATTATTGTCTCTTTCTAAATACTTTTGTTTTTCAACTCTTACAGACCATTATAACAGAAAAACACCCTCTATTGAGGATCTTAGTCAGCTTTACTGCTAAAATCATTGTAAGATAGTTAATGCAGCTAATTGACGTTTAGCTTCTCTCACAAAATAATCTGTTAAATTATTCATAAACCAACTACTATTTCAGTATTTCATCAATAGTCGTTTCTTTTTCTGTTTTTAAATCATAAAAGCCAACATGTACATCCTCTTCATACAACCAGCATAAATCGGTTCCATATTTTGCAGGAAAAATCTCTAACATGACTGGTGAAATTGTCTTTATACTTGTTGCCGATAGGATGACAAAATTTTGTGGATTGGACACAAAGGCATCGTCATCTTTTATTGATAATATGGTCCAGCCATTAAGTTCTTTTATTTTTGACTCATTGCGATAAGTATATCTTATTGGGTAACCTAAGAGGACATTATTAGAAACTATAAAACCACCGTATTCAGAGTCATTAATCATTAATTGGTCCTCCTTTTGATGATAATAAATTATTTCTCCAGCTTGTTTCATGAACGTAGTCCAAAACTGACTTGCCTTGTAGATTTTTAATGGTAATATCTGAACCTTTATTAAGTAGTAGAAGATATAGCGGCATTGCTTCTTCAGTGGAAAGTTTTAGTACAGTAATAGCATAAATCATTGGAATATTCCCAAACCTATCAATTTGATTGACATTAACCCCAGATTTGAGTAAAAGCGTTACAACTTTAATAGCATAAGAAATATCAGGACGCCAATTAGCTTTGTATTGAAAAAAATTATGTAAGGCATTTCTTTTATTTCTGTCTAAAAAATTAACATCTATACCTTCTTTTATTAAAAATTCTATCATTCTTAATTTTTCATTTAACTTACTATTACTTGTTAATGTCATATTTAAAAGATTTATATTGACATCAGACACTTGGTTAATATGGCCGTCATAAAAAGACATAAATTCATCAAATGTTCCTTCTTGAACAGCATCAAAAATATCTAAAATCATTTTTTCTCCTTTTACTCATATTTATGACTTCTGTTAGCACTAGTGCTTCTATTCTATAGTTTTTTGGATCTGGCTAAAATGATTTCAACTCATCTAAAGTTATTTCTCCATTTTGTAAAACATACTATTTCAGTATAACACAAAAGCTAAGACTGCTTAAAGTAATCTTAGCTTTTTTCTGTATAATCCTAGTCCCAATCAATCTTGTCATGATTGTTTTTAATGTACTCAGATATAAAATGAGGATTTTCTATAAGCTTTTTCAAGTTTTCATATAAGGATTTTAATAGTGTTTCATTCGCTGGTGAATAGAAAAAGACAATGCTTGAAGCTTCTGGATCTATCTCTAAACCGTCTAATAGTTCGGGTGCTGTTTCTTGCCAGTAATGGCTCAAAAAGACTTCCCAACCATAACCATTAAGGTAAACATCATAAGTATCATCTACTTCTGTAGCAATTGCCCAAACAGTTGGGTCAGAAACGTCAAGAGACACAAAACTTTCATCAGCATCATAGATTAGAAAGGTATCATCTGTACTTGGATTTAACTCATCTTCACTTAAGGGATAACCCTCAACTAAAGTAGGGTCAATAATTAACTCTCGTTCCACCTCTGAAGCAATTCCTGTCAGAGTCGTAATACCATGTAATCCTAAAATTTTTGGTTCTCTTACCATCTTCTCTCCAGTGACTTTACAAAAATAGTTTTTAGGAAAAGAAAGCCTGTAAAAACCTATGTCTAATCCTTTTTCTTCTTCGGTTAGAGGAATGTTGGTAAGCGTATAAAAGTAACCCCGTTTCCAATAATCTACTGGTACAATCTCCGGAGAAATGAGTAAATCATTATAATCTGGACGATAATTATCCATACTCAAGTCAGTCACACGACTCTTAAACAATACAACCATGTGATTACCTTCTATAAAGGAATCAGGAATTTTACGATGAATATTAGCTAGGAGTACTTTTCCGTAAAAATACAGGCCTTTTCGAGGAGAGAAGAGAAAGACATCTCCAGTTTGGGGAGAAATCTTTGATTTCTCAATGACTTGTAGTTGATAAGAATCCGCTCTATTTTTATAGAAATCATCTAATTTTCTTTGTGTCTCTTTATCTAATTGAAGATAACGTTTCCTTCTACGATCTGCTATCAAATTGGGATTATTCATTATTGTCTCTTTCTAAATGCTTTAGTTATTTAACTCTTACAGACCATTATAACAGAAAAACACCCTCAAATGAGGGCATTTACTGATTTTATTATAAACTCTTTAAATTCTTTTTAGCTTCTTGAGCGATCTTTTTTGTCTTACGTTGTTCGGTGAATTTTATTTTTCAATGTTAATTCTTAACATCGTAAAAATAATGGTTAAATAGTTTATAAAAGAAATTATTTAGTAAAAGTACCTCAACATGGTGAGTATAAACTGATGTATCAATAAAAAATAGAGAAATATATTGCTTTATTTTTTTATTAATTTTAAACCCAATAAAAAAATCCAATTTAAAATAAATATCATAAGTAAGTTTCTAGATAGCAAATAATATTCTATTATATCCCCATCAGGTAAAAAAATAGACCTATCATTTAAAATGGCATAAGCACTAATAAAAGCTGAAGCAATTAATAACACACCAATAATTTTCACTATATAATCCTTATAGTCTTTATAATCTTTATAATCCTTCATAGCAATACTCCTTATACTTTTGAAAATATTATACACTAAAAATAACCAAAAAAATACTTTTTTTGTTATTTTTCAGGCTCTATTTCAAATTATTTCATTCTGTTTCCTTCTATTATTTAAAACATAAAAACTTATTTTTTGCTAAAATCACTTTATATTTCATTCTATTATAACAGAAAAACACCCTTAAATGAGGGTGTTTACTGAATTAATGAGAATTCTTTAAATTCTTTTTTGCTTCTTGAACGATAAAAAGTTCTGGATTTTCATTTGATAGTATTTCAAAAATACTTTTAGCTTTATCCATTTCATTTTTTAATTGATAATTTTTGCCTTGTAAAAATCACTCATTAGCCGAGCTAATTTTGATGTCGGTTGGTAGCTTTCAAAAAACGAATTCTCTTTTTGATGATAAATAATATCCTCAACGGCAAAAATATACAATAGTGAGTTTTTATACTGTTTAGAGCCAGAGGCAATATCTATTAATTCTTCTTTTAAAGAGCTTATTTTTTCACTATCCTTCTGATTATTTTTAAAACACAATGTTTGAAAAAGATAAATTGATAAAATAATTTTTTCTTTATTGTTCAGTGAATAATTCAAAAGAAGTCTGTGTATCTCATCCTCAACAAAATTAAAATTTCCTTTATAGAAGCTCACCTGAATTTGTGATGTCATTAAAAATATCTTAGTTCTTTTTTTATGGTATTTTTTATGATTTATTTGATAATATTTTTGAAATATCTCAGAATCTAATGTTTCATTCAACAAACTATTAATGGCATTTGAAGTCAAAAAAACAATAGTATAAGAAATCAATATAATAAAAATAGCAATCATTAAAGAAAGATTTTGTGGGACTTTACTTTGTGTTATCATTAAAATCACAATAACAAATAGACCAATAATTAATAGACCAATTGGTACCGTATTTCTAATATGCCATAAAGTATTTATTGACAGTTGATTAAGTTTTCTTTTTTTCATTCTATTTCCTTCTATTGTTTAAAGCATTAAAACTTAACACTATCATCAATAAGATAGTTAAAGATCCAAGAATATTTCTAAAAAAATACAAAGATGATGCTGATAAATGTGATAATTTTTCTTTTAATAAATGCATTCCTAATAACACTTTCTAGTTGGTCACTGCAGCTAATTGATATTTAGCTTCTCTCACAAAATAAAAGTCAGAACTTCCTTTGGCAAGTTCGCCAAAATATTTCTTGGCACTCTTGTTATCTCCCATAAGCTTAGCATTTAAGCCACTACAATAGAGCTTAAAATAATCAGAAAGAATTCCTTCTTCTGGTCTATCATCGAAAAAATGATTCTCTTTTTCTAACAACAATAAGTCTCTAAATGTTTCTAGAAATGTTAAATAGCGATTTTTTAATAGTGTTACTTTTTTATTGCCTTCTATGTTCAATAAGTTTTGGTAATAAATTTCAAACTGTACAGACTCTCCTAACAATAAATAGTTAAAAGCAAGGAGGAAGGATTTTTCAATAGCCATTGCTTTCCTAGACAATCTGGGAAAAGTGTCAATGGTTATTTTGTCCAAAAAAGCAATAGACTCCCTGAAATTTCCTTCATGAAAAGTTAAAATAGCGAAGTTTAAATAAGACTCTGCTCGTAAGACTTTATGGATTTTCCAGTTTTTTAAAGAACTTTGTTTCGCTTCAAGAAAGGCACGATATTTTTTTAAGTCTTTTTCTTTATGTAAAATGTATCTTAAGGCTTTATTGATTGAATCAATCAAAATAATAGAAAAAATTGCAAATACAATAGAAAGTAAAAGAATAATATTAGCATAATCTGAAAATTGAACCAAGAAAGCAATCGTAAACAATAATGCCGCTAGAAATAAAAAGCCAGTGTGTACAAATTTACTTAGTTTTTCAAACTCCTTACTCGACATTTTTAAAATATGTTGTTTAAACATTTAAACTCCTTCTATTTTTTAATTTGCAAAGATTAGAAATAATGGTTCTTTGTAATTTCCAATTTTAGTTTCTTACCAATTTTCCCACTGGGCAACCACTTTGACATTGCCATAATCATTGGATCTGACTGAAATGATTTCAACTCATGTCAGTTTCTACCTTTTTATCAAAGCAGAAATAACGTTTCCTTCTACGATCTGCTATCAAATTGGGAATATTCATTATTGTCTCTTTCTAAAAGCTTTAGTTATTTAACTCTTACAGACCATTATAACAGAAAAATACCCTCTAATGAGGGTATTAGTCATCTTTACTGCTAAAATCATTGTAAGATAGTCAGTTCAGCTAATTGACGTTTAGCTTCTCTCACAAAATAAAAGTCTGAACTTTCTTTAGCAAGTTCGCCAAAATATTTCTTGGCACTCTCGCTATCCTCCATAAGTTTGGCATTTAAGCCACTACAATAGAGCTTAAAATAATCAGAAAGATTTCCTTCTTCTGGTCTATCATCGAAAAAATGATTCTCTTTTTCTAACAACAGTAAGTCTCTAAATGTTTCTAAAAATGTTAAATAGCGATTTTTTAATACTGTTACTTTTTTATTGCCTTCTATGTTCAATAAGTTTTGGTAATAAATTTCAAACTGTACAGACTCTCCTAACAATAAATGGTTAAAAGCAAGGAGGAAGAATTTTTCAATAGCCATTGCTTTCCTAGACAATCTGGGAAAAGTGTCAATGGTTATTTTGTCCAAAAAAGCAATAGACTCCCTGAAATTTCCTTCATAAAAAGTTAAAATAGCGAAGTTTAAATAAGACTGTGCTCGTAAAACTTTATGGATTTTCCAGTTTTTTAAAGAACTTTGTTTCGCTTCAAGAAAGGCACGATATTTTTTTAAATCTTTTTCTCCATGTAAAATGTATCTCAAGGCTTTTTTAACAGACTGGATTATGTCAAATGCTATGATTAAATAAATAACACCTAGCAAAAGAAAAATATGATAATAAATAGTTTGTTGGTATATAATTGTTCTAAAAATTATTAATAGATTAATATAAATTGCATAAACATGTACAAACTTACTTAGTTTTTCAAATTCCCTACTCGACATTTTTAAAATGCGTTGTTTAAACATTTAAACTCCTTCTAATTTTAATTTGCAAAGATTAGAAATATTGGTACTTTAGTAATTTCCAATTTTAATTTCTTACCAATTTTCCCACTGGGTAATAACTTTGACATTGCCATAATCATTGGATCTGACTGAAATGATTTCAACTCATGTTAGTTTCTACCTTTTTATCAAAGCAGAAATAACGTTTCCTCTATACGATCTGCTATTAAATTAGGATTATTCATTATTGTCTCTTTCTAAATACTTTTGTTTTTCAACTCTTACAGTCCATTATAACAGAAAAACACCCTCAAATGAGGATGTTTACTGAATTAATGAGAATTCTTTAAATTCTTTCTTGCTTCTTGAACGATAAAAAGTTCTGGATTTTCATTCGATAGCATTTCAAAAATACTTTTTGCTTTATCCATTTCATTTTTTAATTGATAATTTTTTGCCTTGTAAAAATCACTCATTAGTAGAGCTAATTTTGTTGTCGGTTGGTAGCTTTCAAAAAATGAATTCTCTTTTTGATGATAGATAATATCCTCAACTGCAAAAATATACGATAGTGAGTTTTGATACTGTTTAGAGCGAGAGGCAAGTCTTACTAATTCTTCCCTTAAAGAGATAATTTTTTCACTATCCTTCTGACTATTTTTAAAACACAATGTTTGAAAAAGATAAATTTTTAAAGCTATTACATCTTTTTTCTTAAGAAATTGATGCGTAAAAATAATATTAATTTTTTCTTCTGCTAATAAAAAATTACCTTTGTAAAAACATACGATAGCATCAGCAATCTTAAATTGTATTTTTGAGTGATTAGACTCTGATAATGCTCTATGAAACTTTAAATAATCATCAAAATTTATATTTTGATAGAGATAGTTTACTCCCAACTGGTTTACTTTTAAAGCGAACGATATTCCTAAAACATTAAATCCTATTATCAAAAGAATAAGATAATTGGCTAAAGAAGGATAATTTTTTTGAATATCTGTCTTAAAGATTAACATTAGAATTGACAAAGACAATCCTACAAAAAATAAGTAAAGTCTTATTTTTAATAATTTTTCAGGTTCTATTTCCAAGATTTTTTTCATTTTTCTTCCTTCTATTATTTAAAACATTAACACTTAGTTTTTTTCTAAAATTCCTTTATATTTCATTCCATTATAACAGAAAAACACCCTCATTAGAGTGTTCTGTATTTTAACTAATGAAATCTTTATCGTTTCTTTAGTTTATTAAAAAATTGATTTTCCAGTGAAAAATACTTGGCTATTCAACGGTCACTGATTTGGCAAGATTTCGTGGCTTATCAACATCTAGTCCTCTTTGGAGTGAGGCATAGTAGGCGATCAGTTGGGTTGGAACAACCATGCCAATGCTTGAAAGGTAAGGGTGAACTGCCATGACAACAATATCATCTGAGTCATTGTTTGCTCCTTCTTCAACAATGGTTAAAACGGATGCACCTCTTGCAATAACTTCTGAGATATTCCCTCTTGTATGTGATAAGACAGCTTTATTGTTTGATAATAGGGCAATCACAGGTGTTCCGTCTTCGATGAGAGAGATGGTACCGTGTTTCAACTCACCTGCAGCAAAGCCTTCACACTGAATATAGGAAATTTCCTTTAGCTTTAAACTTGCTTCCATAGCAACATAGTAATCATTAGAACGTCCGATATAAAAAGCATTTCGTGTCGTTTCTAATAAGGCTTGGGTTTTCTTTTCAATCACTTCTTTTTGTGAAAGAGTTGCTTCAATGGATTGCGCCACAATCGATAATTCTTTAATCAAATCAAAATCTAGAGATTTTGGATTTCCTATCTTATCACCCACTGCCTTAGCAAGAAAGGCTAGCGTTGCAATCTGTGCCGTATAAGCTTTTGTGGAAGCCACAGCAATCTCAGGCCCTGCATGGATTAACATGGTATAGTTGGCTTCGCGTGACAAGGTTGAGCCAGCAACATTTGTGATGGTTAAGCTTGGAATACCAAGTTCGTTAGCCTTAACAAGCACTTGTCGACTATCAGCGGTTTCCCCTGACTGACTTAGAAGAATCACCATTGGTTTTTCACTCATTAACGGCAAATCATAACCCCACTCGGATGCAATCCCCAATTCAACAGGTGTCTGGGTTAACTGTTCTAAAAATTGTTTAGCCGCATAACCCGCATGATAGGATGTTCCAGCAGCAATAATATAAAGACGATCAGAGGCTTTAACGGCATCAATAATAGAATCATCCACAACGATTTCTTGCTTATCATTACTGTAGGTTTTGATAAGACGACGCATAACGCTTGGCTGTTCATCAATTTCTTTTAGCATGTAGTAAGGATAAGTCCCTTTACCGATATCTGATAAATCAAGGCTTGCTGTGTAGCTTTCTCTTTCAACAATATTGCCACCAAAATCTTCAATACTAATACTGTCTTTTTTGACCGTTACGATTTCCTTGTCGTGAACTTCCATAAATTCACTTGTCTCACGAATCATCGCCATCGCGTCTGAGCAGACCATGTTATAGCCATCTCCCAAGCCGATAAGTAGGGGCGATTTATTTTTTGCCACATAAATGGTATCGGATTTTTTGCTATCAATTAAGGCGAAGGCATAAGAGCCTTCAATAATCGTTAAAGCTTTTTTAAAGGCTTCAAAGGTTGTTAGGGAGTCTTCTTTGGCTAACTGCTCAATGAGATGAACAACAATCTCAGTATCTGTGCTACCTAAAAAATTATGATTAGCTAGATAAGTCTCTTTAATCTCAAGATAGTTTTCAATCACACCATTATGCACTAAGGTCAGTTCTTTAGTTGACGATTGGTGAGGGTGGGCATTCTCAACACTAGGTTTACCGTGAGTCGCCCATCTCGTATGACCAATGCCGATATCACCAGCTAGATCAATCCCTATTTTTTCTCTCAAATCAGCTATTTTACCAACAGCTTTAATTAACTTAGCTGATTTTTTGCCATCTACCAGGAAAATACCCGATGAATCATAGCCTCTATACTCTAGTTTTTCTAAGCCTTGCATTAAAATATCTTTGGCATTTCTGTTGCCAACAACACCTACTATTCCGCACATATATTCATTGGTGGTAACTGGTTACCACACTCTCCTTAAAATTGGTATAGTCTACTTTATTTCAATATAATCGACTTATATAAGTATATTACATGAATTATTAAATGTCAAAGGAATAATTGGTATAGTCTAATTGCAATAAAAAAATGAATAGTTGCCTATTCATTTTCGATAAATCCAAACTGATCTAAAGGAAGAATACGGAAGTTCACTACTCCTTTAATTTGTTTTTGACTAATAAGCCCAAACTCTCTACTATCATTTGTGTTTTGCCTGTTATCATTTAAAACTAAAAAATAACCTTTAGGAATTTTGGTAATATTTGACTGAGTCAAGGTTTCAAGAGTAAAGTCTGAGGTGAAGTAAGCATCAAAGCCATGCGTATCTTGATAATCTGTTCTAAGATTATCAATGTATGGTTCTTCTTCAATCATGGCGTTGAGATAAAAAATATCATCCATAAATGTAACAGAATCACCAGGTATTGCAACAACACGCCCAACATATTCTTTTTTATCAACCTTGTAGACTACAAAATCTTTAAACGTTGGCTTAGTTGTTGTTTGTACAGTTACAAGGTCTCCTTCATTCAGAAAATTATTGGCCTCACTCTTTGAAATTTCATGTGTTGAAAAAACGAAGAGACGTAGTATTAAAACAAGAACGATGCCACTAATGATTAAAAAAATATTTCTAATAAAATCGCGTTTAACCATGGTCTCTCCTTTATTATTCTTTCTTTTATTATACCATGTTTTTTAGGATAAAAAAAGATAGCTTTTAAAAAGCTATCCTGTTTTTTTATTATTTTACGGTACGAATTCTCATTGTATTTGTGCCACCTGTACCAACTGGAACACCAGCAACAATAACAATATTATCACCTGATTCAACAAGACCTGATGAAAGAGCAACTTGTTCAGCAACTTCAAACATATCATCGGTTGAGTCTGGTCTATCAGCTACTACAGGAATAACTCCCCAGTTAACCATCAATGATTTTTGAATTTTTTCATCAAAAGTAACAGCAAGGATGTCAGATTCTGGACGATATTTAGAAATTAGACGTGCTGTGTTACCTGTTTCAGTAATAGTGACGACTAATTTAATATCCATTGAACGAGTAGCATCTTTAACTGCAGAAGCCACTACTTCTGTTTTATTTGAACGCTCAAAATTATCAGAATTTAATCGACCATACTCACTAAGAAGTGTTTGAGCATTTTTGTCGATAGTGGCCATTGTTCTAACAGATTCCACAGGGTATTTACCATTAGCAGATTCACCTGAAAGCATTGTTGCATCAGTCCCATCAATGACAGCATTGAAAACATCAGAAACTTCAGAACGCGTAGCACGAGGTTTTTCAGTCATAGTTTCTAGCATATTGGTTGCTGTGATAACAGCCTTACCTGCTGCGTTTGTTTTGGTGATAATCATTTTTTGATAGACAGGTACCATTTCAAATGGCACTTCAATACCCATATCACCACGAGCAATCATGATACCATCAGCAGCATCGATAATTTCATCAATATTATCAATCCCTTGTTGGTTTTCTATTTTAGCAAAAAGTTTAACATGATCATTGCCTGTTTCACGAGTAATGGCACGAACTTCTTCAACGTCTTTTGCAGTACGAACAAATGAAATAGCAATAAAGTTAAGACCTTGTTCTAAACCAAAACGAATATCAGCATTATCTCTTTCTGCTAAAGCTGGGAAAGGAATTTTGGTGTTTGGAATATTAACACCTTTTTGTTTAGCAATGACACCATCATTTTCGACAAGAACTTCTAATTCATGATTAGCATGATCTTTTGAAATAATTCTTAGACCAACTTTACCATCATCAATAAGAATTTGTTGACCTTTTTCTACATGATCAAAGATATCAAGTTTACCAGCAACGCTTAAAGCAATTTTATCTCTTGTTGATTGTAAGCCTTGTTTTGTTGCTACTCTAATCTTATCACCTGTTTGATAAGTGTATTCTTTAGCATCGTCTTCAAAAAGCTCTGTTCTCATCTCAGGGCCTTTGGTATCTAGTAAGAAACCAACTTTCTGATTTGCAAGCTCTTCTGCAAGACGAACTGTTGCCATACGATCACCTTGCTCTTTGTGGTCACCATGTGAAAAATTAAAGCGAAAGACATTTGCGCCAGCCTTAATGAGTTCAGCAATATTTTGCGCTGATTGTTCTACATCAAGCTCTCCACTCCAATAACCATCTTCACCATATTTTTTCCCACCTCGAATTTCGACAGCTGGGCCAAGTGTGGCAACAATTTTTACACGTTTATTCATTCTTGAAAAACTCCTTTATTTCTTACATAATATTAATCTATTTAGATAGACACTTTATTGAGCTAATACACGATTTAAGACCGCAAAATCTAAACGTGCTTTATGAGGATTATTGACAATAATTTTTCCTTTATCATCAAGACTAAATAAGGCACCTTCTTCAGCAGTTCCTAGAATAGGGCTTTCCACTAGATTTTCATTTTGAATACCAATGGCATAGCCACCTTTTCCTTCTTTTAATAGCTCAACTGCTCTTGCTCCCATCCAGCTTGCTAAAACTCTATCACGTGGACTTGGTGAACCACCGCGAAGGATGTGACCTAAATTAGTAACCCTCAAATCATTGGTATTTCCAGCATCTTTTAGTTTAGCAGCAAATTCATCACCACTCATAACACCTTCAGCAAGAACAATAATATGATGATTTTTACCGTTGGCAAATCCTTGATTAATCTTTTGGACAACTTGATGGATATCATAGTCTTCTTCAGGAACAATAATTTGATCGGCACCTGAGGCAATTCCAGCCCAAAGAGCGATATCCCCTGCATTTCTACCCATCACTTCAACAATAAATGTTCTCTTATGACTAGATGATGTATCACGAAGTTTATCAAGTGCTGATGTCGCTGTGCTAACTGCAGTGTCAAAACCAATAGTATAGTCTGTCCCAACAATATCGTTATCAATCGTTCCAGGAATACCTACTGCAGGAAAACCATGCTCTGTTAAGCGCATTGCTCCGTGGTAAGAACCATCTCCACCAATAACAACAACACCTTCAATACCATGTTTTTTAAGTTGGTTAATACCAGCTAGTTGACCCTCAAGTTTACTAAACTCTGGATATCTTGCTGAGAATAAGAAGGTTCCACCTCGTGAAATCTTATCACCAACCGCTCTTGAATCTAATGGGAAAATATCCCCTGCAACCATACCAGCATAGCCATAATTAATACCAAAAACTTCCATACCTTCTGAAATTGCTTTACGAACAACTGCGCGAACAGCAGCATTCATCCCAGGAGAGTCTCCTCCACTGGTTAAAACAGCAATACGTTTCATTATTTTCAGTGCTCCTTTTTTATTTTTAACATTCCCATTATAGCATAATCTCATGTAAAAATCTTGATATTCGGGCTTATTTCAACGAAAAACCGTTTTCAAGACATAGGGATTTAGGAGGTCAATTAACTTTTCATCTTTTGCGACAAAGTATTTTTGACTTTGTAAAGTCTCTTTTGATTCTTTGTAATGAATAACTACTGGCAAAGAACCAGGAAATTGTTTTAAAATTTTTGTAATTTGAAAATCATTATCATGATTTGAAACCAGTAACCAACATTTTTCATCTGTGGGAATAATCAGTGTATCAAGAAGCATTTGCAACTGTTGATTTCGATACTGAATTTTTCCTCGAAAAAGATAAAATTGACCTTGTGTGAGAATGTTTTGATATTTTTTATAGGTTTCTGGAAATAAAGTAATATCTAATTTTTTATTAGTGTCAGAAACTGTTAAAAAGACCATTTCTTCACCAGTTGTTTTAGTTCTAATGACTTTAATCTTTTCAATTTCAGCAAGAACTGTCATTGAACGGCCTTCAACTAATTTTGAAAAAGGTGTGAATTGTCCCTTTCTTTTTTCCATCTCTTCAACAAGAGGATGTGGACTAATACCAAAACCAATAATATCTTTTTCTAGTTGATATTTTTCTGCATTTGTATAATCTAATTCATCCAACCACTGATAAGAATTCTCAGAAAAAAGACTACCAAGTTCACTCACAAAAATCAATAGTGGTTCTAAATTCTTTTGAACTTTTTTCCTATTTTCTTCAAAATTATCAAACAAACCAAGTAGGACTAAAGACTCTATAAATTTTTTATCTTGGTATTTTTCAGGTAAACGTGTCAGAAAATCTTCAGTATTTTGATAGGGTTGATTATTGACAATCCAAAAAGCCAGCTCTTTTGGTAATTCTTTAATATGTTTTATACCTATAAAAATATTATTATTAACAACCTTATCATAGTAAGAGACGTTATTAATTGATAATTTTTCAACCTTAAAACCATTATCAATAGCATCACTGATATAATGACTTCCTGAGTAGTTAAGCATTATATCATAAAAGATATTAGGATAATGGGCTTTAAAATAAGCTAACTGAAATGCTAAGGCGGAGTATGCATAAGCATGGCTTCGATTAAAACCATAGCCAGCAAATTTTGCCATCATATCAAAAAGAAGAGAGGCAGTTTCTTCTTGTCTACCTTGTTGTTTAGCACCATCTAAAAACTGTGAACGCATCACGTTCATTTGTTCACGATTTTTCTTTGACATGGCTCTACGCAGTAAGTCTGCCTTACCAAGGGAAAAGCCAGCGTATACCTGTGCAATCGTCATTACTTGCTCTTGATAAAGCATGATACCATAGGTTGGCTCTAATATTGGTGCAATTACCGGATCAATCAAATCGATGGCTTCTTTTTTAAATTTTCTCTTGATAAAGTTGTCGATGTAATCACTGGCACCAGGTCGATTTAGACTTGTTGTAGCCACTATTTCTTCAAAACGAGATGGTTTTATTTGTTTTAGCAGGTTGATAGCTCCTGCTGCTTCAAATTGGAAAATACCTGCAGTTTTCCCTTGTGCAAATAAAGCTAGTGTTTTTTCATCTTCTAAATTAATGGCTTTGATATCAATCAAAATCCCTTGTTCTTTTAATAACTTTTCTTTCATTTTTTGAACAAGTGTTAGATTTCTTAAACCTAGAAAATCCATTTTTAATAAGCCATTTGCTTCAACAGCTTGAGCGTCATATTGTGTAATCATCATATCTTCACCTGGTTTCAAAGGGATATGATTAGTCAGATTATCATCGCTTAAAACAACTCCTGCCGCATGAATGGACGTTTGTCTAGGTTGACCTTCAATTTTTTTAGCAATGGCAAATGCTTTTTGAAATTCTAATTTGCTTGTTATTATTTGTCTAAAATGAGCATTTTTTTCATAAGTGCTTGTTAGGGTCTCCTGAAAAGCAATACGTTTTGTTAAAGCTCCTAATTCGTACTCTGTTGCCCCGAAACGCTTAAAGACATCTCGAATCACTTGTTTAGCTCCAAATGTTGAAAATGTCACAATTTGAGCAGCATGCTCGCTCCCATAGCGGTCTCTCACATAATGAAGAAATTCAGAACGATAGATATCTGGTAAATCGATATCAATATCAGGCATACTATAGCGTTCTTTATTTAAAAAACGCTCAAACAAGAGATTATTTTTAACGGGATCAATCCCCGTAATATCAAGCAGATAAGCCACAAGACTTCCCGCCGCAGAACCTCTTCCCATTCCCATATAGTAGCCTTTACTATGGCCAAATCGAATCAAATCCCAGACAATAAGAAAATAATCATCAAAACCCATGTCGTGAATGATAGAAAGTTCTGTTTCTAGACGCTTGATGTAGACATCCTCATTTAGATTTTTCGTATTTAAAGATTGATAAGTTTTTTCTCGTAATTCAATACTCGCATCTTTGTGACGATTAAATCGTGGTAATTTTAATGATGAATTAAATTGATAAGAAATACTTCCCACCAAAACTTCAAGATTCTCTAATGCTTTAGGAAATCTCTCTTCAAATAATTTTGTCATTGTTGAAGCATCATAGAACATTTGATTGCCTTCAATGGGTTTTGTTTCTTTTAGTGACACGTTATCTTTAATAGCATGCAGGACTTGAAGAACTTCTTTATCCTGATTTTCAAAATAGCGTACAGTGTGTAGGGGAAGAATTGGTTTATGAAATGTTTTAATAGGTGAATTCAAACCAACACCAATATAGTAGTCAAAAGAAAAAGATAATTCTTCAATGCCATTAAAATAAGGGATGATAATGATTAATTCTTCAAAATAATCATTATTTTGTAAAATATTCTTTTCCCCTTTCATCAATTCAGTGGATAATTTCAACAAATGACGATAACCAACATTGTTTTTAGCAATGAGATGTATCTTTATTTCTTGATGGTCTAAAAGAATTGACGTTTCTAGCCCCAAAATGGGTTTCAGATTATTTTGATGACATTTATTAATAAAATGATAGGCAGCGTATAGATTATCCTTATCCATAATTCCTAGATAAGAATAGCCCATGTTCTTAGCGGATTGAATATAGCCATCCAAGTCAATGAGACTGTCCATAAATGAATAAACAGTTTTTGTGTCTAGTTGAACAAACATCGCCTCTCCTTTCCCTTTTTAACAGCAACTTCTCTTTTATTATTATACTATGAAATGGTAAAAGAAAGCCAATTCTTTTTTTAAATCTTTTTAGGTTATTTTTCTTGACAATAAACTGTTTTTTCTGTATTATTAAAATAGTACAAAAATAATATACCGAAAGGAGACTCGGATGGCTTGGAAATTTGATGAAAAATCTCCCATTTATGTTCAGATTGCCCAACGGGTTAAAATGAGGATTATTAGCCAAGATATTAAAAGTGGTGAACAATTACCAACGGTAAGAGAATTTGCCGAAGAAGCTGGCGTTAATCCAAACACCATGCAGCGGGCTTTTATAGAACTCGAACGTGATGGAATGGTTTATTCCCAGCGGACATCTGGTAGATTTGTGACTGACGATAAAGAACTTATCGAACAAAAACGTCACGAACTTGCTGAAGAAGAAATAAAAACGTTTATTAATCACATGAAAAAAATTGGATTTAATAATGAACAAATGATAGAAGAATTAAAGAATTGCTTAGGAGAAAGTTAAATGACAGATTTACTACAATTACATCATGTCTCAAAAAATTATGGTAACTTTAATGCCTTAGACGATATTACCTTAAGTTTACCAGCCGGAAAAATTATTGGTCTTCTAGGACCAAACGGCAGCGGAAAAACAACTCTTATAAAACTGATTAATGGGCTCCTTCAACCAACAAATGGTGATATTGTTATCGATGGCTTTAGACCATCAGTGGAAACCAAAAAAATTATTTCTTATCTGCCTGACACCACTTATCTACAAGATAATATGAAAGTTGAAGATCTTTTAGTTCTCTTCAAAGATTTTTATGAAGATTTTGATGATAAGCGTGCGATGACTCTTTTAAATGATTTAAATATCTCACTTGATCAGAAATTGAAAAACCTCTCAAAAGGGAACAAGGAAAAGGTCCAACTTATTTTAGTAATGAGTCGTAAAGCCAAACTATATATTCTTGATGAACCTATTGGTGGGGTTGATCCTGCTGCTAGAGACTATATTTTAAAGACCATTATTAACAATTATTCTGAAGAAGCTTCTGTCATCATTTCGACACATCTCATTGCTGATATTGAACCAATATTAGATGAAGTTGTCTTTATCCAAAATGGTAACATTGTTCTTCAAGGAAATGCTGATGATTTAAGAGAAGAACATGGTCAGTCAATTGATGCTATTTTCAGAGAAACGTTTAAGGCTTAAAGGAGAATAACACAATGTTTGGAAAATTAATTAAATATGAGATAAAATCTGTCGGAAAATGGTATTTTGCTCTTTATGGTGCTGTTTTGTTTTGTGCCACTATTTTAGGACTATACATTAGTAGATTCAACAATGATAGTGGAGTGAACGGTGAATTCTTTTTACAGGGACGAGAGCCATCAACTTCTGAGGCAATCATTATGTTAGCCATTATACTTATTTTTGTTTCATTAATCATTGGAATCGGAATATCTACTTTCTTTATTATTGTCAATCGTTTCAACAAAAATATTTTCGGTCGAGAAGGCTATCTAACCTTAACACTTCCAGTATCAACACATCAAATTATTCTTTCAAAATTATTGGCTTCATTTATCTGGTCCGTTCTAAGTTCTATAGTACTTCTTTTTAGTATTTTTTTACTGGTATTGCCAAGTATTCCTTTGGATGAATTTTTCTCATACCTACCAAGTATTATGGCTAATATTCATGTCGATATATTCTTTATCGTCTTAACTTACTTTATCGTAGCTACCATTTCTTCAATTCTTGTCGTTTACCTAGCGATTTCAATTGGTCAGCTTTTCCAAGATAAACGTGCATTAATGGGATTTGTGGCTTTCTTTGCAATAGGTATTTTAATTTCTATCATAAAACAACTTATATTTGGTGATACCAATCTTTCAGATGAAACTTACTATTTTGACCCTAATTTTTTAAGGATTAAACTTTTCTTTATAAGAGAAATCTTTGTCTATTTAGTCTTGTCTACTACTTATTACTTTGGTACTCACTATATCATCAAAAATAAATTAAATATCCAATAAGAAAGAGCCTCTACTATTGAGGCTCTCTTTATTTTTATGATATAATAAAGCTACCAACTTTAGTGTAATGGATATCACGCAAGATTCCGGTTCTTGAAATGGGGGTTCGATTCCCTCAAGTTGGATGGGATAGAAAAAAGGCACTGTTGTGCCCTTTTTTATTTGTCTTTCTTTTCTTTTTCGTCTTCTTTATCTTCTTTTAATCCAGATTGCTCTTTTGAAACTAGACCATCTTGATTAAAAAACATTTCAACAGTAGCTACACCATCTGATTTTAATCCGCTTATCCAAATGGCTTGAATATCACGACCATCTGAAGAAGAAACTTCTGATAAGACATCTGGTTCTCCAAAAACTTGTTTAACTTCAAGATAAGACGTACCCTCAGCAATCTCATTGTATGTTTCTTTTGAAATGCTTGCTTTACGGATAAAACTAAAATTTGAGATTGATCTGACAACCGTACTGTTTTCATATAATTTTACTGTGACTTCAACATTATCAAACTGCCACTTATAAACATCAAGACTAACTTCACCAGCTGGTTCTTGTTCTACAGCAGTTGGCTCACCAAAAAGAGTTTTTAATTCTTCAATTGTTGTGCCACCTTTAAATTCATCTTGTAAGAGAGCAATATGAACATCGTTAAATTTTAAACGAATATCTTGGTGTTCAGCAATTTCTGATGGTTTTTGATTTAAGGCTGATTCTTCTTCTGTTGTTATTTCAGTTTCTTTTTTTTCACTGTTACTTGAGCAGGAAATTAAAAAAAAGGCTGATAGCATAACAGCTAAAAATAAGAGGATTTTTTTCATTTTTTCTCACATTCTTTTATATCGTAAATATTTTAAAAATAAATGGAGCCGGTGGGAGTCGAACCCACGTCCAAACACCTGCTAACATATTTGTCTACAACCATAGGCTATGTCTTTTTTTAACTGATTAATGACACATAGCTCAAGCCACTAATCAGCGAGTCTATCAGTCTCTTTGTAATTAGCTAGACAATAATTACACGTAGCTTACTATTTTAAGACTTTTAATGAAACGTAAGCAATTTCATAAAAGTCACGAGAGCTGGTTTTTAGGCAGCTACTGCGTAAGTTGTGTTATTTTTTGCAGTTATATTTAACTGGCATTTTACATCTGCCGATGGGTTGCAAAATATGCCTCATAATGCCTGTCGAATCCGTAACGACCCCTAAAAAGTTATAACACCCTATTAGTATATCAAAAAAAACAATCTTTAGCAAAGTTGAAAAATAATAAAAACTCACTAAAAATCAGTGAGTTTTTCGTTATCATTATAATTCAATGTCACCGAATAAATCAGCCATTGAGAATCCAGTTTGAGTTTCTGGTAAATCATAGTCACGTTTTTCTTGACGTTTTGGACGACGAGGTTTAGATTGACGTTTTTCTTCAGAATTCTCTTCTTGAGCTGGACGTTCTTCTAATGATTTAATTGAAAGAGAAACACGTTCGTCTGCTGCATTAACTTCAAGAACCTTAACAGTCACATCTTGACCAACTGATAAAACATCTTTAGGATTTTCAACACGTTTGTGAGAAATTTGTGAGATGTGAACTAATCCGTCAATACCTGGAAGGACTTCAACGAAAGCACCAAAATCAGTAAGACGTTTTACTTTTCCTTCAATCACATCACCAGCAGCAAGTTTTTGTTCAACACCATCCCATGGTCCAGGTGTTGTAGCTTTAAGTGATAATGAAACACGACCTGCTTCTTCATCAATTGAAAGTACTTTAACCTCAACTTCTTCACCAACAGAAACAACTGATTTAGGTGAAACATTTCTCTCATGAGATAACTCAGTGACATGGATAAGACCATCAACACCACCAAGATCAACAAAAGCACCAAAGCTAGTTAAACGAGCAACTTTTCCAGTAACAACTGAACCTTCAGTCAATGTTGAGAAAATTTCTTTACGTGCTTCTGCGGCTGCTTCTTCAACAACTTCACGACGTGAAAGGATGAAACGATTTTCTGAAGCATCAACTTCTTTAATACGAGCATCAACTTCTTGACCAACAAATTTTTCAGTGTTGCGAACAAAGCGTGTGTCAATCATTGAAGCAGGAATGAAACCACGTAGGCCTTCAAATTCAATAGCCAATCCACCTTTTACAGCGCGAGTTACTTTAACAGTGATAACATCACCTTCGCGACCAATCAATTTATCCCAAGCTTTGCGAGCTTCTAAGCGTTTTTTAGACACTAGGAAAGTCACTGTGTCAGTATCTTTTCCGACTACTTGACGAAGAACAAGTACTTCAAGTGTTTCCCCTGGTTTTACTAAATCATTAATGTCAGCATTACGATCATTAGTTAACTCACGAAGTGTTAATACACCTTCAACACCAGTACCACTGATAACAACGTTAGCTTGATCGTTATCAACTGTCAATACTTCTGCGGTAACAACGTCACCAGCATTCACTTCGCTAACACTATTTAGCAAATCTTCAAATTCATTCATTCTAAACAATCCTCCAACAGAAAATCAGTTTTCTAATTTTCTGATAACAATATATTTTCTCAAGGTAACCCGCAAATGACAACAAAATTTATCTTTGACGGTCTTAGGTAAAACCTAATACCATGACTGGGGTAGCTGGATTCGAACCAACGCATGAGGGAGTCAAAGTCCCTTGCCTTACCGCTTGGCTATACCCCATGAAATGGAAAGAGAGGGATTCGAACCCCCGAACCCGAAGGAGCGGATTTACAGTCCGCCGCGTTTAGCCTCTTCGCTATCTTTCCACAACAAGAACAATTTTAACATAAATTCTTATTGTAATCAAGCCTTTTTAAGGATTTTTAGTGATTTAAATTATAATTTTCTATGATATTGGTTACTGCCAAATCCATTGTTTTGTGAAAGCTTGATACATCATTATTTTGGACGACAGCAAACTTGTCATCGATTTCCGTAATAGACCCAATAATTTTTCGACCAATCTTCAACTGAAAACCATCTACTTCACTGTTTGATAGATTGACTTTTCCTTCTACAATTTCGACCGTAATTTTTTTATCTTTTTTACTCATAGTTCACCTCTTGCTATAAATTTTACACAAAAAAGCAGGAGCTTGCAAGAGCAAACTCTGCTACTTTTTATTTTCTCACTAATCTGACACTCAATACTTCCTGCTCAGAAATAGTATCCGATATAAAACTACCGTTACTTGTTCTTTCAGACTGAGGAAGAGTGGCTAAATTAACACTAAGTTTTTCTTGCGTTTGCGATGTCACTTCTAATAATTCTTTTTCTTCTGAGGTTTCAGTTGAAAATAAATCAATTAAATCGTCTTTTGCAGTGATAATTCCCGAAGCAAAAACACGATGTGGCTTAGCTTTTAGTTCACGAATGACTTGAAGACCTCGATTGGCTCTACTTGTTTTTGGAATAAGATTAACTGCCATTTTCTTTAGGCTTCCACGTTGTGTTAAAATAAACATATTCTCACTAGTGACTTTAAAAGCACTCACCACAAAATCATCTTTTTTAAGATTAATGGCCTTAACACCAGCTGCTTTATTACCTACAACGGGAACATCTTCAACACCAAATCTCAAAGCATAACCTTTATGAGTAACTAACATAAGATCTTCTAACATAATTGGAGAGACAGTTATTATTTGATCAGCATCTCCTTTTATTTTGGCATATTTAATTGCTTTTGTTTTATAGGTTCGCCATGGTGTTAAATCTTTTCGTTCAAAACGTTTAATTTGTCCTTTTTGAGTCACTGAGAAATAAGTCATTGGTTGTTTGTCAAAATCATCAATGATTTCAGCATAAATGATATTTTCTTGCGTTGAAAACGTTGTGATGGACTGACTGAGGTGTTCTCCAACATCTTTCCACTTAATATCAGACAATTCATAAATAGGACGGTAAATAACATTACCAAAATTGGTAAACAGTAATAAATGTTGTGTTGTTTTTGCTTGTTCTAAGAAAATCAATTCATCGTCTTCACGTTTACCAACTTCTTCAACTTCAGATGCAGAAAAAGAACGTGGACTAGTACGTTTTAGATAACCTGCTTTTGTGACGCTGACGTAGGTATCTTCTTCGACAATTAAACTAGCTGTATCAATTTCAATACTTTGTGTTTTAGCTTGTAGTTCAGTGCGACGAGGATTAGCAAATGTCTTTTTGACCTCTCGTAATTCTTTTTTCATCACATTGAATAAGGTTTTTTCATCACCAATAATGGCTGAAAGAGTTGCAATTTTCTCGCGTAAACTAGCTTCTTCTTCTTCAAGTGTGACGATATCGGTATTGGTCAAACGATAAAGTTGCAAGGTCACAATCGCTTCAGCTTGTTCTTCTGAAAAGTCATAACTTATTTTTAAGTTTTCTTTAGCATCAGACTTGTTATCGCTTGATCTAATCAAAGCAATAATCTCATCTAAAATAGAGATAACTTTGATTAAACCTTCAACAATATGAAGGCGTTTTTCAGCCTTGTTTTTATCGAATTGAGAACGTGCTAAGATTACTTCTTGGCGATGTGTAACATAACTCTTTAAGATTTTTTTCAGACCGACTTGACGAGGCGTAAAGTTATCGATTGCCACCATATTAAAATTATAATTAATTTGTAAATCGGTGTATTTAAAAAGATAATTTAAGACAGTTTCTTCGTCTGCTTCTTTTTTCAATTCTATGGCAATGCGTAACCCAGTTCTATCAGACTCATCACGGACTTCAGCAATCCCAGGCACCTTATTATTGACTCTGACATCATCAATTTTTTTAACAAGAGTAGCCTTATTGATTTCATAAGGGATTTCCTTAACAATAATCTGTTTCTTACCACCTTTTAGCGTTTCTATGCTGGTTAAACTACGAACAACTATTCTTCCTTTACCAGTCTCATAGGCTTTTTTAATCTCATCAGCACCTTGAATAATAGCTCCTGTTGGAAAATCTGGTCCAGGTAAGAAGGTCATCAGTTTTTCAAGCGTTGCTGTTGGATGGTCAATCATATAAATGACTGCATCAATCACCTCTGAAAGATTATGAGGCGGGATATCTGTGGCATAACCTGCTGAGATACCAGAAGAGCCATTCACCAATAAATTAGGAAAAGCTGATGGTAAAACGGTTGGTTCTTTTTCTGTATCATCAAAATTCCAGGCAAAAGGAACTGTTTGTTTTTCAATATCCGTTAAAAGATAGGAAGCCATTTCTGATAAACGCGCTTCTGTGTAACGCATAGCTGCCGGTGGGTCACCATCCATGGAACCATTGTTCCCGTGCATTTCTACCAAAATCTCGCGATTTTTCCAATCCTGACTCATACGTACCATGGCATCATAAATAGATGAATCACCGTGAGGATGGAAATTCCCCATAATATTTCCGACTGATTTAGCTGATTTACGGTAGCTTTTATCAAAAGTATTACCGTCTTTGTTCATAGAGTATAAAATACGACGCTGAACAGGCTTTAAACCATCCCGGATATCAGGCAAAGCACGCTCTTGGATGATATATTTCGAATAGCGACCAAAACGCTCACCCATGATGTCTTCTAAAGACATGTTTTGAACATTAGACATGATTGCCTCCTTTCTTATAACAGTATGTTGTTTGTTTCTTCAAGTGTAAATTTGACATTGTCTTCAATCCACTGACGACGTGGTTCAACCTTGTCTCCCATTAAGACAGACACGCGTCTTTCTGCTCGAGCCAAATCATCAATCGTTACACGAATCAAGGTTCTTGTTTCTGGATCCATGGTTGTTTCCCAAAGCTGAGTGGCATTCATTTCACCCAGTCCTTTGTAACGTTGAAGTGTTGCATTTTTACCGTATTCTTGACGCAATTCTTCTAATTCACCATCTGTCCAGGCATAGTCAATTTTTTCATTCTTACCTTTGCCTTTAGACATTTTGTAAAGAGGTGGTAAGGCAATATAAACATGACCAGCTTCTATAAGTGGTCGCATATAACGATAGAAAAATGTTAGAAGAAGGGTTTGGATGTGAGCACCATCTGTATCGGCATCGGTCATGATGATGATTTTATCATAGTTGATATCTTCTAAATTAAAGTCTGCTCCAACACCAGCACCAATAGTATAAATCATGGTGTTAATTTCTTCATTTTTCAGAATATCTGCCATTTTAGCTTTGGCAGTGTTGATGACCTTTCCTCTTAGAGGAAGAATGGCTTGGAATTTACGGTCACGCCCTTGTTTAGCAGATCCACCGGCAGAATCACCCTCAACAAGATAGAGTTCATTTTTCTTTGGATTTTTAGATTGTGCTGGCGTTAATTTCCCCGATAAAAGACCCTTATCTTTTTTATTTTTCTTGCCATTTCGTGATTCATCACGCGCTTTTCTAGCAGCTTCACGGGCTGCCCTAGCCTTAATCGCTTTTCTGACTAAGCTTGAAGCGATTTCACCATTTTCCATGAGGAAATAACTTAACTTTTCAGAAACAACACCATCAACAAAAGGACGAGCAAGTGGACTACCTAATTTGTCCTTGGTTTGACCTTCAAACTGAAGATGTTCTTCTGGCACTAAAATGGATAAGACAGCAGAGAGGCCTTCACGGTAATCAGAACCATCAAGATTTTTTTCTTTTTCTTTTAAAAGAGTTGTTTTTCTGGCGTAATCATTCAAAGCTTTAGTGATAGCTGATTTTAAACCAGTCTCATGAGTACCACCATCTTTTGTTCTGACATTGTTAACAAAAGAAAGGATATTATCTGAAAAGCCATCATTATACTGCATGGCAACTTCTACTTGAAAACCGTCTTCTTCACCATCAAAATAAATAACAGGTGTTAGAGTGTCTTTATCCTCATTTAAGTACGAGACAAAGTCTTGAACCCCATTTTCATAGTGAAAATCTTTCTTGTCATCTGTTCTTTTATCGATTAAAGAAAGTGTTACATTTTTTAATAAAAAGGCTGACTCATTTAAACGTTCAGCAATGGTATTAAACTTGAAATCAGTTGTTGAAAAAATACTACTATCAGGCATAAAGGTAACGGTTGTTCCTGATTTTGATTTTGGAGCTGTTCCTACTTTTTTAAGTGTTGTGACAGGTTTTCCACCATTTTCAAACCGTTGACGATAGATATGCCCATCACGAACAATCTCAACTTCTAACCATTGTGACAGAGCATTAACAACTGATGACCCAACACCATGTAAGCCACCTGATGTTTTATAGCCACCTTGACCAAACTTACCACCTGCATGTAATACGGTAAAAATAACTTCAACAGTTGGAATCCCTTTAGCATGCATTCCTGTAGGCATACCTCGCCCTCTATCTGAAACGCTTAAAGAACCATCTTTATAGATGGTGACTTCAATTTTATCACCAAAACCTGAGAGTGCTTCATCAACAGCATTGTCTACTAATTCCCAAACCAAATGATGTAGACCAGTCCCATCAGTTGAACCAATATACATTCCAGGTCTTTTTCGAACAGCATCAAGCCCTTCTAATACCTGAATGGCATCATCATTATAATTACTTAAATTAATTTCCTTTTTAGGCATCTATAACCTCCACCTTTTCTCATCCTTTTAATATTACAAGTTTTTTTGCTATTTTGCAAAAAAAATCTTAATTTTAACTTTTTTTGCCAAATATTGTGATTTTTCCAGTCATTTTAACTATTTTTTTATCAATCACTTATGATATAATGACAGTATGAAACCATTATTATTTATTTTGATTGCTTATCTTCTTGGCTCAATTCAAACAGGTCTGTGGATCGGACAATTTATCTATCATAAAAACATTCGCCTTCTTGGCAGTGGTAACACTGGTACCACTAATACTTTTAGGATTTTAGGCGTTAAAGCAGGTATTGTTACTTTATTAGTAGATTTACTAAAAGGAACGCTTGCAACTCTTCTTCCTATTTGGTTTGGAGTAACTGGTGTGTCTGCTTTGTTTATTGGTTTTTTTGCTATAGTTGGTCATACTTTTCCAATTTATGCAAAATTTAAAGGTGGTAAAGCTGTTGCTACTAGTGCTGGTGTTCTTCTTGCTTATTCACTACCTTTTTTCACCTATCTTTTAGTTATTTTTCTAATCTGTTTATATTTGTCAAGCATGATTTCTTTTTCAAGTATGACAGTTGCACTTATAGCTTGTTTAAGTGTGATAATTTTGCCTGCCTTTCAGTTTTTACTACCACAGTATGATGTTTGGCTTATATTAATGATTTTTGCTATGGCAACTATTGTTATTGTTAGACATAAAGACAATATAAAACGGATTAAAAATAAAACAGAAAGTACTTTACCAATTGGTTTAAATATAACCAAACAAAAAAGACCAACCAAATAGGGTTGATCTAGACTCTAAGTTCATCTTAGGGTCTTTTTTATATGTTAAATCGATGGTGTTTGATAGACGATTTCACCATTTGCAATAGTGTACTTGATGTCGCCAATTAAGTCTTTTCCGACAAAAGGTGAATTAGCAGACTTAGAAGCAAAGGAAGTTTCAATGGTTTTAGTGATTTTATCATCAAAAATAACAATATCAGCTGGTCCATTTTCAGCCAAGTAACCCGCATCAAAATTGTATAGGGCAGCAGGATTGACAGTCATTTTTTCCAGTAACGTCATCAAGGAAAGATAGCCTGGTTCAACTAGATAAGTCAACCCTAGTGACAATGATGTTTCAAGTCCAATCATTCCTGAAGGTGCTTTTGTGATATCATCAACATTTTTTTCATCACGGTGATGTGGGGCGTGGTCAGTTGCAATCACTGAGATAGTGTTGTTTTGTAAGCCCTCAATCACCGCTAAGCGATCTGATTCTAAACGTAGAGGCGGATTCATTTTAGCGGCACTGCCTTTTTCTAACAATAAGTTTTCAGTCCCTGAAAAATGTTGTGGCGAGGCTTCTGCAGTTACTTTTGCACCTAAAGACTGTGCAAAAGCGACAATTTTAACACTTTCAGCTTTTGAAAGATGTTGAATGTGAAGACGTGCATTTGTATCATAGGCAATCATCACATCTCTAGCAATCATGCTATACTCTGCAACACCAGTAGCACCACAAAAACCAAAATGTTTACTTGCAATATTCTCATTAAAGCCCAAAATACCATTGAGATTAGGATCTTCCTCATGAAGACTGATGAGAGCATTATTCTCTTTTGCTTTAAGAAGTGCTTCTTTGACAACACCAGCATCTGTTAGAGGAATACCATCATCAGAAAAACCAACCGCTCCAGCTTCTAACAAATCTTTAAAGGGTGTTAACTGTTTCCCATCAAAATTGTTAGTCACAGTTGCAACAGATTTAACGGTAATGGCTTCTTTTTGTGCTGAGGTTAGCACTTCTTTTAATGTGGTCACATCAGAAATGGTTGGTGAAGTATTTGCCATCATAACAACTGTGGTAAAACCACCTTTAGCTGCAGCTAAAGCGCCCGTGTGGATGTCTTCTTTGTGCGTCTGACCTGGTTCACGAAAATGGACATGAATATCAATTAGACCAGGTGCAACAATGAAACCATTGGCATCAATTATCTTTGCGTCGGGGGAGATAATATTTTTAGACATTTTAATGATTTTTCCTTTGTCGACTAAAACATCACAAATAGCATCAAATTGTGTTTTGGGATCAATCACACGACCACCTTTGATTAATAACATGATAATACCTCCTTTAGTTTAACCAATCTATCATTGGTAAGTGATGGGCGTTTAAAAAAGCATTTGTTTTTGAAAATGGTCGACTACCAAAAAAGCCACGGTAAGCTGATAAGGGGCTTGGATGTGCACTTTCAATAATCAGGTGAATAGGATTAGTGATAAGAGACTTCTTCTTACGAGCAAAACCACCCCACAAAAGAAAAACGACTGGTGTTTCCTTTTGGTTGACTAGTTTAATAATGGCATCAGTAAAAGGCTCCCAAATGCCATTAGCGTGTGCGTTAGGGGCGTGTTCAGGAACTGTCAAAGACGCATTTAGTAAGAGAACGCCTTGCTTAGCCCAACTTGATAAGTCATGAGTGGGGCGTTGTCCCACGTCTTCTTTTAGTTCTTTTAAAATATTTTGTAAAGAAGGAGGTGCACTAATCTCATCAGGAACTGAAAAAGAAAGCCCTTGCGCTTGTTTGGGCCCATGATAGGGATCTTGTCCTAAAATAACCACTTTAACATCTTTTAAGCTGGTTTCTTGAATCGCTTTAAAAACTTTTTCGCGTGGGGGATAAATGACTCCCTTACTATAAACATCATTTAAAAAATGATTGATTTTACTGTAGTAACCTTCTGGTAATTCATTTTTAATAAGATTATGCCAATCAGAGTGTTCCATTTTTTCTCCAATCATCAAATAACTTGTAATCCTTTGGTATCAACATCCAGTATGACAGTCTCACCGTTTAACCCTAAATCATCAATAGCTTGTTTCATTCTTTTTGCATTTTTGTCATCAAGAACTGTCATAATTGTTGGACCCGCACCAGAAAGGTAGGTAGTGTAAACACTATAGTGTTTAGCAACTTCTTTTATCTTTTCAAATTCTGGTACAAGTTTTTGGCGATAAGGCTCATGAAAAAGGTCAGACGACATAGCTTTTCCTGCTGTGACTAAATCACCTTTCATAAGAGCAGATACAGCAACATTTGCAATCGCGCTGGCTGCTACTGCTTGAGAATACTTGAATGTTTCAGGAAGACTATTTCGACTATCACTTGTCTTTAGCTCATAGTTTGGAATAAAGGCCAGTAAACGACAAGGTGGAAAAGACGATACAGTGTATCCCGAAAAATAATCGTTGGCACTGGCAACAACAAGATTCCCAAAAATGGCAGGAGCAACATTATCAGGATGACCTTCAAAAAGAGTGGCTAGTCTTAATTTTTCTTCTGAAGAAAGTGACATAGCACCCAGTTGGTTGGCCAACTCGATTCCAGCAACAATCACAGAACTAGAAGAACCAAGACCTCTAGCTAGTGGAATATCAGTCACCATTTTAATACGGTGAGGTTTTAGTTTCTCATTGACTTTTAGTGCAATTTGAATGAGTAGATTAGTCTCATCAGTTGGAATATCAGTCAAATCATGTAACACTTCCCAATTTTCAGACGGTTCAATAACTGTAATGTTAAGATATTTAGTGACAGCAAGACCAATCGAATCAAATCCTGGACCAAGATTGGCACTCGTTGCAGGAACAATAATTTTCATATCAATCTCCTATAATTCTAAAAGCATTACGCAGTTGAAATGCAGTTGACGTCTGAAGTTTTTGTTCAACTTGTTCCAATTTATTTTTAGTTATCACATTTGTTTTAATCATTGCTAGGTTTTTGCCACTAGATGATTTTTCAAGATCAAATGCTTTAGGTGTTATGCCTTCATTTTTAAGAAACTCAGCTAATTCAGCTTTACTGCCATTTGATAAAGCAATTGAGAAATAGTAAGCTGATTGATTATCTTCTAAGTCGGCTATTTTTGAAGGTCTATTAAAGTTGTTGAATAATTTAGCCTTGTCATTTGATGCCACTTCATTACTGAGTGTCATTAAATCTGCTACAACCGAAGTGGCTGTTGGTTTTTGTCCCGCACCAGGTCCATAATACATTGACTCTCCAACACCAATCGATTCAATATAAACAGCATTCATCACATCATTAACTCTTGCTAGGGGATGTTTTTCTGGTAATAATGATGGAGACACTTCAACAGCTAAACCACTTTTTGTTTCTTCGATAGAACCGACCAATTTAATCACATAGCCATGATTTTGGGCAAAGTTAACATCTTCTGGTGTAATCGTTGTAATGCCTTTGTGTGTGACATCTCTATAATCAATAGTCATCCCAAAAGCAAATTGAGAGAGGATAACTAGTTTATAAGCAGCATCAATACCTTCAACATCATTGGTTGGATCACTTTCTGCATAACCCAACTCTTGTGCTGTTTGTAAGGCTTTATCATAAGTCCAGCCTTCTTCAACCATCTTGGTAAGCATGAAATTAGAAGTCCCATTTAAAACACCCAACAATTTGGTTATTTTATCAGCAACTAAGGATGTGGCAAGTGTTCTTAGAATGGGAATACCACCTGCAACCGCCGCTTCATAATAAAAGGAAACATTATTTCTAGTAGCAATTTCAAGCAATTCTTTTCCATGTAGGGCAATTAAGTCTTTATTAGCAGAAACAACATGTTTTTTGCTTTCTAGCGCTTTTGTTATAAAAGTTTTAGCTGGTTCGATTCGTCCCATCAACTCAACCACAACTGAAATATCATCATCAGATAAAATCTCATCAATATCAGTAACAAAATGATAATCATGTCCTTGCTCTTTTAAGCGTTTTTTTTCAGAGGCGTCTCTCACTAATATTTTTGAGATGGTCATCGGTTTTTGCACTAATTGGCTTATTTTTTCACTATTTTGTTCAAGAATAATTGGAACACCACTAGCCACTGTTCCAAAACCTAGTAAAGCAATCTTTATTGTCATATTTTTCTCCTAGCAAATGATTTGTCTTATTATATCAAAAAAACCATTAGAATTCATTGTAAATCCTTCTTATTTTTATGTTATAATTCTAATAATAATGTTTTAAGGAGAATAAAATGCAATCAAGACGTGCTAGAAAAAGAATTAAAAGAAAAAAACCATTTTTACCTATTGTCTTACTAATGCTGACAGTAAGCCTTCTAGCTGGTCTCTTCTTTTTATTTCAACAAAGTCGAAAAGATGAGAAAGCTTTTCAAAAACAAGAAGAGACACAACTTGTTTCTAAAGAAAATACTTCACAAAACAAAGAGACAACAACGCCTCAATCAAATACAGAAAAAAACAATGAAGAACCAACTTGGAAAAAACAAGAAACACCTGTCACTTTTCCAATTTTGATGTATCATGCCGTTCATGTGATGGATCCATCTGAAGCAGCTAGTGCCAATTTGATTGTCGATCCAGAAGTTTTTGAAAGTCATATTAAACGCTTAGTTGATGAAGGTTATTACTTTTTAACACCTGAGGAAGCTTACCGTGCTCTTAGTGATAATGAATTACCAAATGAGAAGGTTATCTGGCTAACTTTTGATGATAGCATGGTTGATTTTTATAACATCGCTTATCCTATTTTAAAAAAATACAATGCCAAGGCAACCAATAATGTCATCACTGGTTTTACAGAGGAAGGTCGTGTGTCTAACCTGTCAGTGGAACAAATGCTTGAGATGAAAAAAGATGGTATGTCTTTTGAGGGACACACGGTTACTCATCCTGATTTAGAAATGAGTGATCAAGCCACACAATCTTATCAAATGACAGAAAGTAAGAAATTCTTAGATGAACAACTCCATCAAGAAACAATGACCATTGCTTATCCTGCTGGTCGCTATAGCGATATAACCATAGAATTAGCAAAAGAATCTTACCAACTAGGCCTAACTACAAATGAAGGTTTGGCAAGTGCTAGTAACGGTCTTTTAACACTTAACCGTGTTAGAATTTTACCATCAACATCAGCTGATATTTTGATAGCAACTATTAACCCATAAAAAAAGGAATCCTAGGATTCCTTTTTTTATGTTATTTAACTTCTGTTCCAGCCTTATCACCTGAATGTAAGTTGAAAATACGCTCAATATGAATCACACCTACTGCTTTAGGCTCACCCATGCGACCTTTCGCCCACTCTTTTGCAGCTTCATATAATTCACCAGAGTCTTGGATTTCAGCTTTACCAACAAAACGATAACCCATAAGTCTTTCACGATCAACAAAAGCAACAGCTACCTTACCATTATTTTTAATGTTTTCTTGAGTTTGACCACCAGTATTTTCATTATAGATTAATGTTTTATCATCATATAAACGCATTGAACGTTTAGGACCAATATCTGGATTTCCTTCAGCATCTACTGTTGCAACCATTGCTAGTTGTGCGTTAATAATTTCTTTCATTTCTTCTGTTATGTTCATTTTTTCTCCTTTTTTCTTCTTTATACTATTATGGGTTTAATACCCTATTACTATGACACTATCAAATGTTAGACAAAAATTGCTACAATTGCCACTTCCTTTCATCCATCTCAAGGACGCCTATTTTTGTGAACACAAAAAGCCATTTCCTCTATTCATTTTTAGGTGAGGAAAACTCTTTATCTTCATTTTATTTTAGATGATAACATCTACTGTTTTGTAAAGTAATGTCTTACTTTTTTAACCTGATTTTACGCATCTTATAAAAGAATAAGATTGGTATCTTTAAAAGTATATTATCAAATTAAGTAGAATTTTTCAAGTTATTAAACCATAAATTGAACGTTATTTTATAAAAACACTAATAAATATAAAAACAGCAAGCCAATCACCTGCTGTTTTTAAAGAATTTTTAAAAGAATGCAATTTTAGTTTTAGATTATAACTAATTAAAAAATCCTAAGCACCTAATTTTAGACATTTTCTAGAGCATTATAATTATCTTCATCAACTCCTGTTAATCTAACCAACCAATTGTCTTCATTTCTTTCAGAATTTAACAATTCTGGAGTTGCTATTGCAGCTTCATTTCGATCAACGATTTTTCCTGCAAGTGGTGAAGAAATACCCATAACAGTTTTTGAGGCTTCCAAATTTAAAATGATATCATCAATTTCTAAACTGTCATCTTCAGTAAAATCAATAAAGCCAATTGTTCCAATATCATCTTGTAATTGGGGCGTCATTCTAATAGTATAAATGTTGTTATCTTTTTCAATAAAAAGATTATTTGCTATTTTTTTCATTCTCTACTCCTTATGTTTTACATTATAAAATTTTCTTATCAAAAATGCTACGATTTTTTAGAAAAAACATTCTTGGTAAAATATTATCTATTCTAAGATTTACAGAATCCACAATATAATTATTATATTTAAGATAATTTAGTTTTGATTGTTTTTCGTTAATTTCTCATAATGAAGATGAAATTGCTCTCTTTGTCTCTCATTAGGTTGCCAATCTTTAATGGAAAAACCAATTTGCCTTAATGTCAATTTTAATCTCTCGATAACTTCATCAACTGTAAAAGAAACATCAAACAAATCAGAAAGATTAGCCATAGATGAGGGATCAACATTTGGATAAGTTACCTTAGTTGTTTGATCTGCCAATCCTTTTTGATAGAAGTCAGCAATCATCTGTCCTCTTTGTTCTTGATTACCAGAGACGCTTAGATAAATAGAAACAACAATCCCTTTTTTTATGCGTCTTTGAGCAATACCAGCAAACTTTTTGCCATCAATACTAAGATCATAAGTCCCCGGACAATAAGATTGTTCAATCTCAAAATAATCAATTCTTTTGTGAAGGTCAGAAAACACCATTTTGATAAAATCAACCATGACAAAATAACCGTCAGTAATAGAAATAGCTTCTCTAAAGGTATCTGGAATGATAAAAGAAAAGTTTAATATCCCCTCATCAGCGACAACTGCTAAGCCACCTATATTTCTAACGACTGGTTTATAGCCATAACTTTCAATCACTTCTTTGGCATCTTCTAAATTAGGAAGTAATTTGTCTAGCATCCCTAAAATGACCGTTTTTTCCATAGGCCAAATATGAAGTAATAAAGCATCTGGTTCTTGATTAATGAGTTTTAAAAACGTTTCTGTCCAAGCAAACGGGGCAATGGCATGCTGATTATCAGCAATAGCTTCTTCAAAAATATTAACGGGCAAAATCGTCAAATCTCTTATTTCAATCACAATACCGCCCCACTTTCAATAATAATTATACACTACTATTGTAGTCCAATTTATGGCATTTGTCTATTAAATGAAATCTTATCAGAAAGTGACATTAAGCCTTTATAAATCAGTCCTTTACTCAATTTTAGCTACCTCATTAATAGCATTAAAACAGCAAAAAGAGCTGCCTTAATTCTTGATAAAGAACAAAAGCAGCCTTTTTTTACCAATTGATCCTAAAAATCTCATGGTAAGAAGGTCATATAAAAATTTTAGGAGCTCATTTAGATATTATAAATGTCGTTAAATCGATAACAATTAGTGATGCTGATGACGAAAATGATAGTAAGCACCAAGCATACCTGCATTATTTTCATGATGTGCAAAAACAAGTTTTGTTTTTTCTAGGAGGCTTTCTACAAGATAGGTAGCTAAAGCTTTTTCAATTTTTTCTTTTAAAAAATTTTTTTGAGCCATAATACCTCCACCTAGAACAACTGTTTGAGGATTTGCAACATAACAGATATTAGCAATCCCCTGTGCCAGATAATTAACCATCCTATCGATTGCTATAATGCAATTGGGATGTCCTTTTTTTGCTTCTTCAAAAATACGGTAGCCAGACCAATCACTTTCAGAATCATTTTCTAGAGTAGCCACATATTTCACTAGGGCACTTGTTGATGCTAAATCTTGAAAAGCACCATCTGGCAGATGAATATAGCCGACTTCACAGGCTGAATTACTATACCCGTGAAAAACATTATTATCGATGACTAAACAGCCACCAATTCCTGTGCCAATGGTTAAGCAAAGACTAATCTCACTATCTCTAGCATTACCAGAAATACTTTCAGCTAAACCAGCACAGTTAACGTCATTTTCAACAGAACAAGAAATACCAAACTCACTTTCAATAGTATGTTTGAAATTGGTTCCAGCATAGTTAGGAATTTGAGGTCCGGCATAAAAAACTTCTCCTTTATCAGGATCAACCATACCAGCAGTAGAAATGCAAACACCTGATAGATCATATTTTTCGCTATACCATTTCACTAAATCTTTGACTACTTGAAGAATATGGGGCCCACCTTGATGAGCATTAGTTGCCATTTTTTCTTGTTCAATTAAATTTTCATTTTCTCCAAGAATACCATATTTTATAAAAGTTCCACCAATATCTATGACTAGATAATATGTCATTAGCATCTCCTTAAATTTGTCTAATCATGGCCACTTAACTTAAGAAAAGATTTTAATTGTTTCTTTTATTAAAGAAGCGACTTCTTTTGCAATCTCTTTATCAGCATCTATTAGACCCGTTAAAGGTGGGCGAACAGAACCCAAATCAATACCTTCATTAAGTCTAATCACTTCTTTTATCATGGCGTACATGTGACCATGTCCTGACACTAATTTGCCAATAATGTCATTAATAGCATATTGAAGTTTTTTTGCCTTGTCTAAGTCTTTTTCTTCAATCAACTGATTGAGACGTAAAAAGAGTTCAGACATGGCACCATAAGTGCCTCCAATACCCCCTTTTGCACCCATTAAACGACCAGCTAAAAACTGTTCATCTGGTCCATTAAAGACAAGATAATCTTCTCCTGATATAGACATAAAGGTTTGAATGTCTTGAACAGGCATAGACGAGTTTTTAACACCAATCACACGTGGATTTTTAATCATTTCCTGATACAGACTTGGTGTTAGAGAAACACCAGCTAATTGTGGAATATTATAGATGATAAAATCGGTGTTAGGTGCTGAAGCACTAATGGTATTCCAATAATCAGAAATAGCATATTCTGGTAGTCGGAAATAAATTGGTGGAATGGCTGCAATAGCGTCCACACCTAAACTTTCTGCATGTTTTGCAAGAACTTCACTGTCTTTAGTGTTATTACAAGCTACATGAGCAATTATTGTTAATTTGCCTTTTGCGACTGACATGACATTTTCTAATATTAGTTTGCGGTCTTCTACACTTTGATAAATACATTCCCCTGACGAGCCATTGACATACAATCCCTTAACACCTTTATCAATAAAATAGTGTGTTAATTCTTTAACTCTTTGAGGACTAACATTTCCTTTTTCATCATAACAAGCATAAAAAGCAGGTATAATGCCGTGATATTTTTTTAAATCCTTCATTCGTTCACCTTTTTAAATAGTTTTCTATTATTTCATCACTTCAGATAATTTTACTTTACGGTCTTCATTGATAGAAAGTGTGCAAGCATCTGCTGTAGCAATAGCCTCTAAGGCTGCTTCACCAGTCAATAATTTATCAAATTCTGCACTGGCTGTCTTGCCCTCCATAATTTCATGAAGAAATCTCATTTCTTTATCAATAACAGAAGATAACCATAGAGGTGTCCGTTTACCAGGTTTACCATAGGCAATGGCACCATCCATTTCTGTACTATGGTAGATACGTGTTCTGTCATCGTCTTCTTCTTGAGTTTCATGCACTAAAAAGTGAGTTTCTTTACCATTCACTTTTAAAGTGCCACCACAATCGTACATATCAATCTTAATGGCACCTTTAGTTCCTTGAATTAAAACATAGTGTTCTCCCCATCGATAAGCAGAACCCCATTCACAAATCGCAAAACGATTATTTGAGAATTCCATGTTGACAAAAATCATGTCATCCTCATCACCAAATCCTTCACCTTGATGAGCAACATTTCCACCAGTCATAGTAACTGTTTCTGGTGTTCCACCCATGATGAATTGAACACAATCCAATTCATGAATATGGTGATAGAGGTGGCCACCTGATTTTTCACGAATTTTTTTCCAAGAAACTGATGGTTGAACTTCTTCCCAGCCATTACGAGCTGTGTGACAATATAAGACATCACCAATAACACCGTTATTAATTAATTCTTTGGCGTGATGAACACCATTAAAGAAATTCATAATATGTCCCGCCATAAAGGTGACATTGTTTTCCTTACAAGCATCAACCATTTCTCTACAATCTTCATAAGAAAGTGCTATTGGTTTTTCACAAAAAACATGTTTTTTATGTTGAGCTGCTTTAATAACTGGTTCTTTATGAAGATAATTTGGTGTGGCAACAATAACACAATCAACTTCAGGACTTGAAACCAAGTCATCTAATGAATCAGCTACTCTTGCACCAAGTTCTTTTGCTACTTCAACAGCATTTTCGGGATCATAAACAGTAGTGATTTCAGCACCATCATTTTTCTTTAAATAACGAGCCAACTCTGCACCAAAATACCCTGTTCCAACGACACCATATTTAATCATTCTGTTCTCCTTTTTGTATTAATCTTTCTTTATTTAAAATTATTTTTATTGTTTTGATTGAGATTACAAACAAACAACAATAATCCTTTATTTATTTATGAGAAAGCACCTAAAAAGGTGCTTTTCTTTTATCACATAATGTGTATTCATCTTATTTCACAGAACCTTCAGACAAGCCACTTGCTATCTTGTTTTGAATGATTGAGAAAAAGATAATTGATGGTAACACAACAATAACCGAAGCCGCCATCATGTCTCCCCAATCTAAGATTTCAGAGCCATTTAAAGAACGAAGTGCTACAGCTACTGTCATTTTGCTTGTGTCATTGATTAGAATAAGAGCATATAAGAACTCATTCCAAGCATTGATAAAGGTATAGATGGCAGTTGCTACAATACCTGGCGCAACAATTGGTAACACGACTTTGTAAAAAGTAGTAAATTTATTAGCACCATCAATACGTGCAGCTTCTTCAATTCCAATTGGTACGGTTTGGAAAAAGCCGACCAATATCCATACAGCATAAGGTACACTAAATGAAAGATAAATGACCATCAAGCCAAACAAGCTATTTGCCAAACCAACCTTAGCCATAGCTAATGAATAAGGAATAGCTAATAAAATTGGTGGAAAAATGTAGGTGGTTACCAGCATTTTAGACATAATCGCTCCCAATTTAGGGAAGAATCGAACAATACCATAAGCTGCCATAGCAGAGATAATAGTGGCAATGACAGTGGCAGAAAATGCGACCAACAAACTATTTTTTATATTTGTGATAAAGTTTAAATCATTAATGACATGATTAAAATAATCAAAAGTAAATGTTTCAGGCCAAAATCTAGTTGGAAATTGTGTCAACTCACCTTTTCCTTTAATGGAGGAGATAATAATCCAAACCAATGGGAAAATAGCAATGATGGTTGCTACTATTAAGACAAGATGAGACACAAAATCAAGATACCATTGTGATTTCTTTTTCATCATCTACCCTCCTTTTCCCATTTATTGATAATTTTGAAATAGATGAAACAAATGGTCATTAAGAAGAGAAATAGTAGGACTGTAACTGCTGAAGCTCTACCAATTAATTTTGTTCCCCAACCTAGATTATAGGCAAAAATTGGAACCGTCATGGTGGCATTTGAAGGACCACCACCTGTGATGAGATAGATAATATCAAAGTTGTTAAATATCCATACTGTACGTAAGACAACTAATAATCCTACCACTACTCTAATGTGTGGCAAAGTGATGTATCTAAAGACTTGCCAACTTGAGGCACCATCAATCTTTGCGGCCTCAAATTGTTCTTGAGACACCGTTTGTAAGGCTGATAGAATATTAACCATTATCATAGGAGCACCAAACCAAACATTGATAAATACCAAGCAAATAAAGGCCCAAGTGCTATCGGTTAAAAATGCTGGTGCTACATCCATCAATCCTAATTTCACAATCATATTGGGTAAATAGCCATAAACACCATTTAAAATCCACTGCCAAGAAAAGGCTATAACAATTGTTGGAAAAGCCCAAGGAACTATCAGTAAGGTTCTATATAATTTTTTAAAATGTCGTACACGATGTAAGGCTAAAGCAAGAACAAAACCGACTAATACTTGACCAACTAATGAGAATATTGTCCACTTCAAAGAATTGAAGAAGGCAGTGAAGAAATTAGGGTCTGACAAAACGTTGATATAATTATCAAAGCCAACAAACCGATAATTTGGCATGATTAAATGTTTGTTTGTAAAACTATAAAATATACTTGAGAAAAATGGATAAACAAAGAGTAGTCCTACGATGATCATAGCTGGTAAAACAAATATCCAGCGCGTTAAGTTACGATTTCTGATCATTTTTACTCCCTTCTTAGAAATCTTTCTGTTATTTTTTTTCTGTTATTCAACTGACACAGAAACTGTTTCAAACAAATCATTTAATTGTTTTTCAGCTTCTTTAGCAGCTTCCATTGGATCTTTTCCATTACTAATAATATCTTGGAACATTTGTTCGATAATATGTTGATTAACCATTAAACCAGCTTGAACACTAGGCTCGTTTTCAAAACCAATGGCTGTACCATTTTTAACAGCTTCTAAAATAACACCTTCAGCATGAGCAAATTTTTGGCGTGTTTCATTTTCTTGGTAAGCAGGTAAATCTGTAATACCACTGATAGCTGGCAACATTCCAACAGGGGTAGCATCTAAAAATTCAAGATAGTTATCTTCTTCATAAAGATATTCTAAGAAAGCTTTAGCGACTTCAGGATTTTTTGAATTTTTCCACACAACCATTGGGATATTTGATGTTTCAATACCGTAATCCTTGTCATCTGCGTTAATTTTTGGCATTGGATAAGCATCAATTGAATCTAACAATTGAGGACTGTTGGCTTCTACCCCACCAATATGGAAACCTGAGTTAAAGTCAAAAGCAGTTTTTCCTTGATAGAAAAGAGTCGCTTGTTGAAGGACATTAAAGTTTAGTGAATCTTTTGGCGAGATTTCTTTATACATTTTAACCCAGTATTTAATACCATCTTGAGCTAAATCACTTGTTAAATCAGCTTTCAAGTCTTTAGTGAGTAAGCTACCACCACCACTACGAACATAGAAGTTTAAGAAACGAGTCGCCATAAAGTCATTAGTTCCAAGTGGTACTGACAATCCATAAACACCATCAGCAGTTAATTTTTTACTAGCTTCATATAATTCATCCCAAGTTTTTGGCACTTCAATATTATTTTGTTCTAGAAGGTCTGTACGTACCCACATAACCTGCGCATGTGAATATAGAGGAACAGAATAATAATCATCACCTACTTTTGCTTCATCTAAAGCAGCTTCATTAAATCGATCACTACCAATTGTGTCAATAGTGTCATTTAAAGGAATAATGGCATCAGAGTTAATCATTTCCATCACTTGGTTAGGTAGAGCAGTACTTATATCTGGCACATTACCATTTGCTAGACCAGTTGTCCATTTAGTATAAAAGTCATTCCATGAGAAAGTTTCAATTTTGATATTAACACCAGGGTGTTGTTCCATAAATTCATCAGCAGATTTTTGAATACTTTCAAGACGTGGCCCTTGAGTAAAAGAATGCCACATGACAATATCACCTGATAATTCCCCAGAAGAATCCTTTGATGAATTATCTTGTCCAGATGAACAGCCCACCACAATGAAGGCAAGTAACACGGCACTAATAAAACCTAATACTCTATAAAATGTTTTCATGTTCTTTTCTCCTTATTAATTAATTGAAATTTTAAAAACAACTTTTTTAACAGGTAAATCATTAACCCTAACCTTGGGTTGATGTAAATCTTCTGGTAAGGTAATTAAGCAAATTCCTGGTGTTAGACGAACAATTTGTTCATAATCACCAGCATAAAAAGCAATATCTTTTTCTTCATCGTAGGCTTTTGTGAGTTGAGTACTTTTTGTTGTTGAAACAGCCATATTTTCAGTATTTTCAAGAACCATATGAACATCTAAATATTTACAATGTGTTTCAAAAAAATCACCAGCAGTCCCATCAGCAAGATAAGTGAAACAATTACCAAAAACCTTATCATCAAAGATCGCAATGCTTCCTTCTTCAATATCTTTTAATGAAACGGTATTAAAATAGTCAATCAGATACTTTAAATTTGGAATAGCTCCAACATAAGATGATAAGTGATCGACATGGCTAATAATCATTTCTCTCCTCCTTTTATCTTGATTCGCTTACCTGTATCAGCATCAAAGAAATGTCCTTTTGTTACTTTAAAGGCAAGTTTTATTTTTTCACCTGCAGCAAGATAGTTATGTGCAGCTACTCTGGCTGAAAATTCTTGTTCCCCAACTCTACAATAAAGAATAGAGTCGCTTCCCAATAATTCAGACACAACTACCTCTGCTTCAACTATTGCATTAGGAAAGGTATCTTGGACAATTGGATCTGCTGAAATGTCTTCTGGTCGAATACCAAATATAACTTTTTTATTGGTGTAACCTTCTGTTTCTAATACTTTTTTAAATCCTAATGGCAATTCCAGATGAAGATTATTTTGGTCTTTGATACTATCTTGACCAACAGTAACTGTAAAGAAATTCATTGCAGGACTACCAATGAAACCAGCAACAAACATATTTTCTGGTTCATTGTAGAGTTCTTGAGGAGTTCCAACCTGCTCAATTCTTCCGATCGTCCCAGTACCAGCTTCATTTTTAGTAGCACTCATAATAACAATTCTATCAGCTAGAGTCATGGCTTCTGTTTGGTCATGAGTGACATAAATGGTTGTTGCTCCAATACGTCTATGGATTTTTGCAATTTCAGCACGCATGGAAACGCGAAGTTTCGCATCTAAGTTTGAAAGTGGTTCATCCATTAAAAAGACTTTGGCATCACGAACAATGGCACGTCCCATAGCAACACGTTGTCTTTGACCACCTGATAAATCTGCAGGTTTTCTTTTTAGAAATTCTGTCAATCCTAAAATAGTTGCCGCTTCATTGACTCTCTTATCAATATCATCTTTAGGATATTTTCGAAGTTTTAAGCCAAAAGCCATGTTTTCATAGACAGTCATATGAGGATAAAGTGCATAGTTTTGAAAAACCATGGCAATATCACGATCTTTTGGTGCGACATTATTAACTAATTTATCACCAATATAAAGCTCACCCTCAGTGATATCTTCAAGTCCTGCAATCATTCTTAGAGTGGTAGACTTTCCACAACCAGATGGACCAACAAAGACAATGAATTCTCGATCTTTAATCTCTAAATTAAAATTTTCAACGGAATAAAAATCGCTATTGGAATATTTTTTATAAAGGTTTTTCAAATTTAATTCCGTCATCATTAAGCTCCTTTTAATCTTTTATTCTTTTTAATGGCGTTAATAAATCGCTCAGCAATTTCTTTTGGACGCGTGATGGCACCACCAATAACAATTCCAGTTGGGTCTAACTCTTTTACAGCAATTAAATCCTCTACACTATGAATTTTACCCTCAGCAATAACATCAATACCTTCTTGACATAATTTTTTAATTAAGGCTAAGTCAGGTCCTTTTGTTTGTCGACTATAAGAAGTATAACCCGAAAGAGTTGTGCCAACAAAATCAACTCCAGCCCTGTAAGCTTCAAGACCTTCTTCAAAAGTACTGATATCTCCCATCAATAATTGGTTGGGATATTTCTCTTTTACCTTTTTAATAAATTCAGAAATGCTTAACCCATCATGGCGCTTTCGTTTGGTACAATCAAAAGCAACAACATCCACACCTATTGCTACTAAATCATCTATTTCAGACATTGTAGCGGTGATATAAGGCTCTTCTGGAGGATAATCCTTTTTAATAATCCCTATAATTGGTAAATGGGTGATTTCCTTGATTTCTGTAATATCTCGAACAGAATTGGCTCTAATGCCTACAGCACCAGCTTGTTCTGCAGCCAAAGCTAACCTTGGAATGATACCTCCCTCTTCAACGTAGAGAGGTTCACCTGGTAAGGCCTGACAAGAAACAATAATGCCATCTTTAATCAGGTTTTTAAAAGCTTCTTTTGTTAATCTTCCTGTCATTTATTTTCTACCTCCGAATTGGTAACGCTTACAAATTGATTATAAAACTTTTTGTATGCGCTTTCAATATATTGGTCGTAATTAAATTTTACTTGCAAAAAAAGACATCATTCTTTTCTACTTTGAAAGTACATTCACTCAAAACAAAAAGCAATAACTTTGTTGTTATTGCTTGTCTTTTATCATTTAAATTCATTTTTTATCATCAGGTGGAACAATAGTCTGATTGAAAAGTGTTAACTTTTCTTCTTTATTAATGGATAGGAAATAAGCATAAATAAAATCAATCATAAATAGTAAAGGCAATTGAGGTGAAATTCTTGTTCCTTGTTCCAAATTTCTAATAGAAGCCACTTCAACCACTTCATCAACATGGTCATTTCCTTGAGTTTGGGTTGTTAATAAAATACTTTTTGCACCTATTTTAGCAGCATTACGAAGAGCATTAACAACAATTTTAGTTTTTCCAGAAAGAGAAAAACCAATTACCAAACAAGAGTCATCAATAATACCACTCGTCCAAAGTAAATTATCTAAATCATGGATAGCTTCTGTTACTAATCCTAATCTGACAAATCTTATTTTGACTTCTTTAGCGACTAAACCTGAAAAACCTGTCCCATAAAGGTAGATACGTGAGGCTTCACTAAGCATTTTTGATATTCTTTCAAGTTGATCTTCATCAATGAGTGATTTTGTTTTTTCAATAATATCTTCGTAATCAAAGTAAATATTTGGTGTTAGATTATTTTTAAAATCTTTTAAATGTTCATTAAGGTATTTTTGACTATTACGATATTCAAAAATAAACTCACGGTACCCTTGATAACCCAATTTTTTTGAAAAACGTGTTAGCGCAGATTGAGTCGCATGAATTTTTCGAGAAATGTTTGTGGCTGACAAATCTTCTTCCTTTAATCCTTCATTCATAAAGAACAAGCCAACTGTTTTTTCAATATCAGTCATTGTTGAAAGTTTAGATTCGATGTAGCTAAGAATATTTTGATTATGATTCATACCAACCTCCCACTTGCTTGGCATCTTCTGCTACTATTATACCATAGGAAAAACTTTTTTATTTCTATAAGTTGAGAATGGTTAAGCAAACTCAAAACTATAATTCTTAGTATTGGTTCTTATAAATTCTATTGTTTTAAGATTAATCGAAAATTTGATAAAACAAAAAAGGTGATAGAAAACACTATCACCTTTTACTAACTTATTAAAACATTAAATTTTTGTTTTTGCATCATCCTTAGAAAGTAATTTTCCTTCTAAACCACCAAATGGATGTAAATCCCCAAATACTTCAATACGTCCAGTGTCTTTGACGCCACCAACTAAAACAACATCCCAGCCAGCTTTTTCAATGATTTCGGCAACTTTCTCACCAGCTTTTGCATCATCTGTGGCATAGAATAAAGTTACTTTCTTACCATCTTGCGTTTCAGTTGTATCCAATTGATCAGCTGGAAGAGTTCCAAATGCTTTGACGTAGTGACTTCCAGTAGGAACAACTTCAGCAATTTGTTGACCTGATGAAAGATTTTCTGGATTAAGACTTTTTACATTTCCTTCGTCATCAAATGCAATATTATTTGAAGGGTCAATGATGATTTTTCCTTCTAATTGTGCTTCATGTTCTTTGATAAAGTCTTTAAGGCCATCGAACCATAAAGCAATAACAACAGCATCTGCTGCTTTTAATGCTTCATTAACATCTTGAAAGGCTTCAACATTTTCTTTAAGGTCATTTACCAAGGCAAGTGATTTATCATAATCACTTCCAATGACAATAGTATCAATCCCATGATTAGAAAAACGTTTAATTAAACGTGAACCAATATTTCCTGTACCAACAACTGCGATTTTCATAATAAATATCTCCTTTTTTCTATTAGGCTACGTCCTCGCTTGAGTGGCTAACTGAGTAACTAAGAGACAATCAGTCATTAAGTGGTTCCGTACCGATGGTTTCATTCTACTGCTAAAAAAAGATAGTGTCAAAGAATATGTTTCGAAATTGAAACTTCTAATTATTATTTTCAAAGTCAGTTGAAATAACATTTCAGAATATAAGATAAAAACTTTTATTGGTAGCAAAATAGCAAAAGAGATAACTTCTGTTATCTCTTACTATTTAAATCTTATGATTACTTTTATTTAAGACAAAAGAATAAACTATCGGAGCGATTAAAATAATAATCGTTAAAGCAATAAACAACTCATTTGAAAGAGAGAAAAGAGAGATTGTTAGTAATAATATACCACCTATTACCCACATTTTAGCACTAAAGTCGTGAGTTTTTATCCAATTATTATCATTTGCTAAAGTCCAAGGCAGACGGATACCCAAACTATTATTACGTTTTGTCTTTGGTAGATAGTTTCCGATAATAATAATGAGAAGAGAAAGAGAAATTCTTAGTATAACTAGAACATTAAAACAACTATTTAAAGCATAAGAAATCATCATAATAATTAATATTAAAGACAATAAAGGCATAAACAGCAGAAGAAAAATAGCTAATTTCTTATTTTGATAGTTTTGTCTGGGATCTTTTGATAGAACAAAATAAGAAAATAATTCTATCATAAAAATAAAGCCAATAGAAACAAATAAAGCCATAAATTTATCAGTAAAATTATCTGGCTGATCAGCCACATTATAATGAATGGCAATTTTACTTGGTAATTGAGGATAATAATAGAGTGAAACAGCTAACGGTACAAGATATAACCATAAACTAAGTTTAAACCATTTCTTTATAGTATTCATAACGTCTCCTTATTTTTTAAAAAACATAATAAATCTTAAAACATCTTCAAAGACTGAAGCGTTCAGACTATAGTAACGGTAATTTTTCTCTTTTTCTAAAAAAATTAAATCTGCCTTTAATAAAACTGATAAATGGTGGGAAATGGTAGCATCTGAAACATCAAAATGTTGATGAATATCAGTAGCACTCATTCTACCCTTTTTCAGTAATGTTAAAATCTCTCTTCTTTTTTCATCGTTTAATGCTTTCAAGGTTTGATCAATTCCCATAGCAACTCCTTTGCTATTTAGATATATTTCTAATTAGGTTATTTATATTTTATATCTTTACCAATCTTTTGTCAAGACTATTTAGAAAGTTTTCTAAATAGAAAAGAAAAAAATCGTTGTTCTAAAGAACAACGATTCATTTTATTATTTAATGAAATGACTCTATTATTTAAGAGTTACTGAAGCACCAGCTTCTTCAAGTTTAGCTTTCATTTCTTCAGCTTCTGCAGCTGGAACACCTTCTTTGATGATGCCAGGAGCGCCATCTACAAGACCTTTAGCTTCTTTAAGACCAAGACCTGTGATTTCACGAACAGCCTTGATAACGCCAACTTTCTTGTCGCCTGCTGCTGTTAATTCAACGTCAAATGAATCTTTAGCAGCTTCTTCAGAACCGCCACCAGCTGCTGCTACAGCTACAGGAGCTGCTGCAGTTACACCAAATTCTTCTTCGATAGCTTTCACAAGATCGTTAAGTTCAAGGATTGAAGCTTCTTTAATTTCAGCAATAATGTTTTCAATGTTTAATGCCATTGTATTTTTCCTCCAAATTATGTTTTTAATAAATAGTAATGGTAGCCATTTAAGCTACAGTTAAACTGCTTAGGCAGCATCTTCTTTGTTTTCTGCAACTGCTTTGACAGCATAAGCAACATTTCGAACTGGTGCTTGAAGAACAGAAAGAAGCATAGAAAGAAGACCTTCTCTGTTTGGCAATTTAGCAAGTGCGATAATATCTTCTTTAGAAGATACTTCACCTTCAATTGCACCACCTTTGATTTCAAGTGCTTTAGCAGTTTGTGAAAAATCATTGATGATTTTAGCTGGTGCAATCACATCTTCATTTGAAAATGCAATAGCTGTTGGACCAACAAAAACATCTTCAAGATTGTTAAGACCTGCTTTTTCAGCAGCACGACGTAAGATAGCGTTTTTAACCACTTTAAATTCGATGTCGCTTTCACGCAAGTTACGACGAAGAACAGTATCTTGTTCAACAGTAAGACCACGTGAATCTACAATAACAATACTTGCAGCTGCTTTCATTTTTTCAGCATAAAAATCAACAAGTTCTGCTTTTTTTGCAATATTTGCTTGACTCATTAGTGTTTTACCTCCGTTATTATTTTTGGCTAGACACAAAAAAATCGCATCTAAACCCAGACACGAAAGTACAATCCGTTTATTAACGTTTTGTGCCTCGGTAGGAATATTATGAGCGAACTCCCCTACTGTCTTAGGTCAGTTTATTTAAAACCTTTGTTATTGTAACACTTTATATGTCGTCTGTCAATCTTTTTCTCCTAAAATAAACAAAACATTTTTCTAACCTTTTTATGAAAACTAAAAACTCTACAATCATAACAGTTAAACTTTAGATTGTAGAGTTTTAGTGTGCTAATTTTTAGCTTGTATCTGTATGAACATTGCTAATTACAGTTCATTGTCACGTCTTTTTCTGCCATAGCCATATAAAGCGAGTGACGATAAAGCTACGATTGTTCCTAGAATTGTTGAGCTTGAATCATCACCAGTGTTTGGTAGACTCTTAGCTTGTGCTGTTGAAGAAGCTTGGTCAGCTTTCTTCTCAGCCTGCTTACCATCTTTACTCATTGGCGCTAATTTACCATCAAAGGCTAGTAACTCATAGCTTGGCGCGTCTGATGGTACCTTACTTTCTAATGTTCCTTCAAAGACTGGCTTATCTTGCGCTTTTGGCGCCACTTTTGGTACAGATGTTTCTGGAACAAAATCTGATTCCGGCAGCTCATAGTTTGGTGCGTCTGATGGTACCTTACTTTCTAGTGTTCCTTCAAAGACTGGTTTATCTTGCGCTCTTGGTGCGTCCGATGGCACTCTTGTTTCTCTCACTTGATAAACAATTCCATACTCACTAAAGTGTTTCGCCACAAAGACAACCCCTCGACGAGTCACACCATTACTGTCCTCAAAGCTTGTCATCGTAAAGTCAAGCTCTTCTTCTTGGTCAGTATTTGGGAGGTATACTACTTTAGCCACTGTTTTGCCGTCATCAATTGGCATGATAACAAGTGTATCTTTGAGTGGACTAATAGCTTCACCTTTAGCATCTACTAGTGAGATGTCAAAGAGGTCATAGTCTTGATCTTTAAGAACATTTGGTGTGTTTGGATCTTTGGTTTCTTTATGACCAACACTAATTCCTTCGATTGCTGCGATTTCACCAACTTCTAGCTGAACTGAAACACCTGATGCATCATCTTTTAATTCACGTTTTTCTGTTGAAAAGGCTAGTTCTGGTAAGTCATTGACGACGCCACTACCATTGCTAAATTCAATTGATGGTTTATCTTCAGCTGTTAGTGGTTTAGCCAATGCTATTTCTGCAACAACTTCTTTATCACTAGCATCAGTAGGGTTAACTGCTACTAAACGTTTGTAATTAAAGGTTTCAGTCTTTTCTTCTTCAAGATTTAGACTATTTAAGTATGAAACAACAGTTTCTAAGATTCCACTAGTCATGACATTATTTTCAACAGCACGATCAGCAACGCTAACAGCCTTGTCAATGAGAGTTCTAAATGAATCAAATTGAGCATCTGCTACACGCTCTTTAGCTTCTGTTAATGGTTGAATGTCTAGAGTAGTTTCTGCCACCACAGGACGTAAGAATTGTAATTCAGCAGCTGAAAGGAATCTATTTCCTCCCCCACCGTGAGAAGCAGTTCCTGTCAAGATAATCTTCTTAGCATTGATTGTTTTACCAAAATCAATCACCTTAGCTTTAGAATCAGAAGCCCAGTTGCTTGCTGTAAAGGTTTCTTCTTGACCATCAGCATTAGTAACCACTAGTGTTAAGTCACGAATAATACCATTTGGACCTGATTGACGAGGGACATATCTAAATCCAGTAATTTCTTTTGGTGTATTAAGAATCATTGTTGCTGGTTGACCCACATGACCACCACTCCAAGGAGTATGCCATAAGGTTGACAGGTTACCATCAAATGCTTTAGCGAGTTCTTCGCCCGGTTGACTTGGCGCTTCTAACGATTCAAAGTCAGACGCAACTAAAGCAATTTGTTTTAAGGTTAAGCCTTTTTTAGCTTCCTCAACCCTGTTAATTAATTGACGGGCTTCCTCAACACTAATAGCATCATCTGCTGCAAGTAGTGGGAAGAGGCTTTCTTTGACACGATTTAATGAATCTTGTGTATACATTGTTTGTGATACAATTGGAAGACTATTTTTAAGGTGCTCTTCAACTAATATCTTACCGGTAACAATCACTTCTTCAATTTGAAGTCTATCCATGATAAAGTCATTGTATCCTCTAAAGTTAGCATTTCCGCCAGCATCACCCTTAGTATCGCTTGGATTAGCAGTTGAATAGATTCCAATCCATGTTTGACCTGATTCATCACCTGTTACAAGATAACTAATTCTCTTAGCACTGTCAGAATTTTCCCAGCTGTTTGGCAGTTCATGCATTGTGACATTGCTCATGTCTCTAGTCCAACGACCGTTAGCTAATCTTGCTGCTTCTCCTTTACCAATTGCAAAGGCATAGGTGTTGTTAGAACCAGCTTCATAGTCAAAGGTAATACGGTAAGTTTTACCTGCTTCAAAACGGAAGTTTTGAGGAACAGTTTGGTAAAGAAGGGCTTGTCTTGTAACAAGACCGTTAGTCTTAAGTGACCAATCTCCTTCGATAACATCAGATACTTTTTTACCATTCCATCCTCGTTGGGTGTAAGGCTCATGTTTTTCTGATAAGTGGGTACGGTTATCTTCAACGTTTTCAACATCACCAATAACAAATGGGAAGATTCCTTGTCCAACATTTTCAAAGTCTTGTTTGAAAATACCGATAGCAGTATCATGGCCATCACCATACATTGACGATTCATTTTCAAAGATTCTGATTTCATCAAAGTAGCTAGCTTCTGTACCTGCATCACGACTAAGTGTTAAAGTTACCTTAGACGCGTCACTTCCTGTAGTGAAGAAGACATACATGTTTTGGAAGTAACTTGTATTGTTAATGGTTGCATTTTGATTATTAGTATTGTGCGCATAAGCTTTAACATAGTTTTTAGCAATTGATTTATTAGTGAAATTGGTAATTTCTTTTTCACCAGTATTCACAGTAATACTTGCTTTGGCATCACTTCTGTTATCAATACCAACATAAACCGCATATTTAGTATTTGGTTTCAAATCAGTTAAAGTTTGCGTTAAACTAATTTTTTCCGTATTGTTCTCAATACGGAGCATATCATTAGCACCTTGAGATTTAACAATTTGAGCTTTGGTTTGATCACCTTCAATTTTCCAGTGAGCTAGAGTACCGCTATTAAAGCCTTGGTCATAGATATGCATACCATCACTCCAAGACATTTCTTTGTTGGTTTGAGGTGTACGGTATAAAACATAAGGTTGTGCTGAATCTAAATCAAGTGTAATAGTACCATTGACAACAGCAATCTCTTGCTCTTCAACTTTACCAAGGTCAGTCAGTTTGTAGAGGTAAACTTTGTCACCTGACCAAGTATCTGGTAAAGTCCATGTTGTTGCACCAGTATCAGTATTAAAGTAATACATTTTCTCTTGGTCTGTAGCAAGTGCATTACCATTAGCATCCCAGTTCCAAGGTGCTAAGTAAGCTGAACCGTCTTGGATAACACGACCATTTAAGGTGACTTTACGTTGACGATAAAGTGGACTTGTCACATCATTAGATTTACGTTCTAAGACAAGAAGATTACCTTTATCATCTTTTAATTTAATTTCCATTTCTGGTGTCCAGCTGTAAGTTTGCCCGTTGTCAGACATTGTAACAGGTGTACCATTCTTCCAGCTAATTACTTTAAAGTGTTGGATATATTTTGTCATGACATCGTGTTCAAAGAGGTTTGTGACATAACCATTATAATCACTACGTCCTTGCCAACCTTCAAAGTCTTTCATGCTATATCCACCAAGAAGTGGGTAGTTTGCTGCACCACCATATCTTGGATAATCACCAACCCATGAATCCTTTTGGTGGTTACGGATAAAGCGAACAATATTACTGTTAATTCCTTTATTGGTGTAGCCACCATAAGTTAAGTCAGCTGCCCAGTGTTGGAAGGTAGAGTCGTATTCACCACCATGACCCCATTCAATAGCAAAACGCCAGCCTTGTCTGATAATTTCCTCAGCAAGTACCCTAGTTGCCCAAGCACCATTATCACCTGATTGGCCATTACCCCAAACGTCAACATAAATGAAGTCAAGACCTTCACCAAGTTCTTTCTTCAGGTCTTCCCAACGTTTTAAACGACCATGTGCCAAGTCATAAGCTGCGTCAATATTGATACCTTGGTCAATCCAGTTCCAACCATAGCTATAGCTACCATCGGCATTTTTTCTAAGAATATCTTCACTAAAGTATTTAGATTCTGGATAAGTTTCTGAAGCATTAACGTGAATACCAAGTTTAGCACCGTATTCTTGTGCTTTGGCAATCAAAGTCTTGAAGTCTTCAGTACCACCAATACGCTTACCAATATCAGCATAGTTTAAATGACCTGAATCATGTCCTTCACTACCATAACCTTTAAGAAGAACACCTTGACCTAAACCATCAGTATGAAGAGCAATTTTCTTAATACCATCTAAAGTCATTAAAAATGGATTTTGCGCTTGAGAACCAAAGTTCATCGCAATACGATAAGCAGTGATGTCTTTAACTTTTTCCCAACCTTGAGGGTTATTCATGATGTTGCGATATTCAATTGCACTATCTTGCCAATCGACAACACCATCATCGTTAGCGTCTTCAGTAAGGACAACTTTAGCACTAGGTAACATTAAAGTGTATTCTGGGTAAACTAAACCTTTATATGCTTTTTGCCAGTCCCATGGAGAGCTCTTAATACCAACATAGTTAGCATTTCCTACAGTTTGTTTTTCAGCAGTTAAACGGGTAAAGTCCCCTTGACCACCACCAAAGCTGTATTGAGAGTTACTCCAAACTCCGGCAGCTAGTTTATTGCTTGAAACAAATCCATACATGTAACCTTGTCTATTAAGATTGTTCATTGGATTTGTAACATTTTGATGAACATCACCAACAACATGAGTGTTGTTTGACATGAATGAACCGTCAAATTTTGCCCCTTCTTCTTGACTAGAAACAGATACTAGAGTATTTCCAAGGAAATCAATAGAAGATAAGAGTTTTCTAGTGTCATCAATTTGCTGACCAGCTGTTACTTCATTATGGTTTGTAATATTAGTCACATCAAAGTGAAGTTGATTATCAACAACCTTCAAGCGAACAGTCATATCAGCATTGATAAGATGCTCTTCACTACGTAGTTGTAGAGTATATTCTACGGTGCTATTATCAATTTTTTGATAAGTTACAGTAGGTGTAAGAGTATGACCATTAACAGCCACTTGATTAATGGATTGTACTTGTCCAGTCAATTTGTGACCATTAAGAGTATATTCTTTTACTCTTGGAAAGGCAGTATCAATAAGGGCATCTAAACGTCCAGAACTAATGGTTTCATAAACCACATTTTGGTCGTTGACATCACTACCAGTATCTGGAGCATCAGGTGTATCTTGACCAACACCAGATTGGTTGTCAGATTTAATCAAGACTTTGGTTAGTTGTGTGTTATAAGTACCAGCTTTAAGTAAAATTTTCTTACTATTTAAAGCTTCCATAACAGATTGTTGTAAGGTTAATGTATCAAATAATTTTTCACCATTATTGGTTGCATTTAATTGTCCATCTGATTTTAAGGTAACAACTAAATCATTGATGCTGTCATGTGATGGCGCTGCTACACGATTTTTAAGATAGTCTCCACGACCATTCACTTTATATTCCCAGAACCAACCTTGTGCATCATAACCAACAAAAATATGGTTGTTGGCATCTTGGTGTTTCAAATAAACACCAAAGCGGCCTTCATTTGTTTGTGATTTTTCTTTAAAGTTAATAGAAACCGAGGCATTGCCAGCTTCATCAACACTTAAACCATTCTTTTCAAATAAAGCGGCGTTTGCAGCATTATTATTGTTATTTGTTGAAGCCAATTCATTGTAACGAACACCAGCTTCTTCAACAACTTTTACAGTTCCTTGGTTAGCAGCTGTATCAACAGTTTTCCACTCAGCAACAACTTCTTCTTGTTCATTTGAAGGTGTTGTGTCTGATGAATTACTACCAGTATTATTGCTACCTTCAATTTCTTCTTGGGTTGCAGCTCTAACACCTACTAATACCTTAGTCAATTCATTGTTATATGTGCCAGCTTTTAAAACAATACGTTTTTCATCTTTCAAGTTTTCTTTAACTGGTTCAGGAAGTGTTAAGGCAGAAAATAGTTCTTGTTTTGCAGCTGTTTCAGCATTTGTCAATTCAGCTGTTAAAACACCAGCAGAAGTAAGGTTAACTTTTAGTTGATGATAACTATTCTTTTGAGGCGCTGCTACTCTTTGTCCTTGATACCAAAGACTACTACCAGGGCTTTTATATTCCCAGAACCATCCTGCTTTATCATAACCAACAAAGATATTATTGTTTGCATCTTTGTGTTTTAAAAAGACACCAAAACGTCCTTCATTTGGTTCAGACTCTTCTTTGATAAGAAGAGTTACTTGAGCTGTTCCATCTTGTGCTACTGAAAGACCTTCTTGTTCAAACAAAGCTACTTTGTCACCATTGTTATTTGCTGTTGTGGATGAAAGACGGTTAAAAAGAACGCCATGTTCAACAACTTTTTCAACGGTTCCATGATTAGCTGTTGCTTCTACTGTCTTCCATTCTTTATTTTCATTAGTTGCTTCTTCAGTAGGTGCATCGGTTTCTTCTGCTGCTGTTGCTTGATCATCAGCCTCACTTGTTTCAGTTTCAACCTCTTCTTTTTCATTAGCTACTGGTGATTCCTCTACAGGTGTATTAGCTTCCGTTGCTTCAGCTTCTGATGTTGGAGAGGCTTCATCAGATGTAGCTTCTAACGGTACAACTTCTCCAGGACTTTCCTCAGTATTTGTTACTATAGCAGAAGTTTCAACTTCATTACCCTCAACAGTATCAGCAGAAACATTTGCAACACCTAAAAAAGAAAGCCCAATCATTACTGAGAATGCACCCAAAGAAAACTTACGAATTCCATATTTACACTTTTTTTCAAAAATGTGCTTTTTCATCAAATCCTCCTTATAAATTACACAAAGTAAGCGATTACATTTTAAAGATAAAAATAAACATTGTCAAATGAAATGTTAACTAAATTATTGATACTTTTCCCCCTTAATAGAATTTAATATATTAATTGCTACTAGTATATCAATTTCAAAAAGAATAATCAACCTTTAAAACGATTTAATTCGAATTAATTCCCATAAATTAGCGACAATAAGTAACTTTTTTACATAGAAAAAACCCTTACAATAATGTAAAGGTTTCTGTTATTAATAAGCAACACTTAGTAAGATAAAACTAGCTATAAATAAGAAAGAATCTTGTCCCAAGAGAGATCAAAACCTGTTTTATCAACGGAAGAAAAGATAATAAAATCATCTGAAGCATCAAAATCCAAGGCTTTTTTTATCATTGATTCGTGTTTGTTCCATCTACCACGTGACACTTTGTCAGCTTTTGTAGCAACGATAATGACAGGAATTTCATAGTATTTCAAAAACTCATACATCTGAATATCATCAACTGATGGCTCATGTCTAAAATCTACTAAACTGACAACAACTTTTAAATTTTCTCTCGTCACAAGATATTCTTCAATCATTTTACCCCATTTGGCTCGCTGAGATTTTGAAACCTTAGCATAACCGTACCCAGGAACATCAACAAAACGTAATTGATTATCTATATTGTAGAAGTTTAATAATTGTGTTTTACCGGGTTTGCTAGAGGTTCTAGCTAAATTTTTTCGGCTTAAAAGTGTGTTGATGAAACTGGATTTTCCAACATTGGAACGACCAGCCAAGGCAACTTCAGGAAGATTGTCCTTTGGATAATGTTCCTTAGAAGCTGCACTTAGTAAAATAGAAGCATTGTGAGTATTAATTTCTGACATTATTTTCTCCCTAAGATGCCGTTTCTAAAATAGGTTCTTCAAGTCCTTCCACAGCACCTTTAGTAATGCGAATGGTTGCAATATCTTCTTGACTAGGAACTTCAAACATGATATCAAGCATGATTTCCTCAATAATTGACCTTAACCCACGCGCACCAGTCTTTCTTTGAATCGCCTTTTTGGCAATTTCTTGTAAAGCTTCTTTTTCAAATTCAAGAGAAACTCCGTCATATGATAACAAGGTTTGGTACTGTTTAACCAAGGCATTTTTCGGTTCTGTTAAAATCAAAACTAAGTCCTCAACAGTTAACTGCTCAAGTGCAGCTGTTACTGGAAGACGACCAATTAACTCAGGTATTAAGCCAAATTTTTGAATGTCTTCTGAAACAATTTCTTGCATATATGAAGAAAAATCATCAATTTTCTTGTTGTTTTGACCAAAGCCAATAATTTTTTCACCCAGTCTTTGTTTGACTATTTCTTCAATACCATCAAAAGCCCCACCAACAATAAATAGAATATTCTTAGTGTTGATTTGAATCATTTCTTGTTGTGGGTGTTTACGTCCACCTTGAGGAGGCACACTCGCAACCGTTCCTTCAATAATTTTTAAAAGCGCTTGTTGAACACCTTCACCTGAAACATCTCTGGTTATTGAGACATTTTCACTTTTCTTAGCAATCTTATCAATCTCATCGACATAGATAATGCCACGCTCAGCTCGTTCAACATTATAGTCTGCTGCTTGAATAAGTTTCAATAAGATGTTTTCAACATCTTCACCGACATAACCAGCCTCAGTTAAAGCAGTTGCATCAGCAATAGCAAAAGGAACATTGAGACTCTTTGCTAGTGTTTGTGCTAAGAATGTCTTACCAGAACCTGTTGGTCCAATCATTAAAATATTAGATTTTTGTAATTCAACATCTTCAATATCTTGTGTTTGAGCAAAGCTAATTCGCTTGTAATGATTATAAACGGCTACTGCCAAAGCTCTTTTAGCTCTTTCTTGACCGATAACATATTGATTTAGAACGTCTAACAGATCTTTTGGTTTTGGAATATCGGAAAGATCTGCCAAAATTTCCTCTGCCATCTCTTCTCTAATGATTTCTTGTGATAATGCGACACATTCGTTACAAATAAAAACACCATTCCCAGCTATTATTTTCTTAACTTGTTCTTGATTTTTTCCACAAAAAGAACAATATACTTTAATGTCACTTGTTGTTTTGTCAGCCATGTTTCCCTCAATCTTTAATTTTTCATTTTTTAAAATAATTTCCCATTAAAAGCTTGTATGGTTGCTACTAGATTTGATAAGGCATTTAACAAAAATAAAATCAGTAGACCATAACGCTTCTTTTTATAAACAATCCCTGCACAAATAAGACAGATAACTAATAAGGAGGCGGTGAAAACTCCAAATATACTATTTAACATCTAGTCATTACTCTCCTTTTTAGGCATTTTTCAAAAATATCAACTGTAAAACTGTAGTTATTTTTATCATCCTTGGGATAAAATTGTGTTGATTTTAATTGAAATTCTACAAACTCTAAAGTCGGAAAATAGGCATCTCCTTCAAACTTTCCATGGATTGTTGTTCTTATTAATTGATGATAAAGTCCATCAAATGCTTTATAAATGGTTTCGCCACCAACAATAAATAAGTCATCGTCTTGATTTTCAAACCATTCTAAAACATCAGAAACACTAGATAAAATGGTGACTCCATCAGCCTTATAAGTATCATCACGACTTAAAATAATGGTTTGCCTCCCTGGTAGAACACGCTTATTCATCCCTTCAAAAGTCACGCGTCCCATCAAAATGGTATGCCCAAAGGTAACTTCTTTAAAATGATTTAATTCTTTGGGTAAAAACCATGGTAGTTTACCATTTTTCCCAATTAAATGATTTTCATCTTCTGCCCAGATAGCAATTATTTTTTTTGTCATGTAATAGATACCTTTTCATGTTAGTATCTATCATTCTATCAAATTTTTCTAAAAATTGCATAGAAAAAACGACTAGCCTTAGATGGCTAAGTCGAATTTTAATTGTGGTTGTGTCGGATGATAATCAACTAATTCAAAATCTTCTGGTTTAATGTCAAAGAAATTGGTTTTATCTGGCACATTTAGTATCAAACGCGGTTTGATGTCAGAACCTTCTCGATTTAGTAATTCTTTGGCTTGTTCGAATTGATTATCATAAATGTGAAGGTTATTGACGAAATAGAAAAATTTACCCACTTGCCAACCAAAATGTTTGGCAATCATCATTTGAAGGGCAACATATTGCATGGCATTGATGTGATGAGCAACAAGCATATCATTACTTCTTTGTGTCAGAGTAGCATCTAAATAAATGGTTTCTCCAACCCGTCTCACATCAAACATGGTTTGAAAGGCACAAGGCAGTAAGCCACCTGATTGATCAAAAGCCTCATAGTCCCACAATGATATAACATTTCGTCTATTCCAGGGATTATCAGCTAATTGCTTTAGTATTTTATTGATCATATCATGTTTTTTAACAATGGCACCGTAACGCTCACCAATGGTACCGCTATTGTCAACTTCCCAATCATTCCAATATTTAACACCGTATTTTTCATTTAAAACTTCTAAATCATTGGTCTGATCTTGATAAATCCAAAAAACTTCCTTGATGGCTGATTTAATTGGAATTGGTCTTAGAGTAGTTATTGGAAACTCTCCTTTGGAGAGGTCATATTCAGCAAAACTACCTGTAATATATTTAGAGTTAGCTGTTTTACCATCCTTATATTTAGGACGTGCCTTTTCACTCCAAGCACCTTCACCAAGTATTTTTTTAATATTTTCCTTAAAAATAGTATCTGCTTTAATCATCATATTATCCTAAACGACGTGTTGTAAATTTTTCTTGACGAGATCTCAAAATACCAAAAACGGTTGACCCAAAACCAAGCACAGAAAAAAGATAAATCATTCCTAAATTAGTCCAGTAGATAGAAGAATCGATATAACCTTCTGCGACTAAATCATTAACTTCAGGAAAAATTTCAAAAAAGCTTACTTCATAATACCTTGCAATTGATAGAGCAATATCAGCCTGATTGGCCACATAAACCATAACTAGCATGATAATGACACTAATGGCAATGCCTTTTTTAGTGAGTCGTTTTCCAAGAAGTTCATATCCTGAAATGGTACTGACACCCATAATAACACCAGAAATAATGGAAACATAACCTAGTTGACCAATAATAACAATGGCAGCAACTCCAATCAAAGAACCAAGTAGAGCTCCAATAATTCCAGCTATCACATTCTCAGATTTTTGTGCTTCTTTTTGAATATCAATATTAAGTTCTGCAGTCATTTTAGCATAACTTTCTGGACTTAAGAAATTGACAACCCCACTAACAAGATAAATATCACTGTGATCAGATATTCCAGTCATTTCATCAACGTCGTCATACTGTTTGCTCTTAAAAAAAGAAACTGTTTCTTCAAGGGCTTGCTGAATGTTTTCAGCTGTTTTAGTCTTCGTTAATCCTGTTTTAATATCAAAAATAATTTTATAGTTCATTGGTGTAAAGCGCTTAATAACTTTTGAGCTTGCTTTTAATTCTCTATAGTCATCATCAACTACAGGTTGATTATTTTTCGCAAGAGAGAATAATAATTGATAAATTTTATTATCACCAGTTGGTATCACAGCAAAATGAAATCCATCTTTAACACCGTATAAAGTACCTGTTTCCTTATCTAACTGAAAACCTGTTGCATTTTTAACATTTTCTAAAACTGACATAAGTTCTCCTATTTCCTATATTAAACATTTTATTAACCTTTTATGACTATTTTATCAGAAAAAAAGCAAATGGACAACAAAGCTAAATGGCTTATTAAAAAGATTTGATACTTCAATGTTTCTTATCATCAATTTATTCTAAAATATGATAAAATGGACTTATGATTATTCCTAAGTCTAAAAAACGAGGAGATGACTTTTAATGATAACCATTGGAATTGATAAGATTGGTTTTGCTACCAGTCAATATATGTTAGAAATGAAGGAATTAGCTGTTGCTAGAAATGAAGACCCAGCTAAATTTAAAGAAGGACTTTTATTAGATGCACTTAGCATCTCACCAATCACAGAAGATATTGTGACACTAGCAAGCTCTGCTGCTAGTGATATTTTAACAGAAGATGACAAACAAACCATTGATATGATCATTTTGGCAACTGAGTCAAGCATTGATCAAAGTAAAGCCGCTAGTGTTTATGTTCATAGTTTATTAAACATCCAACCCTTTGTCAGAAGTATTGAAATGAAAGAAGCCTGCTATAGTGCCACTGCTGCACTTGATTATGCTAGACTTCACATTGAAAACCATCCAGACTCAAAAGTTCTAGTCCTAGCAAGTGATATCGCTAAATACGGAGTAAATACTTCAGGAGAACCTACCCAAGGAGCGGGTAGTATTGCTTTATTAATTAGTAAAGACCCACATATTTTGGCACTTCATAATAAAAGTGTTGCTCATACTCGAGATATAATGGATTTTTGGCGCCCTAATTATCGTGATACGCCATATGTTGATGGTATGTATTCTACCAAACAATATCTTGACACACTTAAAATCACTTGGCAAGAATACCAAAAACGTTTTGATGCTGAATTATCAGACTATGCAGCCTTTTGTTTCCACCTACCATTTCCAAAGTTAGCCCTTAAAGGACTAAATAAGCTCTTTACCAAAGAAACCAGCAAAGAAGTTAAGGAACGTTTGACTGATAATTTTTACCATTCTATCACTTATAGTAAAGTTGTTGGTAATATCTATACTGGTTCACTCTATCTTGGATTATTATCACTGTTAGAAAATAGTCCAACCCTAAAAGCTGACGACAAAATTATTCTCTTTAGTTATGGGAGTGGTGCTGTGACTGAAATCTTCAGTGGCCATCTTGTAGAAGGTTATAAAAATCATCTACAAGCTAATCGAATGACCCAATTACAAGCAAGAATAGCATTAAGTGTTAAAGAATATGAAGAAATGTTTTTTGAAGAACCAAAAATGGATGAAGAAGGTAATGCAAACTTTAAATCCTATAAAACTGGACCTTTTGCCCTTTCAGGTATTCAAAATCATCAAAGACAATATATTAGAGTAGATGAAAATGACAAAAATTAACTGGGCAGGATTTGCCAAAAAAAATCCAAAAGAACGTCTTTCTCAAATCAAACCATTACTTTCAAAAGAAAGTCACCATATTTTAGAAAATCATGTTTTATTAAAGCAAGAGATTGCTTCACAGATGGTTGAAAACACACTTGGAACATTTGCTCTTCCTTTTTCTGTTGTCCCTGAAATAGAAGTTAATCACAAAGATTATACTGTTCCTTTTGTCACCGAAGAACCTTCTGTTGTAGCAGCTTGTTCGTTTGCAAGTCAAATCATAAAACGTTCAGGTGGCTTTAAAGCTATCGTCCATAATCGTCAAATGATCGGGCAGATTGCATTATATGACATCAAAGACACTCATAGCGCCACAAAAGCTATTGAAAAGCAAAAGAAAGAGCTCTTAGACATTGCAAATAGTGCTCACCCTTCCATCGTTAAAAGAGGTGGTGGAGCATCTGATATCAAAATAAACCTTATTGAAGATGAAACACCTCTATTAGTGGTTCATATTTTGATTGATACCAAAGAAGCTATGGGGGCAAACATCGTTAATACCATGACTGAAGCTTTAAAACCTTATTTGGAAGCATTGACAAAGGGTAAAAGTTTGATGGCCATTCTTTCAAATTATGCCACTGAAGCTCTGGTAACAGCAAATTGTGCTATAGACTATCGTTTTTTAAATCGTGATAAGATAAAAGCAAAAGAATTGGCTGAAAAAATGGTGCTTGCGAGCAACTTTGCTAAAAAAGATCCTTATCGTGCTAGTACACATAATAAAGGGATTTTTAATGGTGTTGATGCTGTCTGTATCGCTACAGGAAATGACTGGCGTGCTATTGAAGCAGGTGCCCATGCTTATGCTTCTAGAAATGGACATTACGAGGGATTAACCACATGGCGATTAGATGAGGCTAATGAACAATTATTAGGAGAAATAACACTGCCACTTCCTCTTGCAACCAAAGGAGGCTCCATTGGTTTAAACCCAAGTGTTTTAGTAGCTTTTGATGTGTTAGGTAATCCTGATGCTAAAACGCTAGCAAGCATTGTTGCCTCAGTTGGTTTGGCACAAAATTTTGCAGCTTTAAGGGCTTTGGTTACAGAAGGAATTCAAGAAGGTCATATGAAACTTCATGCCAGATCTCTAGCTCTTCTTGCTGGAAGTCTTCCTGATGAAGTGGTCTTTGTTGTAGAATCATTATTAAAAGAAAAACACATGAATCTTTCTACTGCTAAAAAAATTCTTGAAAAATATCGTAACAATACTTTAGAATAAAAAAATTCTTGAAAAATATCGTAACAATACTTTAGAATAAAAAAATGGCTCTTTGTCAACTGTAGTGGGTGACTAGTCATCAAGATCGGGAGAGAATCACATTGATTCTCTCCCTTTTAATGTTCAAAGCGATGAGAATTTTTGTTTTAAAGTTGTTAAAGTTTCTAAAACCAAAGGCTTGTCTTTTGATATCTTTGATTAATTTATTAGTCGCTTCTAGTTTGGCGTTCGAATAAGGAAGTTCAAGTGCATTTGCGATAGATGCCTTATATTTTTTAAATGTTCTAAAAACCGTTTTAAAGGCTTTATTAACTAATTGGTAGTTATCGTCTATCAATGCCATAAACTGATGGGTATTCTTCTGTTGGAAATGAAAGAGTAAGAGTTGATAGAGATTGTAGTAATAGCGAAGTTCATCAGAGAACTGCAATGTTTTTCTCACGA
>NZ_JAOTIN010000030.1 GCF_025660655.1 Streptococcus sp. CSL10205-OR2
CTAGAAATGGAAATATCCGCGGTCCACAAGGGGCTCGTGGAGCAACTGGTGCACGAGGAGCAACAGGTGCCACAGGTCAAGCAGGTCGAGATGGTCAAAATGGTTCCTCAATTCATTCAGGTACTACGATACCGCAAGATAGTTTAGGTTCAAATGGTGATACCTATATCAACACAAGCACAGGTGATACCTATAGTAAGAGTAATGGTCGTTGGACTAGAAATGGAAATATCCGTGGTCCACAAGGGACTCGTGGAGCAACAGGTGCCACAGGTCAAGCAGGTCGAGATGGTCAAAATGGTTTCTCAATTCATTCAGGTACTACGACACCACAAAATAGTTTAGGTTCAAATGGTGATACCTATATCAATACAAGCACAGGTGATACCTATAGTAAGAGTAACAGTCGTTGGACTAGAAATGGAAATATCCGCGGTCCACAAGGGACTCGTGGAGCAACAGGTGCCACAGGTCAAGCAGGTCGAGATGGTCAAAATGGTTCCTCAATTCATTCAGGTACTACGATACCGCAAGATAGTTTAGGTTCAAATGGTGATACCTATATCAACACAAGCACAGGTGATACCTATAGTAAGAGTAACAGTCGTTGGACTAGAAATGGAAATATCCGTGGTCCACAAGGGACTCGTGGAGCAACAGGTGCCACAGGTCAAGCAGGTCGAGATGGTCAAAATGGTTCCTCAATTCATTCAGGTACTACGACACCGCAAGATAGTTTAGGTTCAAATGGTGATACCTATATCAACACAAGCACAGGTGATACCTATAGTAAGAGTAACAGTCGTTGGACTAGAAATGGAAATATCCGTGGTCCACAAGGGACTCGTGGA
>NZ_JAOTIN010000031.1 GCF_025660655.1 Streptococcus sp. CSL10205-OR2
ATCGCAAATTCAGTGACATCTGTATAACACTTCTTAAGAGGCTGTGACGCTTCAAATGAGCGATTAATCAGATTAGCGGCTTTCTTGCCAACCTCACCTTTGTAAGAAGAATACTGACGCTTGCGACGAATTCTAGCTTGTAACCCTAGAACTCTCATCAACCGTTGCACCTTCTTATGATTAATCACATATCCTTGATTTCTGAGTTCCAAGGTGATACGACGGTAACCATAGTTCCCTTTATGTTCTCGATAGATAGCTGTGATGTCATCTTTAACTGCACTATCTTTATCATCAGCCAAGCGTTTTTTATGGTAATAATAGCTAGATGATGGCAACTTTAACACACCTAGTAAAACGGTTAATGGAAACTCAACCATTAATCCTTGAATAATCTCTGTTGCTCTTTGAGCCTTGCTTCGTCCCTTAGACGGTACTCTCTCAGCTTTTTTAGCACAGCATTCTCCGCTCTAAGGTATTCATTCTCATATTGAAGACGCTCAAGCTCTGTCATCTCTTCTGGTTTTTTCTTTGGTTTACGGCCCATCTTTTTTGGTCTCCCTCTTGTTTTCTCAACAATAGTATACCCGTTTTTCTTGTATTGTGCTATCCAATTAGAAAGCATGCCATAGTTTGGTAGGGCATAATCTAATGAGACTTGCTTGATAGACCTATTTTCTAGTAAAACCCCATCAATGATTTCTTTCTTTAGTTCAGGAGGATAGTAGCTATTCTTTCTTTTTCTAACACTCTCAACACCATATCTATCCATAAGCTTTACCAAGTACTTGAGACTGGCAAGATTAACATCGTATGCTTCACTAATTTGAGACCAGCTTCTTCCATT
>NZ_JAOTIN010000032.1 GCF_025660655.1 Streptococcus sp. CSL10205-OR2
CCCTTAATCACTGTGGTATAACCTTTAACAGCGTCTTCTGATAGGCTATACGCGATTTTCTTTCCATTCTCATATTCTGGAAGATTCTCAAAGCTATATGACCAGTTGTCTTTTGCTGTCACAATAGCATGTCTCACTTCTTTATCATTGGCATAAAGGCGAACAGTAATGGACTCTGGTCTTAACTTATCTTTATTGTCAGCGTCATCCCATGTTTTCTTACCGACAACCTTAGTGGTGCTTGGGGTGTGTGTATTGGTAATGTCAAAGCCGTCAATAGTGGTTTCATAGCCTTTAACAGTTTCTTCTTCCACTGTATAGACAATCTTCTTCCCATCTTTGAATTCTGGTAAGTCAGTGAATTCATAAGTCCAATTAGTTTTCTCACTAACTGTAACCGTTTGATCAGTTGCTTTACCATCTGCTAAGAGAGTAATCGTAATACTTTCTGGTCTAATACCATCTTGGTTGTCGGCATCTTCCCATGTCTTAGTGCCTGAGATTGAAACAAGACTTGGTTTGTGAGTGTTAGTCACATCATAACCATCAATAGTGGTGGTATAACCGTCAACAGCGTCTTCTGTCACACTATAAACAATCTCTTTACCACCTTTGTATTTTGGTAAGTTCTTAAATTCATATGACCAATCACTGGCTTTAGAAACAGTGGCTGTTTGTCCTGTCGCAACACCATCTGCTAAGAGGTTAATCACAACTTCATCTGGACGAATGCCATCTTGGTTCTTAGCATCTTTCCATGTCTTAGTTCC
>NZ_JAOTIN010000033.1 GCF_025660655.1 Streptococcus sp. CSL10205-OR2
GCAGGTGATGTTACAGCTCCAATTGATTCCTCAACGATTACCTTATTGGATGTCAATAATCAGCCAGTAACCACAGTTGCAGCTATGAAAGATGGTCAAGAAGTTGGTACTTATAGTATTGATCCAGCGACAGGTGTTGTTACTTTCCAACCGAACTTAGATTTTGTAGGCACTCCAGACGCTGTTAAGATTCAAGCTAAGGATAAGAATGGCACAGCAGTAGAAACAACTTATACCCCAACAGTAGAACGAGTGACCCCAACGGGAGCAGACGCTACATCAACAGGTAAACAAGGTCAAGTCCAAAGTGGTCAGCCAACCTTTACTGAAGGTGATCCGTCTGTTCCAATGGATGATACAGTTCCTGCTACGTTTGACGATGGTAGCACAAGTAAGACTATTGATGGAGAGGGTACCTACACTGTTGCACCAGACAGTACTGTCACTTTCACACCAGAACCAACCTTCACAGGAACAGGTACAGGTGTGACCGTTAAACGTGTTGATAAGAACGGCACAGCAGTGACCGCTAAGTACACACCAACAGTTGAAGCTGTAACTCC
>NZ_JAOTIN010000034.1 GCF_025660655.1 Streptococcus sp. CSL10205-OR2
GATAGTAGCTATTCTTTCTTTTTCTAACACTCTCAACACCATATCTATCCATAAGCTTTACCAAGTACTTGAGACTGGCAAGATTAACATCGTATGCTTCACTAATTTGAGACCAGCTTCTTCCATTCCTTCTTAGTGTATAGATTTCTAGTTTATCGTCATCACTTAATTTCATAAGAAAAACACCCCATTCGTTAGATTTTTTGTCTAACTTTTGGGGTGCAGTTCATTTTTAGCAGGGTTTTTTCTAGTTAATCACTAGGAAAATGATTAGTTGTTAGCGTAGCGTTTGTAAGCAAAGAGACCTGCTAAGCCTGTTATTACTAATCCTACTAAACTAAAGAATAGAGTTGATGATTCCCCAGTTTTTGGTAATGGTTTTTCTGGATGATGAACATTAGTAATGTCATAACCCTTAATCACTGTGGTATAACCTTTAACAGCGTCTTCTGATAGGCTATACGCGATTTTCTTTCCATTCTCATATTCTGGAAGATTCTCAAAGCTATATGACCAGTTGTCTTTTGCTGTCACAATAG
>NZ_JAOTIN010000035.1 GCF_025660655.1 Streptococcus sp. CSL10205-OR2
GTCACTGCTGTACCGTTCTTATCAACACGTTTAACGGTCACGCCAGTACCTGTTCCTGTAAAGGTTGGTTCTGGAGTGAAAGTGACAGTACCGTCTGGGGAAACTGTATAAGTTCCTTCACCGTCAATAGTCTTAGTTGTGTTGCCATCTTCGAATGTAGCTGCAACATTATCATCCATCGGTACAAGTGGGTCACCGGCCGTGAAGGTTGGTTGACCACTTTGAACTTGACCCTGTTTACCTGTTGATGTAGCGTCTGATCCTGTTGGAGTGACTGCTTCAACTGTAGGCGTGTACTTAGCAGTCACTGCTGTACCGTTCTTATCAACGCGTTTAACGGTCACGCCAGTACCTGTTCCTGTGAAGGTTAGTTCTGGAGTGAAAGTGACAGTACCGTCTTGTGCAACAGTGTAGGTACCCTCACCGTCAATAGTCTTAGTTGTGCTACCATCGTCAAAGGTGGCTGCAACATTATCATCCATCGGTACAAGTGGGTCACCTGCCGTGAA
>NZ_JAOTIN010000036.1 GCF_025660655.1 Streptococcus sp. CSL10205-OR2
GGAGTTACAGCTTCAACTGTTGGTGTGTACTTAGCGGTCACTGCTGTGCCGTTCTTATCAACACGTTTAACGGTCACACCTGTACCTGTTCCTGTGAAGGTTGGTTCTGGTGTGAAAGTGACAGTACCGTCTGGCGCAACAGTGTAGGTTCCCTCTCCGTCAATAGTCTTAGTCGTGCTACCATCTTCAAACGTAGCCGTTACACTATCATCCATCGGTACAAGTGGGTCACCTGCTGTGAACACTGGTGTTGCACTTTGGACTTGACCTTGTTTATCTGTTGATGTAGCGTCTGCTCCTGTTGGAGTTACTCGATCTACTGTTGGGGTATAAGTTGTTTCTACTGCTGTGCCATTCTTATCTTTAGCTTGAATCTTAACAGCGTCTGGAGTGCCTACAAAATCTAAGTTCGGTTGGAAAGTAACAACACCTGTCGCTGGAT
>NZ_JAOTIN010000037.1 GCF_025660655.1 Streptococcus sp. CSL10205-OR2
TCATCAAGATCGGGAGAGAATCACATTGATTCTCTCCCTTTTAATGTTCAAAGCGATGAGAATTTTTGTTTTAAAGTTGTTAAAGTTTCTAAACCCAAAGGCTTGTCTTTTGATATCCTTGATTAACTTATTAGTCGCTTCTAGTTTGGCGTTCGAATAAGGAAGTTCAAGTGCATTTGCGATAGATGCCTTATATTTTTTAAATGTTCTAAAAACCGTTTTGAAGGCATGATTGACTAAGTGGTAGTTATCGTCTATCAATGCCATAAACTGATGAGTATTCTTCTGTTGGAAATGAAAGAGTAAGAGTTGATAGAGATTGTAGTAATAGCGAAGTTCATCAGAGAACTGCAATGTTTTTCTCACGATTTCTTTAGGGG
>NZ_JAOTIN010000038.1 GCF_025660655.1 Streptococcus sp. CSL10205-OR2
ACGAATCAGGCGGTTAGAGGTTCGACTCCTCTAGGGTGCATTTTTTTCGGGAAGTAGCTCAGCTTGGTAGAGTACTTGGTTTGGGACCAAGGTGTCGCAGGTTCGAATCCTGTCTTCCCGATTGATGAGTAAGTATCTTTCACAATCTGGAATGATACTTTTTATTTTTCTTTCTACAATTTTTCTCACCGAGTATACTTGGTGAGAATTTTTTATAAAAAAGCGGTAAAATGTATTGACAAAGTATTGATGAGGTGCTAGAATATAATAGTTGTCTCGAAAGAGCATGACCTTTGAAAACTGAACAAGACAAGAAACCAAACGTGCAGGGTTATGAAAGTAACCTGTCAAAAAATAAGAAGCAATAAATCTGTCAG
>NZ_JAOTIN010000039.1 GCF_025660655.1 Streptococcus sp. CSL10205-OR2
TTTTAGCCTTTGGAAAGAGTTGCTTGATGAGTGGGATATAGCTTCCCGACATATCTACAGTCACTACCTTGACTAATTCCCGGACCTTTCTAGAGTATTTGTAGAAATAGTTCTTGATAGTTGTTTGTCTATTGTTTTCAAGAATAGTGACAATTTTTTTAGTGTTATAGTCCTGAGCAATAAAAGCTAATTTGCCTTTATTTCGAGCAAATTCGTCCCAAGATAAGACTTGAGGCAGATGGTGATATCTTTCTTTGAAAGTAAACTGAGATAGCTTTCTTTGTACAGTAGAGACAGAGATGTGAAGTTGATTAGCG
>NZ_JAOTIN010000003.1 GCF_025660655.1 Streptococcus sp. CSL10205-OR2
AATGATAAACTTAGAAGGATACACAACTATCAGTCTGCTAAAAAACTGTTTGAGCTAGCTCAAACAGTTTAAGAACTAATGACTTAGTCAGAGGAATAATTTGTTGCACTTAACTTGACAATTGGGGAAAAATATAAAAAATAAAAGTCGTTAGCTAGCTAATGGCTTTTTATGTTGTCAAATTATGAAGGATAAGATAATCGTAAAAATATATCATTTGATACAAAATGATTTCTCTAAAACGATTGCATTTTAAAAAAATCTATAAAAAAAGTAAATTTTTTAGTAAATCCAAAATAATAATCAGAAATTATAGAAATTTCTGATAATTTATGGTTTAATATCTTCATAGACTTTTTAGGATAAAAGGAGAGATTTATGAGCTTAAAACAACGTTTTTCAATTCGTAAATACAAAGTCGGTGCCATGTCGATTTTACTAGGAACAGTATTTTTCGTCAGTGGTGCAGGCACAGTTGCTGCGGATTCATACACGAAAAACCCATCTGAGACTGTAACCACAATAGAAGAGGTTGCAAAACTTGAAGAAACAACCCCGACTAATGACAGTGGTTTAGAAACAACCTCATCATCAGATTTAACGGAAACAGTAGCTTCTGGGGAAAGTCAGCCAGAAACTGCTACAGAGATTGTTTTTGAGACGAACCCAACATCTACTTCTACATCTACATCTGAAATTGTAGAAGATGATAGTCCATCAGACCAATTAGAAGTAAATCCTGTCGCTACTGAGCAAAAGAGCAACGAATCTACTCCTTTAGCAGCTAATAAAACTGAAGCAACCCCACAAAATATTGATAGTAATACCATTATTGCGGTTCCAAAAGTTTGGAAAAATGGCTATAAAGGTGAAGGAACTGTTGTTTCAATCATTGACTCGGGTCTTGATATTGACCATGATGTCTTGCAATTAACTGACTTAACAACAGCTAAATACAAGTCAGCAGAAGAAATAGAAGCGGCCAAAGCTAAGGCAGGCATTAACTATGGTAAATGGTATAACAATAAGGTTATTTTTGGTCATAACTATGTTGATAATAATGATCAATTAAAAGAATCAGAAAAAGATTCTCACGGAACACATGTTACAGGAATTGCAGCAGGTAATCCTAAGAAAGAAAATATAGGAGAGTTAATCACAGGTGTTGCACCAGAAGCACAAGTGATGTTCATGCGTGTCTTTTCTGATGAAAGAAGAGGAACAGGTCCAGCTTTATATGTTAAAGCAATTGAAGATGCTGTTAGATTAGGCGCAGATACCATTAATCTGAGCTTAGGTGGTGCTAATGGTTCTTTAATTAATTCTGATGACAGATTAATAAGAGCGATAGAAGAAGCAAGAAAAGCTGGTGTTACTGTTGTTATGGCGGCAGGAAATGATGGGACTTTTGGTAATGGTTATTCTCAACCATCAGCCCTCTATCCTGATTATGGCTTAGTTGGTAGTCCTTCAACTGCTAAAGAATCTATTTCTGTTGCTTCATACAACAATTCAACTATTATTAGTCCAGTCTTCAAGATAAAAGAACTAGAAAATGATAGCAATTTTAATCATGGTCTTGTGACTTATGAAGATCCAAAAGTTAGCAATAAAACTTTTGAATTAGGAAAAGAATATGACTATGAATTTGTAAATCTTGGTAGAGAAGAGCATTATGCTGGTAAAGACCTTAAAGGGAAAATCGCTTTAATTGAACGTGGAGAATTTACCTTTACAGAGAAAATAGCAACTGCCGCACAACATGGTGCGATAGGTGCTATTGTCTTTAACAATCGTCCAGGTGAAGCTAACCAAGTGATGAGTTTAGAAGCACCAGCTCATGTGATTCCTTCTCTTTTTATTCAAAAAGAGTTTGGTGATGAGTTAGCAAAACATCATTACAAATTAATTTTTAATAATTTAAAAACCAAAGAAGCTAATCCAGAAGCAGAAAAACTATCTAGTTTCTCAAGCTGGGGATTAACAGCTGATGGCGAGTTAAAACCTGATTTAGCAGCGCCAGGTGGGGCTATTTATTCTTCTATTAATGATAATGAATATGCCATGATGAGTGGTACAAGTATGGCTTCCCCGCATGTTGCTGGAGCAGCGGCCTTAGTCAAACAATATTTATTGAAGACATATCCAAACATGTCTAAAGAAGAAATGGCAAAAAGCATCAAACTTCTTTTGATGAGTACAGCCAAACCTCATTTGAATAAAGATACAAAAGCCTATACATCACCACGCCAACAAGGAGCTGGTCTCATTGATGTAGCAGCAGCTACTCAAACAAATCTCTATCTAACAGGAAATGGGGATAGTGATGGTAGTATTGCACTTGGTAACGTTAAAGACAGAATTAGATTTGATGTCACTCTTCACAATATTGGTGACACTGCTAAAGAATTAAACTATATTACTCATCTCAACACTGATTTGGTCAATCAAGGTGTGTTTACCTTGTTACCACTTAATATAGAAAATACTCCTGGTGGAAAAGTTCGTGTAGAAGCTCATCAAACTAAAACAATTACCATTGATATTGACGCTTCTAAATTTGATGAACCGCTTCGAAGCCTTATGCCAAATGGCTACTTCTTAGAAGGTTACGTCAGATTTACTGATATCGCTGATGGTGGTGATGTCGTTAGTATTCCTTACGTTGGATTTAAAGGGGAATTCCAAAATCTTGAGGTGATTGAAAAATCTATTTATGATCTTGTTGCTGATGAGGAAGCTGGTTTTTATTTCACTCCAGAGGAATCTCTCGAAATTCCAAGTCAAGAAAATTACACAGGGCTTGTAACAACGTCAACTGATACTCTTGTTTCAACAGGAGAGACAACACCAGTTGAATTGAAAGTATTAGGGACTTATCAATCAGATGACGGTGCTTACATCCTTGAATTAGATGAAGACGGTAAACCTCATTTGGCTATTTCACCAAATGATGACCAAAACCAAGATTCATTTGCCTTTAAAGGTGTCTTCTTGCGTAACTTTAATAACCTACGTGCTAAAGTTTATCGTTTTGATGATAAAGAAAGAACAACACCTCTATGGGTAAGCTCTGCTCAAAATGGTTATAAGAACTACTTTGGTGGAAATCCTAACAATTCTCTCTCTAATCTATTATTTGAAACAGAGTGGGATGGCACAACAACTGATGGTCTACCTGTAGCTGATGGTAAATACCAATATGTTCTAACGTATTACTCAGATGTTCCTGGTGGTGCTATGCAAGAAATGGCGTTTGATATTATCTTAGATAGACAAGCACCAACATTGACAACAGCTACTTATGATAAAGCAAGTAGAGTCTTTAAAGCTCGTCCAGCAGTTGAACACGGTGAGTCAGGAATCTTCAGAGAGCGTCTTTTCTATCTTGTTGCTGATCAAGACGGTCACTATAATGAAAGCTATAGAAAACAAGGTGAAGATGGTTTTGTTATTTTAGATAATAAAGTATTTGTCGACCAACAAGAAGACGGTAGCTTTGTATTACCTCAAGAATTGACAGATTTCTCTCATGCCTATTATGTGGTTGAAGATTATGCAGGAAACAGAGCAATGTCTACCCTAGCTAATTTGATTAGTATCGGTAATCAAAATGGTTTAGTTGCGATCAAAGTCTTTAGTGAAGAACTAAACTCAGAGGTGTCAGTAGATGTGACTTATTCTATCAGAGATGAAAATGGCCAACAGGTGAGAAAACAATTCCATGGTGGCGATTTAAATCTTGTCAAATTACCATTTGGAACCTATACTGTTGATTTATTCGTATATGATGAAGAACGCGCACAATTAGTTAGTGATAGAAGTGTCACAGTGACCATCTCTGAAGAAGAGAGTGTTAAAGATGCCATTTTCAAAGTAAAAGTTCTATCAAAAGCATCTCTTTTGATTGATTTTGACAAAGAGTTGCCAAGAGGATCTGAAGTCCGAATAATTAGTGGTGAAACAACAAGTATTGTATTACCAAATTCAACTTACTCACGTTCAGACTATGGTAAGTATGTGCCAACAGGTGACTATCGTTTGGCTTTAACCCTACCAACAGGTTATGATGTTTTAGAAGATTTAGAGGCTTTAACTGTTTCAGTTATTGAAGACGAAGTGAACACTACAAAACTCACCCTCATCAATAAAAATGCTTTAATGGAAGTCATCAATAGTCAAACTGATGTGCCACTAGAAGCTACTTTTTACAATGCAGCTGAAGAATTGAGAAGAGCTTATTTGGTAAGTCTTGAAAAAGCACAAAATCTTTTGAAAAATAAAGCGCCTCAATCTGAGATAGACAAAGCCGTTTTAGAATTGCAAACAGCACATCAATCACTCAATGGACAAGAAACAGTTGTGACTTTATTGTCAGAAGAATTAGCAAAAGAAACAGATGTTAAAGACAGTATTCGTTTCATCAATGCTAGCACTTCAGAAAAAGAAAACTATGCTAATCAATTGGCAAGTGCCAAACAAGTGCTACAAAAAACAAGAGTGACTCAAGTTGAAATTGATGCTGCCTTAGAAAGTCTAGCCAACGCTAGAGAACAGTTAAATGGCCAAGAGACAAACAAGTCAAACTTAAGTGATTTGGTTTCAAAAGCACCAGCCTTTAAACAAACATCAGTGAAATATCAAAATGCTAGTGACGATAAAAAAGAAGCTTATGACCAGTTATTGCAAGAAGCTCAGACTCTCTTAACAAATGATAAAGCAAGTCAAGAACAAGTAGATGCTCTCTTTAATCGACTACAAGAAGCTATTAATAGCTTAGATGGCAAAGAGATAAGAGAAACCAAAGTGCCAGATAAGGCACCAAGCTATGAGCTACCAGTTTCAGACTTTGTACCAGAAACGAAAGTGCCAGAAGAAGCCCCAAGTTATGAGTTACCAGCTTCAGACTTTGTCCCAGAAACTAAAGTGCCAGATAAAGCCCCAAGTTATGAGCTTCCAGCTTCAGACTTTGTACCAGAAACCAAAGTGCCAGATAAGGCACCAAGCTATGAGCTACCAGTTTCAGACTTTGTACCAGAAACGAAAGTGCCAGAAGAAGCCCCAAGTTATGAGTTACCAGCTTCAGACTTTGTACCAGAAACCAAAGTGCCAGATAAGGCACCAAGTTATGAGCTACCAGCTTCAGACTTTGTACCAGAAACGAAAGTGCCAGAAGAAGCCCCAAGTTATGAGTTACCAGCTTCAGACTTTGTCCCAGAAACCAAAGTGCCAGATAAGGCACCAAGTTATGAGCTACCAGCTTCAGACTTTGTACCAGAAACCAAAGTGCCAGAAGAAGCACCTACTGCAGACGATAAACCAACTTTTGAAGGTGAAATGATTGATAAAGGATCAACTACTGTTCCAACGCCAGATCAATCAGGGGAAAAATCTGAAGATACAGTAACTCCGACACCAGAAGACTCAACTAAGTCATCCAATGATGAAGAAGAATTGACTATATATAAAGAACTAATCGATGTAACTAACGGTGTTCGTGTTGTTCTTATAGAAGGAGAACAGGCACCAATTGTTGGTTTGAAAATCACTCATAAAGAAACAGCTGATGCACAGACACCAAGCATTTTGGCATCAGAAGACTATGATTTGTTTGATATTATCTTATTAGATAAAGATGGAAATAGTGTGCAACCAACAAAAGATACATTTGTCATCTTGCCAGTTGATGATGGTAAAGAAGTTGAACGTGTTGTTTATCTACCAAATACTTCTTCTGAAGAATCATTAGAATTTACATCAATTATTTATAGTGATGAGAATGGTCAGATACATAATGCAGTTGAATTTATTGCTAAACACTTTAGTGATTATGGATTGGTGTATAAGAAAAACACTGTTTCAACAACAGAAAAACAAGCAACACCATTAGCAGTAGATACTAAAAAAGATGTCCCTTCTTCAATTCAAGCATCAGTTTCTACAACTACTAATGATGGTAAAGTTCTTCCTAAAACAGGAGATTCAGATACCACATCAGCACTACTGGGCTTGAGTCTAGTAGTTGGAGGAATGGGAATGGCGACAACTTATCGCAGAAGAAAACACCAATAAACCTTGAGTAGATGATAGTTTGACTAATATCTAAAAGGTATCAAAAACACTCTGATAGATGGACATTTAAGTCTTTCTGCCAGAGTGTTTTTAGTGTGAGAAGCTACCAACTATTCTTATGTCACAACAGGAAATTTAATAACATGGTATAATATAACATATCATCACAAATTATAAAGTATGCTACATGATGATAAAAATACCAAATAAAGAAGAAATACCATTTTTAAAAATAGGTGGGAGAAAATGACATATCGTTTAATAAGTTTCACTATTATCATTTTACTGATAATATCGGGATGCTCAAATACTAATAAAAGTAAAAAAGCTAACAGTCAAGACAGTCAAACAACACAGGTGACATCAAGTGAGAAATCAAAAGCAATCGATTTATCAGGAACATTTTATGCCACCTCAGGAGAAACTGCAACAGTTAAATCATTGGCTAGTAACGAATGGCAAATGGCTTATACGACATTAGATGGTGATGTTACTGCTAGCTTTGAAACCAAATGGGAAGAATCTGATGGAATGAGTAAGTCAGAAACGCCAATGACAAAATCTGATGGCTATTTAGGTTTTACTATTATTGTGGAGTATAAAAGTACAACGGATATCAAAATAACGATGACCGATGGCAACCCAAGTCATCAAATGATATTCACTAAAAAAGAACCTAGTGAGTTAGAAAAGTATGATGTTGTCTTACAAGGTGATTTGACACCATTTGAGGGACATTTTTCTACTAATGAGTTTAATAAAACGATAGCAGATTCAGGTTTTACCTATGGGGGTTATACTCCTGATGATTATTTTAATGACAGAACCACGGTATTTCCTACCATTAAAAAGGATGGGTATTGGAATGGGATTTTATCTCATGGTAATTTTGCTATTAGCCCCTCTAACTTACCTACCAAAAGAGATGGTTATTATGTTGTTCATTTGTATGGTACAAATACAGGGGCAAACAATACTGAAATGACTTTGTTACTTGTGCCACCAAAGATAAAAGGACCAGATGGGATTGTTAGTCAAGAAAGACGAGCCTTTATGGAAGGTATTGATGGCAGTATTCGCTTGTTAGAGTATCTTGAAAAAGATTGGTGGAAAGCCTATCAATCGCAGGAAGAAGATTTAGACATAGAAGCCATTAATAACGGAGACTTTTCGTCTCTAGTAGGAACTTGGAAAGATGGCAAAGGCAATATTCTTGTGATTTACGAGGACGGCTCGACTAATGGTAGTGGGAAATTATATTCTGTTCAAAATTCGGATGAAGTTAGTAAAGTACCATACGTAAGCATCAGTTATGGGTATACAGGGGCAGCACTTGGGTTATATAAAATTGGTTTTAACAACCCTGAGGGTGATCAGAGTGATACCAGTCGTCCACGTTTGATTATCGCCCAACAAGGAGGAAATTACTCCGCAGATAGCTATTATTACCGCCAATAATTTTCCACTTTTTCTTCAAATTTTTTAAAAAAATTGATTGACAAAGTTATTGTTCGTATGCTAAGATAGGAAAGATAAAAAAATAGAATAAATGAGAAGGAGAGACGAATGTTTAATCACTTAAAGCAAACAATTATCTTTAATAGTTCAGCTTTTGGTCATAACTGTCTCTTTTCTATTTTTAAAGCATTCGTTTTACTGGTACAAGAGCAGTGCCAGTTATTTAAAGCTTTTTGCTTTTCTATTTTTACAGTTGTTAATTTTACTATTTCCAGTTTTGCTTTGGCGCTTTAGCCATTGGCTTGACTGGTTTTTTTGTGGCCTTTTTTCGAGCATCAGTCACAACGCGTAAATCATCACAACTTTACAAAAGATAAGGAGGCTAACCATTGACGTTAAAACAGATACCTAAGGCAGTTATTGTCGCTCTTGATTTTCCAAACAAACAAGAGACACTTGCCTTTTTAGAGCAATTTACTGAGGAAAAGTTATTCGTGAAGGTTGGAATGGAGCTATTTTATAGTGAAGGCCCAGCTATTATCAGAGAAATAAAGTCTAGAGGCCATCACATTTTTCTCGATTTAAAACTCCATGATATCCCAAACACTGTAGAAAAGGCGATGAGTGTTTTAGCCACTTTAGAGGTGGATATGGTTAACGTGCATGCTGCAGGAACTATTGATATGATGGCGGCTGCACTAAAAGGATTGACAAATCAAGCTGCTAAACAGTCAAAAAAGCGCCCACTTATCATAGCAGTTACTCAGCTAACCTCAACAGATGAAACAAGGATGCAAAAAGATCTCTTGATTTCATCCTCTCTTGAAGAAACCGTTAAGGGTTATGCTCAAAATGCCAAAACAGCTGGACTTGATGGTGTTGTTTGTTCACCTCATGAAGTGCAAATGATTCATGAGGTTTGCGGTGCAGACTTTTTAACAGTGACACCAGGTATTCGATTCCTAGATAACGATAAAGATGACCAAGTGCGAGTAACGACACCAGAAAAAGCCAAACAATTAGGGTCAGATTTTATTGTGGTTGGTAGACCAATCACCAAGGCAAAAGATCCAGTGTTAGCCTATAAAAACTGTCAGCAAGCATTTTTAAAAGGATAAAAGGAGGAAGATGATGACAAAAGACTTGGATAAAACCATTGCTAAGGGTCTCTTAGAAATTAATGCTGTATTTCTAAGACCTGATGAGCCTTTTACGTGGGCTTCTGGGATTAAAAGCCCTATTTATTGTGATAACCGCTTAACCCTAACCTCACCAGATGTTAGAACCATAATTGAAGAAGGATTAGTAGAGATTATTAAGTCCCAATTTCCAAGCTGTGAAGTATTAATGGGAACCAGTACAGCTGGGATTGCCCATGCTGCCATTGTTGGGCATCTCATGAATCTACCAATGGGTTATGTGAGAGGCTCAGCTAAAGGACACGGTCGAACAAATCAGATCGAAGGAAAATTAGTGCCAGGACAAAAAGTAGTGGTGATTGAAGATTTAATCTCAACAGCTGGTTCAGCCATTGATACCGTTAATGTTTTAAGAGAATTTGGCGCAGATGTCTTAGGCATTGCTAGTATCTTTACCTATGGCATGTCAAAAGCAGACGAGCGCTTGCAAGAAAACCAAGTGATTAATCATAGTCTTTCCAACCTTGATGTGTTACTAGATGTTGCTGTTGATCAAACAGTTATTACACCAGAACAAAAAGAAAAGATTATTACTTTTAGAAACAACCCAACAGATGATTCATGGATGAAAGGAAACAACTAAACAATGACAGACATCAGAAACCTTATCAATATTACTGATTTAACCGTAGCAGAAATTGATCAATTAATCGCCACAGCAGATGATATTGTCGAAAATCCTAAAGACTATCAAAGCATTTGTGCGCACAAAAAATTGGCTACTCTCTTTTTTGAACCAAGTACAAGAACAAGATTAAGTTTTGAAGCAGCTATGTTAGAGCTTGGTGGTAGCATTCTTGGTTTTTCATCTGCTGACTCAAGTTCAGCGGCTAAAGGAGAAAGCGTTAGTGATACGATTCAAACAGTGGGTTGCTATGCAGAAATTATTGCCATGCGTCATCCAAAAGAAGGAGCTCCTATCGTTGCTTCACAAAGAACAACTGTTCCTATTATCAATGCTGGTGATGGAGGGCATTTCCATCCAACACAAACTCTAACAGACCTTTTAACCATCAAACGTAAAAAAGGTAGACTTTCAGATATGACAGTTGGTGTTTGTGGTGACTTGAAATTTGGTCGTACCGTTCACTCACTGATTGAAGCCATGCTTCGTTATCCTAACGTTAAATTTGTCCTTATCTCTCCACAAGAACTACAGGTTCCTGATTACATGAAAGAAAAGATGACGCAAGCAGGGGCCCAGTGGACTGAAGTTGAAAAATTAGAAGATGCTATGGGCTCTCTTGATATTCTTTACATGACACGCGTGCAAAAAGAACGTTTCTTTAATGAAGCAGACTACATTAGATTAAAAGATAGCTACATTCTTGATTTGGAAAAATTACAAGCAGCCAAAGAAGATTTAACCATTTTACACCCACTACCAAGGGTTAATGAAATTTCTGTTGAAGTCGACAAAGATCCAAGAGCAGCATATTTCTTCCAAGCTTTGTGTGGGAAACATATTCGAATGGCATTGATTTTATTCTTATTAGGCATTGAGAAAAAAGCATAAGTAGCAATAGATATTAAGGAGAGAGATGATGAATATTGATGGAATTAGAACAGGCATTGTGTTGGATCATATCAAATCAGGAAAAAGCATGGAAATTTATGACTTGTTAAAATTAGATAAATTATCTTGCGGTGTTGCCGTTATTCAACGTGTGATGAGCACCAAATATGGTCGCAAAGATATTATCAAGATTGATGAAGATATTCCTTTAGATTTTGATGTTCTAGGCTATATTGATAATAATATTACTGTTAACCGTATTAAAGAAGGAAAATTAGAAGAAAAAGTACATCTTTCTTTACCAGAATCTCTGACAGATGTTATCAAGTGTAAAAACCCTCGTTGTATCACATCGATTGAACAAGAAATCGTTCAACAATTTAAGTTGGTCAATAAAGACCAAAAGGTTTATCGTTGTGTCTACTGTGATGCTGAACAAGTAACAGCGTAATCAAAAACAGAACAAATCTTTAATCACTAGTTTTGCCTAGTGATTTTTCATTGTCAAATTCTTAAAATTTTTTGCAGAAAAAATGAAATTTTCATGATATGATAGTAACATGACAAAAAAATTATGGCGACAAGAGATGATTGCTCAATTAAAACAACAAGATCCTTTGTTAAAAAAACAAACAGATCAACAGTTGTTAGCACAATTAATAACTCTGAAAGATTACAAAAAAGCAAAAACAATTGCGACCTATCTCTCTTTTGATTTTGAATACAATACGTCTTTAGTCATTGACCAAGCGCATAAGGATGGAAAAAGAGTACTTGTTCCCAAAATCATGTCAAAAGGAGAAATGATTTTTGTGCCTTACGATGACAATGACCTTTCCTTGTCATCTTTTGGTGTACGAGAACCAAATAGTCATGAAGCCATCTTAAAAAATGAGATTGATTTGATACATGTTCCAGGTCTTATTTTCAATCATAACGGTTATCGCATTGGTTATGGCGGTGGTTTTTACGATCGCTATCTAAAGGATTATGAGGGAGCAACTGTCGCTACGATTTATCAATATCAACTGAAGGAATTTGATCCAGAAAGTCACGATATAGCTGTTAGAAAGGTACTAATAGATGAAACAAATGATTAAAAACTACCCCGTCACTAGTTTTTTACTGGCAGTGACAATTATTATTTTTTTGGTAATGCAACTCCTTTATTTAGGGCAAGCAGAGAGTTTTCAAGCCATTTTTAGTTTTGGTGGCATGTATGGCGATTACGTCATAATGTTTCCAAGTCAATTATGGCGTCTTGTAACACCAATTTTTGTGCATATCGGTTGGGAACATTTTGCTTTAAATAGCATCACTTTATTTTTCCTAGGTAGAATAACAGAACCTCTGTTTGGTTCGGCTAAGTTTTTAATCTTATATCTTTTATCCGGTATCATGGGAAATGTGTTGGCTATGGTTTTGACGCCAGATGTTATTGTTGCAGGAGCATCAACATCATTATTTGGACTTTTTGCGGCTGTTGCTTTGGTTGGTCATTATGGTATCAATCCCTACCTCAAACAACTAGGTCAAAATTATAAATTATTAATTGGTATCAACTTGTTATTTAATCTTTTTATGCCAGGAATCAGCATAGAAGGCCACTTGGGAGGAGCTCTTGGTGGTGTTATCATGGCTATTTTTTTAACTACAAGAGTAGAAGGAGAACTTTTTCCTAAATATCAGAGAATTCTTGCTTTTATAGTTTATTTCTTGATTCTTGCTTTCTTGTTATTTTATGCTTTTGGCAGATCTTATTCTTTATTTTAATATTAAAAAGACAGGTATCTTATCATACCTGTCTTTTAATTGGTAGTGTTATTTTTTGGTTTGATTTTCTTGTTCTAATTTTTTACCTAAATCAATCAAATAACGTTTTAAATCATCTTTGACTTGAGGATGTCTTAAAGCGTAGTCAATAGACGTTTTCATGAAACCAAATTTATCACCGACATCATAGCGTTTCCCTGTGAACTGACGGGCAAAAACACGTTGTGTTTTGTTAAGTTTATCAATAGCATCGGTCAGTTGGATTTCATTTCCAGCGCCAGGTTCTTGTGTTTCAAGAATATCAAAAATTTCTGGTGTTAAAAGGTAACGTCCAATAATCGCTAAATCACTTGGGGCATCTTCTGGTTTAGGTTTTTCGACAAAAGTATCGACACTATATAAACCATTAACCCCTTTACCTTGAGGGGCAATGACACCGTAGTTTGAAACCTCTTCGTGTGGAACTTTCATGACAGCAAGGGTAGCCGCATGAGTGGACTCATAATCATTGATGAGTTGCTTGGTTAGTGGAATGTCATCTTCCATTAAATCATCTCCAAGCATGACAACGAAGGGTTCATTCCCAACAAAAGCCTTTGCTTGAAGCACAGCATCACCTAAACCTTTTGGATGACTTTGACGAATAAAGTGGAGACGAATACCAGTTGTTTCATCTACTAATTTCAAAAGATCTTTCTTTCCTTTTTTTTCAAGATTGTATTCTAATTCAAAATTTGAATCAAAGTGATCTTCAATCGAACGTTTAGATTTTCCCGTTACCACTAAAATATCTTCAATACCTGAAGCCAACGCTTCTTCAACAATAAATTGAATGGTTGGTTTATCAACAATAGGAAGCATTTCTTTTGCTAGTGCTTTGGTTGCGGGTAAAAAACGAGTCCCTAGACCTGCAGCAGGAATAACGGCTTTTCTCACTTTTTTTCTCATGTCTTTTTCTCCTTGTCGGGTTACCATTCGTTTTCTGCTCTCATCTCTTTGGACATAATATCAAGAATACTTTCTTTGATATCAACGCCTTCGTAGATTGAACGATAAATAGCAGTTGTAATTGGCATGTAAACATCTAATTCATTGGCCAATTCGTAAGCAACTTTGGTGGTTGAGATTCCTTCAATAACCATTCCCATATTTTTTTCAATATCTTCTAGTTTTTCACCTTTACCTAAGGCATTTCCAGCACGCCAGTTTCTAGAGTGGATAGAAGTTCCTGTGACGATTAAATCTCCTACACCAGATAAGCCACTATAAGTGTGAGGATTGGCACCCATTTTAACCCCTAGACGTGTAATTTCAGCTAATCCGCGAGTAATGATAGCTGCTTTAGCATTGTCACCATAGCCTAATCCCTTTAAGGCTCCTGCCCCCACGGCAATAATATTCTTAAGCGCACCAGCAGTTTCAACACCAATGACATCGGTGTTGGTATAAAGTCTAAAATAGTGATTGCTAAAGATTGTTTGAGCATACTGAGCCGCTTTTAAATCTTTAGATGCAGCTGTAATAAGAGTAATATCTCGAACAATTGTTTCTTCAGCATGACTTGGCCCTGAGATAACAACGATATCACTTCTTAGATGTTCTGGAATTTCTTCTTCTAAAATGACAGATAAGCGTTCATGAGTTTCTGGTTCCAATCCTTTAGAAGCATGCATCATCACAACTTTGTGTTTTAAAACATTAGCCACTTGTTTAGCGACTAATCGTGTTACCTTAGTCGGAACAACAAAAACAATGCCGTCAACATCTTTTAAAGCCTGTTCAAGATCAGTATAAGCTTTGATGTTTGCATCTAAGACAATATCTTTAAAATAGTGTAGATTCGTGTGATTGGTGTTTATTTCTTCAATTTGTTCAGGAATATTTCCCCAAAGCCTCACTTCATGACCATTATCATTAAGCACTTGAGATAATGCTGTTCCCCAAGAACCTGGTCCTAAGACAGCAATTTTTTGTTTAGTCATTTTTTCTCTCCTCTATTAAAACAGGTGATTTTATTATTTTCATTATAACAAATTATTATAAAAAAGTCTTAATAGCTCGCTAAAAATGAGATCCCAAAGGGAGAAGTTGTTTAGTCAGTTTACAATAGCCAAAAACTTTATTATAATGAAACTATTCTTTTTTAAGTAAAGAGTTAGAGTTGTTTTTGACTCATTTAACAAGGATTAAGGAGATTATTTTGCGAAACGTTTCAAAAAGAATACCCGGTATCTTATTATGTCTTGTCATGGCTAGTGTCGCTTCGTTTCTAGGAGGACTAGCCCCTCTAGTGGGAGCCCCAGTATTTGCTATTTTTATCGGGATGATTTTAAACATCTTTTATAAACCGTCTGATAATATCCAAATTGGTGTCAGATATACATCCAAATTTATTCTTCAATTGGCTGTTATTCTATTGGGATTTGGCTTGAATTTATCTCAAGTTTTAGCTGTTGGAAAAAGCTCACTCCCGATTATTCTTTCTACGATAACCGCTTCTTTAGTCATTGCTTCTTTGTTACAAAAAGCCTTAAAACTAGATGTTAACACAGCTACCCTGGTAGGTGTTGGCTCATCTATTTGTGGAGGCTCTGCTATTGCAGCGACAGCACCTGTTATAGAAGCAGATGATCATGACATCGCGCAAGCCATTTCCGTCATTTTTCTATTTAATATTTTAGCGGCGCTTATTTTCCCAACTTTAGGTGAAATGATTGGTTTATCAAATGATGGGTTTGCCATATTTGCAGGAACAGCTGTTAATGACACCTCTTCAGTAACAGCAACCGCTACAGCTTGGGATGGGATTCATGGTTCAAATACTTTGGACGGGGCCACTGTTGTTAAACTAACAAGAACATTAGCAATTATTCCAATCACCTTATTTTTATCGTTTTATCGTTTGCGTAATAATCAAGCTAACAGTCAAGTTAAACAACAAGGGCCTAAAATCAGTAAAATCTTTCCTATGTTTATCATTTACTTTATTTTAGCGTCCTTATTAACAACCATTTTGACACAGGTGGGCATTAATCCAAGTATTTTTAACCCGCTTAAACAGTTATCCAAATTCTTTATTGTCATGGCTATGGCAGCAATTGGTCTTAATACACACTTAATTAAATTAATAAAAACGGGTAAACAGGCTATTATTTTAGGGGCTTGTTGTTGGATTGCCATCACCTTGGTGAGTTTAGGAATGCAACACCTCTTTCATCTTTGGTAAGTTATTTTAACCTTTTGACATTTTAAAAAAGAGAGTCTTCTATAAAAAGGGCTCTCTTTTTATAGTGTTAGCAACAATGAAAATTGTTCTGCTTATTAGACTTTTAGCAATAATTATTATAAAATAAATAATAAATAGAAAGAAACTAGAACAATCAGTGGGCTAAAACTCACTGCTCTTATTTTTATAAAGGAGACAAGATGATATTTAAAGCCATTATGAAATACAAATGGTATGCTTTAGCTTCTGTTTTGATGGTTTTAGGAATTGTGACTAACTCTTTATTGCAGCCTAGATTTATGAAATCTATCCTTACAGCCTTACTCACAGAAGATTACGATAAAATAACATCTGTTGGTATTATTTTATTGGTCATTGCCTTACTAGGACTATTATCAGGAGTGGTTAATACGATTTTGGCAGCCAAGATTGCTCAAGGCGTTTCAGCAGATATAAGAGAAGCTACCTTTCGTAAAATCCAGACGTTTTCTTATGCTAATGTCGAGTCATTTAATGCTGGAAATCTCGTCGTTAGAATGACTAATGATGTTAATCAAATCCAAAATTTGATGATGATGCTTTTTCAAGTTCTTTTAAGAATGCCCTTGATGTTTTTAGGCTCCTTTATTCTTGCCTTAGATACCCTTCCAAGATTATGGTGGATTTTAGTGTTAATGGTTGTGATTATTGCAACGATCATGGGAATCATCATGAGTTTAATGGGGCCAAGATTTGGCAAATTTCAAAAATTAATGGACAAGATAAATGGTATTGCAAAAGAAAATCTTCGTGGTGCTAGAGTGGTAAAATCATTCGTTCAAGAAGAATCACAATACAATAAATTCAAGGAAAAATCAGATGATCTACTAGAGTTGAATTTGTTTATTGGTTACGGTTTTTCCATCATGCAACCGGCCCTCATGTTCGTTTCTTATATGGCAATTTTCGTGGCTATTTATATGGTATCAACCTTTGTTGAGAGTGACCCAGAAGTCATTGGTAGTGTTGCCACCTTTATGACCTATATGATGCAAATCATGTTTACTATTATTATGGTAGGTTTCATGGGGATGCAAGCCAGCCGTGCCTTCATTTCTATTAAGCGTATCAAAGAAATTTTAGCTACTCAACCAGCCATGACATTTGAAGACGTTGAAGATGTGGACTTATCAGGTAGTGTGCTCTTTGAAGATGTTACCTTTACTTATCCAAAAGACACTAATCCGACTTTGAAAAATGTCAGTTTTGCCATTTCAAAAGGGCAAATGGTTGGGATTGTCGGTGCTACCGGCTCAGGAAAATCAACCCTAGCTCAGTTGATTGCTAGATTATTTGATCCTGAAAAAGGCCGTGTTTTAATCGGTGGTCATGACATTAAAACAATCAATGAAAAAAACTTACGAGAAACAGTATCCATTGTTTTACAAAAAGCGATTTTGTTTAGTGGAACCATTGCCGATAATTTAAGACAAGGAAATCCTTCAGCAGATAATCATGCCCTTGAAAGAGCAGCAAGCATTGCTCAAGCGCAAGAATTTATCGATCGGATGCCTGAGCATTATGAGAGTATGGTTGAAGAAAGAGGGAATAATTTCTCTGGTGGTCAAAAACAAAGAATGAGTATTGCAAGAGGTGTGATTGGTAATCCAAAAGTTCTCATCTTAGATGATTCCACGTCAGCACTTGATGCCAAATCAGAAAAATTGGTGCAAGAAGCTTTAAACAATGAATTAAAAGACACCACAACCATTATGATTGCTCAAAAGATTAGTTCAGTCATTAAGGCCGATCAGATATTCGTTTTAGATAATGGTGTTCTCATTGGTCAAGGCACTCACTCAGAGTTAGTGGCAACTAATGCTATTTATCGCGAAATTTATGAAACACAAAAAGGTCAGGAGGAGAATCAATGAAAACAGCTCGTTTTTTCTGGTATTATTTTAAAAAATACCGTTTATCCTTTCTTCTTATTTTCTTGGCCATTGTTGTTTCAACCTACTTACGCGTACAAGCCCCTATTTTTCTAGGGCAATCCTTAACAGAACTAGGGCAATGGACCCAAGATTATTTTGAAGCAAAAGCGGTTAGCCAAGCGACAGGTCAAGCCTTTGTTGAACCTAGCAAAGCCCCATTTTTATCCGTTATGTGGTACCTCTTTTTAACCTATGTTTTTACAGCGGTTTCCACCTTGATTTACACATTAGTCTTCACGAGAATTGTTGCCTATTCAACGAGTAGTATGAGAAAAGGTCTTTTTGGCAAATTAGAAAAGTTAACCATTGCCTTTTTTGATCAACATAAAGATGGTGATATTTTATCGCGTTTTACCAGTGATTTGGATAACATTCAAAACTCTCTAAATCAAAGCATGACCCAAGTTGTGTCCAATATTGCCTTTTATATCGGTTTGGTTTGGATGATGTATACGCAAAACGTCAAACTTGCTTTAGTGACTATGATGTCAACACCAATTGCTATCATCGTTTTATTTATCATTATTAGAAAAGCCAGAAAATACACTGATCTCCAGCAAGAAGAGGTTAGTCAACTCAATGCTTATATGGATGAAAAAATTTCTGGTCAAAAAGCTATTATTGTTCAAGGCTTACAAGAAGATACTATTAGTGGCTTTACAGAGCTAAATGACCGTGTTCGTCGTGCAACCTTTAAAGGAAGATTGTTTGCCGGCTTACTATTTCCTGTGATGAATGGCTTTAGTTTGTTCAATACAGCAACAGTCATTTTTCTTGGGTCAACCATTGTTTTAAATGATGTGAGTCTCACAAGAGCTGCGGCTTTAGGGTTACTGGTGACTTTTGTTCAATACTCACAACAATACTATCAGCCTATCATGCAAGTTTCATCAAGCTGGGCAGAATTACAGTTAGCCTTTACGGGTGCTTCAAGAATTCAAGAAATGTTTGATGAGACTGAAGAAGTGAAGCCCCAAAATGCGCCTCAGTTTACCGAGTTAAAAGAGGAAGTGACGATTAATCATGTGGATTTTGGTTATCTTCCAGGACAAAAAGTCTTATCTGATGTTACCATATCAGCACCTAAAGGGAAGATGATTGCTGTTGTTGGACCAACCGGTTCTGGTAAGACTACCATCATGAACCTGCTTAATCGGTTTTATGATGTCGATGGCGGTTATATCGCTTTTGACGGTAGAGATATTAGAGAATATGATTTAGATAGTCTGAGACAAAATGTCGGTATCGTGCTACAGGAATCCGTCTTATTCAGTGGCACCATTGCTGAAAATATCGCCTTTGGTGTGCCAGATGCTAGTCAAGAAATGATTGAAACAGCAGCGCGTGCTACCCATATCCATGAATTCATTGAAAGTTTGCCGGATAAATACCAAACGATGGTGAGTGATAGTGATAATATTTTTTCAACGGGTCAAAAACAACTGATTTCCATTGCGAGAACCTTGTTGACAGACCCTCAAGTCCTCATCTTGGATGAAGCAACATCAAATGTTGATACGGTAACTGAAAGTAAAATTCAAAAAGCGATGGAAACTGTTATTGCTGGACGAACTAGTTTTGTCATTGCTCATCGTCTTAAAACCATCCTAAATGCTGACAACATTATTGTCTTAAAAGACGGTCAAGTTATCGAGCAGGGCAATCATCATCAATTACTAAAAGAAAAAGGTTTCTACGCTGAACTTTATCACAATCAATTTGTCTTTGAATAATAATCAAAATTAAGGGTTGTCTATTTAAGATGACTCTTTTTTGTGGAGATTAGTCTTGATTTTGCAATTCATTTGCGAATAAATTATAATAAGGTATATAAAAAAAGGAGACGGTTAAATGACGAGAATAAGAGGTTTTGAACTAGTTAGTAAGTACACAGAAAACACATTATTACCCAAAAGAGAAACAACCCATGCAGCTGGCTATGATTTAAAAGCAGCTGAAAGAATTATTTTAGAGCCAGGTGAGATTAAACTAGTCCCAACAGGTGTCAAAGCTTACATGCAGGCTAATGAAGTGCTCTATCTCTACGATCGCTCTTCTAACCCTCGAAAAAAAGGGCTTGTTCTCATCAACTCTGTCGGTGTGATTGATGGTGATTACTACGGAAATCCAGCCAATGAAGGCCATATTTTTGCTCAGATGAAAAATATCACTGATAAAGAAGTGGTGGTCGAAGTTGGTGAACGGATTGTTCAAGCTGTTTTTGCCCCTTTTTTAATCGCAGATAATGATGAAGCAACCGGACAAAGAACGGGTGGCTTCGGAAGTACAGGACATTAATTATGGCTAAGAAAAAAACGGTTTATGTTTGCCAAGAATGTGGCTATAATTCACCAAAATACCTCGGGCGTTGCCCCAATTGTTCAGCGTGGTCTTCTTTTGTTGAAGAAACACCAATTACTGACGTCAAAAATGCACGCGTATCCTTAACAGGTGAAAAAAGTCAGCCCATCAAATTAAAGGACGTCACATCAAGCCATTTTTCCCGCGTTAAAACCGACATGGCTGAATTTAATCGTGTGCTTGGAGGAGGTCTTGTGCCAGGAAGTCTTATTTTGATTGGTGGCGATCCAGGTATCGGGAAATCTACTCTGCTTCTTCAAGTATCAACACAACTGGCTCATCAAGGAACAGTCCTTTACGTTTCTGGTGAAGAATCTGCTCAACAAATTAAACTCAGAAGTGAGCGTCTGGGTGACATTGACAATGCTTTTTATGTCTACGCAGAAACCAACATGCAATCTATCCGTGCAGAAATTGAAAAAATTCAACCGGATTTCCTCATTATCGACTCCATTCAAACGATTATGAGCCCTGAAATTTCTAGTGTGCAAGGCTCAGTCAGTCAGGTGAGAGAAGTCACTGCTGAACTCATGCAAATTGCTAAAACCAACAATATTGCGACCTTCATTGTTGGCCATGTCACCAAAGAAGGCACCTTAGCCGGTCCAAGATTGTTGGAACACATGGTTGATACGGTTCTTTATTTTGAAGGGGAAAGACAACACACCTTTAGAATCTTACGAGCTGTCAAAAATCGGTTTGGTTCAACCAATGAGATTGGTATTTTTGAAATGCAGTCTGTCGGTTTAGTCGAGGTGTTAAATCCTAGTCAAGTCTTTTTAGAGGAGCGATTGGATGGTGCAACAGGCTCAGCTATTGTCGTGACAATGGAAGGAACAAGACCCATCTTAGCAGAGGTGCAAGCTCTTGTGACACCTACCGTTTTTGGTAATGCCAAGCGAACGACAACAGGTCTTGATTTTAACCGAGCAAGTCTCATTATGGCAGTCTTAGAAAAACGCTGTGGCTTGCTTCTACAAAACCAGGATGCCTATCTCAAGTCAGCTGGCGGTGTCAAATTAGATGAACCTGCCATTGATTTAGCCGTGGCAATCGCGATTGCTTCAAGTTATAAAGACAAACCAACCAACCCTCAAGACTGTTTTGTGGGAGAGATTGGTCTAACCGGTGAAATTAGAAGAGTCAATCGCCTCGATCAACGCATCAATGAAGCCAGTAAATTAGGTTTTACCAAGATTTATGTGCCAAAAACGGCCTTAGCAGGTATAGAAATTCCTAAAAATATAGAAGTGATTGGCGTGTCAACAGTAAGTGATGTCTTACAAAAAGTATTTGGTCGCTAAAAGTTAAATTTATGATTAAAATCAGTTTGGTATACTAGAGAAATGAAAAGGAGAATAAATGTCTTACTTTAAAAAATTCATGGAGGCAAACGAAGCTTATGTCAATCTCCACGGAACTGCCCATCTTCCTTTACCACCAAAAACCAAGGTCGCCATTATCACTTGTATGGATTCACGTTTACACGTGGCTCAAGCGCTAGGGTTGGCCTTGGGTGATGCTCATATTTTGAGAAATGCAGGAGGCCGAGTGACACCAGACATGATTCGTTCCCTAACCATATCTCAGCAATTGTTAGGAACAAGAGAAATTGTTGTTCTCCATCACACAGATTGTGGTGCCCAGACCTTCACTAACGATAGTTTCAAGCAACAACTCAAAAAAGACTTAGCTGTTGATGTTTCAAACTATGATTTTCTACCTTTTAAGAATCTTGAAGAGAGTGTCAGAGAAGACGTTGCCATTTTGAAAGAGTCACCTCTTATTCCAGATGATGTCATGATTTCTGGTGCTATCTACGATGTTGATACGGGTCGTATGGTAGAAATAAAATAAGGAGTGTTTAAACTATCTAATATCTTATATTATTAATGACACAAAGAAAGGATAATATCATGATTGATAATCGTATGTCATACACCATTAGCGAAGCATCACAATTTCCTTTGGTTGAAATAAAGCTTGATCAAGGAGAACAAGTCTACATTCAACAAGGATCAATGATTTACCACACGCCCAATGTTGTTCTAAAAACCAGATTAAACAGTAAAGGCTCTGGTTTGGGAAAACTTGTGGGAGCCATCGGTCGTTCAATGGTTTCAGGGGAGTCAGCTTTTATCACAGAAGCTGTTGCAGAATCAAACGATGGTAAACTCGCCTTAGCACCAGCAACACCTGGTGAAGTCATTCCTTTAGAGATTGGTGCTAAACAATACCGTTTAAATGATGGTGCCTTTTTAGCACTTGATGGTTCTGCATCTTATACTATGGAACGTCAAAGTGTGGGACGTGCTCTTTTGGGAGGACAAGGTGGCTTTTTCGTCATGACCACACAAGGTGCGGGAACGCTTTTAGCCAATGCTTTTGGTTCCATCAAAAAAATAGCGTTAAGCAATGACACCATAACCATCGACAACGCTCATGTTGTGGCTTGGAGTCAGGAGTTGGATTATGATATCCATTTAGAAAATGGTTTTTTACAATCCATAGGAACCGGAGAAGGTATTGTTAATACTTTTTCTGGAACAGGTGAGATTTATGTGCAAAGTCTCAATGTTGAAACCTTTGCCAATGTTTTAAAACGTTATATTCCAACGAGATCATAACAAAGGCTACAGTAAAAAGTCGTTTTAAAGATATTATAAAAGAAGTTAAGATTAATGTGATAATCTTAAAAGGCTAAAGAGAATTTTCTTTAGCCTTTTTTAATGTTTCTCAAATGACTGTTTAAGGCATTCTTACAACTCTCTAATAGCAGAAGATATCAATTAGTTTATCATTTTTAGAAAAGCAATAAAAAAATATGACTTAATTATTTTTGAAAGCGCTTTTATAATAGAGATATAATATTATAAAGGAGTGTTGATATGGACGATTGGTTAAACATCAGAGGAAAAACTGTTATTGTGACAGGAGCCTCATCAGGAATAGGTCTAAGTATTGTCACAGAATTATTGTCACTTGGTGTCAATGTTGCTAATTTTGATATCTCTCCTAGTGACATGGAACACGACAATCTCTTTTATCAAAAAGTAGATGTGACATCTAAAGAACAAGTAGAAGGCGCTGTTGAAGCAACGCTTAAACATTTTGGGACAATTGATGGTGTGGTTAATAATGCAGGAATAAATATTCCTAGACTTTTAGTAGACCCTAAAGATCCTTATGGCAAGTACGAACTGGATGAACAAACGTTTGAAAAGATAACAATGATCAATCAAAAAGGATTATATCTTGTTAGTCAGGCAGTAGCTCGTGTGCTTGTAGAAAAAAAACAAGGAGTCATTATTAATATGGCCTCTGAAGCTGGTTTAGAAGGTTCTGAGGGACAAAGTGCTTATGCGGCAACAAAAGCTGCTGTATATAGTTATACTCGTTCTTGGGCAAAAGAACTTGGTAAATATGGTGTTAGAGTGGTAGGTATTGCACCAGGAATTATGGAAAAAACAGCATTGAGAACGCTTGCTTATGAGGAAGCGCTTGGCTATACTAGGGGTAAGACGGTGGAAGAAATTAGATCAGGTTATGCTGCGACCAATGTAACACCTTTAGGTAGAAGTGGTAAATTAAGGGAAGTGGCAGATCTTGTTGCTTATTATCTTTCAGATCGTTCTAGTTACATCACGGGTATTACAACTAATATTGCTGGTGGAAAAACGCGTGGTTAGTACTAACTAACCAAAAAGGGAGTGATAGATGTGGCAACAGTCAAGCGTTGGTATAAGATATTAGATATGCTTGTAGCAAATCCAGGAATGACTTTGGAAGAGTTACAAAAAGATTTAAACATCAGTCTGCAAACTCTTTTAAAAAGTTTAGAGCAATTGAATGATTTATTGGATGAGGATATTCATCTTTATCAAAAAGACAACAAGTTATATTTAGAAGTCTATGACTATGCTCGCTTAGAACAAATTCTAGCAGGTAGTTTGCGTAAAGAAATGGATTTTAACTCATCGAGTAAAAGAATGGCCTATCTCATTAGACGTCTATCAAAGAGTTCAACTCCCTTATTAATTGATGACTTGGCTGATGATATTGGCGTTAGCCGTGGCACTATTAACAAAGATTTAAAAAAAGTTAAGACTCTTTCAAATACCTATCATGTTGATATTATAGGTCGACCAAATAGAGGAATTGAGATAAAAGGTGATGAAGTCAATCTAAGGTTACTGTATATCCATCAAGTTTATGGTTATTTTGAATCAGATCGTTTAACAAATGAGACTAAACTATTTTTAAAAGATTTATTTACTAGCTACCGTATTCCTCTTAAAATTCAAGAATTAATGGTCAATATCATTGCCATTATAGTGGCGCGCGTGTCAAAAGGTAAGGTATTAAAAAATCCAATTACCTATTATCAAAACGCCTTAGCTAAAGATGAGATGATTCAAGAATTAGTGGAACACATAGAAAAACATTACGACATAACACTCAATCAGTATGAACGTGATTTTCTGAGTTTTCCATTAAATACACAGTATATTGATGGTCTTAATTATAAAACAGAATTTAATAGTGAGTTGTGTCTTCTTTATGACAACATGATACAAAATATCAGAGATAAGATTCTAATTCAATTTGATTCCAATCAATTATTCGAGGAAATAAAAACACACTTGAAATTTCTAATTAATCGTCTCATATTTCATGTTCAAAATAAGGATATTTTTCATGGAGATATTAGAACTAAGTATCCTTTATCATTTGAAATGGCAAGAGTTGCTATGGAAAAATTAGAACAAGATTTTGGCTATACGATTGAGTTGTCTGAAATTAGTTACCTCGCTCTTTATTTTGAAATGATTCTAAGACATTCTGAAGGCTTTATTACCCCACCTCAAAAGAAAGTTGCCATTGTTTGTACAACAGGACGAGGAACGGCAATGATGATTTATCGCCGTCTAGAACAAATACTTGGTAATGGTGTTAAGATTGAACAATTTTCAGAAGAAGAATTTAATCCAGAAGTTCATGATGATTATTTTGCAATTTTTACAACAGTTCCTCTTAAATTTGGGTCTTTAAAATCGCCTGTTATTCAAATCACTAACTTGTTTGACGATAAATGGCTACAAGCTGAATGGCAAAAAGTCACTCACTATCATAAAAGACATCTCAATCAGACAGAACTAGATTTTATGCGCCTTACGAAAAAGGACACGTATGAAGATTATTTGATAGCCATGTCTAATCAGCTAGTGACAAGAAAGTTGGTAGATGAAGGATTTATTAACAGAATTTTAGAGCGTGAAGCAAAGCAATCAACTATTTTTCACAACATGATAGCTTTTCCACACACCATCAATCAACGTGGCACCAAAATTATCTTAATGCTAGGTGTTTTAGATATTCCTTATAAAAATGAGGGAAGACAAACTGATTTAATCTTTTTAGTCGCCATTCCAAAAACTATTGAAAAGGAGATGGAATCAGAATTATTAGAATTATATGACTTGATTTTTAGTGTTGCAAGTGATAACACATTAAAAGAAAAAATAAGACATTTAAAAACAGAGGAGGAATTTTTGGAAACTGTTAGGAATGGAGGTTTGTTTTAATGGATCAAATTTATATCTTAGCGATTATAGTTGTTGCTGCTTATATTCTTCAAATTGTTTTTGGCTTACGACAGATTAAACATTTTAACACCGTATACTCACAGTTGCGACATAAAGGGCGAGTGGCGATAGGCCGAAGATCAGGTAAAATAAAAGTAGGAACCATTGTTATGTTTGCGCTTGATGCTTCAGGAAATGTTTTAGATGCAAGAAAAATGCAAGGCACTACTGTTATGGCAACCTTTAAGCCGATGCTAAATTATATTGGACAAGATATCCACTACCTTGATAAATACAATCCGATAGTGCGAAGTGAAAATAAATTGCTTCAAACAGCTATTGAAGATGCTAGAGAACTTTTTTTAAGAGTAGAAGCTGGCAACTATAAAGATGTTCCAAAAGTTGCTTCACCTTTTAATATGACGGATAACTTAAAAGCATTGGTCACACATTTTAAACTACAAATGAAAAAATAACAAAGAAGTAAATGCTAATTGAAAAGGAGTTTTTTATGGACTATATTACAAAATTTGCAGAAGGCTTTATTCGCCTTTTCCAACTTGGTGGTGAAACATTTATTTCCTGGATGACAGGCATTGTTCCGGTTGTTTTAATGCTTTTAGTAGCAATGAATACATTAATAGCACTTCTTGGAGAAGAACGTGTTAATAGGCTAGCAGAAGTTTCAGCAAAAAATCCTGTGAGCCGTTATATGATTTTACCATTTATTTCTGCCTTTATGCTTGGTAATCCTATGTCTATTAGTATGGGACGATTCATGCCTGAATACTACAAACCAAGCTTTGTTGCTTCACAAATGCAATTTTGTCACACGTCAAATGGTATTTTCCCACATATCAATCCAGGAGAACTATTTGTCTGGTTAGGGATCGCATCAGGTATTGAGACACTTGGTCTAAGCTCAACTGATTTGGCCCTTCGTTACATGTTTGTTGGGATTATCATGAATTTTGTTGGTGGCTGGGTGACTGACTATACTACTGCCTACGTCTCTAAACAACAAGGCGTGACCCTAAGTAAAACAATTGAAGTGAAAGCATAAGATAAAGAAGAAAGTAGGATTATTATGGCTTATAAGAGTATTAAAGTTGTTAAAGGTAACGGTGGTTATGGTGGTCCTTTAGAAATTACACCAACAGAAGAAAAACACAAATTTATCTACATCACAGGCGGTGGTGAAAGACCTGACATTGTTGATAAAATAGAAAATCTAACTGGTATGGAAGCGGTAAATGGCTTTAAAACCTCTATTCCAGATGATGAAATTGCTTTAGCCATTGTTGATTGTGGTGGCACTCTTCGTTGCGGTATTTATCCTAAAAAAGGGATTAAAACCATTAATATTGTTCCAACGGGTAAAAGTGGTCCGTTAGCACAATATATCAATGAAGATATCTATGTTTCAGCAGTTGGTGTCGACCAAATTGTAGCTGTAGACGAATCCACTCAAACAAAAGTTGAAACAGTGACAAACAATAGACAAGAAACATCAGTATCCGTTGAAGAAAAATCTAATGCAAACGTTGGGACTTATGATACCTCAAAGAAAATTACTGAGCAACGTGCAGAGACTAGTTTTGTCGCTCGAATTGGTATGGGAGCTGGTAAAATTGTTGCCACTTTCAATCAGGCAGCGCGTGAAGCTATCCAAACCATGTTAAATACTATTTTACCTTTCATGGCCTTTGTGTCACTTTTGATAGGTATTATTAATGGTTCAGGAATCGGGAATTGGATTGCAACAGTTATGACACCACTAGCAGGCAATGTTTGGGGGCTTGTTCTTATCGGATTTATCTGTTCACTACCATTTCTATCTCCTCTTTTAGGACCGGGAGCAGTTATCTCACAAATTATTGGAACTTTGATAGGTGTTGAAATTGGTAGAGGAAATATTCCACCACAAATGGCACTTCCAGCTCTATTTGCCATCAACACACAAAATGGTTGTGATTTCATCCCAGTAGCTCTTGGGTTAACTGAAGCTGATGTCAAAACTGTTGAAGTTGGTGTTCCATCTGTTTTATATTCACGCTTTTTAAATGGTGTTCCTCGTGTTATTGTTGCTTGGATTGCTAGTGTAGGATTGTATCAATAATGACAAGAAATGACGATAAAAAGTCCTTATAGCGTGACATTTCATCAAAGAATAAACTAAAAAGAAAAGAGAACTATTTATGTTGACTATTTTTGAAGCTAATGTGGTTTCTGTAGGTCCAAGTGCTATGGATATGATTAAAACGACAAATATGCTCATTCTTTTCGGTGAAAATGCGCCAGCAGACTTAGCAGAATTTTGCTATATCATTGATAATAAGCAGTTAAATGGCTCTATCCAATCGGGAGGAAAATTAATTATAGATAATCTGAGTTACACGATTACTGCTGTTGGTAGCGTCGTGGAGCAAAATTTGAAAAATCTAGGACACATTACCATTACTTTTGACGGTGCCACTAGTGCCTCTCTTCCTGGCACATTACATGTCGAAAAAAGAGAAATACCTAATATTTTAGAGGGAAGCACTATTCAGATGATAGACTGATTATCAATCCTATCAATCACTGAAAGATTAGCGCTTACTTCATAAATCAACAGGTTATTAAAAGCTCTCAATAGAGAGCTTTTTTGTTCGATTAGGCTCTGTAAAGGATAAAAGAGAAGCAAGACCGTTTCAAACACTCAAAAATATGATATAATAATGACGATTTAAAACCATATAGGAGAACTATTTTGACTAACAAGATTCGTGTGCGCTATGCACCAAGTCCAACAGGACTATTACATATTGGTAATGCTCGTACGGCATTATTTAACTATTTATACGCTCGCCACCACGGTGGAGATTTTATCATCCGTATTGAAGATACTGACCGTAAACGTCATGTGGAAGATGGTGAACGTTCGCAACTAGACAATTTAAAATGGCTAGGTATTGACTGGGATGAAAGCCCCATTAACCCAAATGATGATTTTGGCCCTTATCGTCAATCAGAACGTCTTGACATTTATCAAAAATACATTGATGAATTGCTAGAAAAAGGCCTTGCCTACAAATCTTATGTCACAGAAGAAGAATTAGCTGCTGAGCGTGAACGCCAAGAAGCAGCTGGTGAAACACCTCGTTACGTCAATGAATTTCTAGGGATGAACGACGAAGAAAAAGAAGCCTATATCGCCGATAGAATCGCTAAAGGGATTGTACCAACGGTTCGTCTAGTGGTTAATGAAGAAGGTATCTATCAATGGCAAGATATGGTTAAAGGTGAGATTAGTTTTGAAGGGGCAAATATCGGTGGGGACTGGGTTATCCAGAAAAAAGATGGCTACCCAACTTATAACTTTGCTGTTGTTATTGATGATCACTTAATGGCGATTAGCCATGTCATTCGTGGTGATGACCATATCGCCAATACTCCAAAACAACTCATGGTATATGAAGCACTTGGCTGGCAGGCGCCAGAATTTGGTCACATGACACTCATCATCAATAGTGAGACAGGCAAAAAACTCTCAAAACGCGACACCAATACCCTACAATTCATTGAAGACTACCGTCAAAAAGGCTATCTTCCAGAAGCTGTCTTTAACTTTATTGCACTTCTTGGTTGGAATCCTGGTGGGGAAGAAGAAATTTTCTCGCGTGATGAATTGATTAAACTGTTTGATGAAAATCGTTTGAGTAAATCTCCAGCAGCCTTTGACCAAAAGAAATTAGACTGGATGAGTAACGATTATATCAAAAATGCGGATGCTGATACCATTTATGAACTGGCGAAACCATTTTTAGAAGCAGCAGGTCGCCTTAACGAGAAATCAAAAGACTTGGTTGCACTTTATCAACCTCAACTGGTTTCGATGGATGGTATAGTCCCTCTAACAGATTTATTCTTTTCTGATTTTCCAGAGTTGGGAGAAGCAGAAAAAGAAGTGTTACAAGGGGACACCGTTCCAACCGTGCTTGAACAGTTTAAAGAAAAGTTAGAAGCTCTGTCAGATGATGACTTTAAGCCAGAAAATATCTTCCCACAAATCAAAGCCGTTCAAAAAGAAACGGGTATTAAAGGCAAAAACCTCTTTATGCCAATCCGTATCGCTGTCTCAGGAGAAATGCATGGTCCTGACTTACCAAATACTATCTACTTGCTTGGTAGAGAACAATCGATTGAACATATTGACAATATTTTAAAAACCTTGTAAGCAAAAAATCTATCAGTTTTCTGATAGATTTTTTAATGTGTTTTTGAGCCATCTTAGTTTTTAAACCTATTATAATTATCTTTAAAGAATCTTGAAATCTCCTTCTTAAAATGGAGAAACATTGTTTTTATAGGGATCTCGTGATATAATATACTTTTGTGAGATTAATAAACAAGACATCTCGTTAGTAGAACAAATGACTAGATGACTAGACTTATTATTTTATGGTATAATGATAGTAATTTAGATATTTGGAGTCGTGTTTTGAAGAAAACCCATCGTGTAAAAAGTGATAAAGATTTTAAGGCTATTTTTGATCATGGTAAGAGCGCAGCTAATCGTCATTTTGTTTTATACTACTTAGATAAAAATCATTCTCATTTTCGAGTGGGACTATCTGTTAGTAAAAAATTAGGAAATGCTGTGATGAGAAATAGTATTAAGCGTAAAATCCGTCATGCTTTTATGGAAATATCACAAGATATTGCTCATAAAGACTATGTGATTATCGCACGTAAAGGTGTAGAACAATTAGACTATCAAGCTATTAAAAAAAATATGATTCATGTGTTTAGCTTAGCTAAATGTTATTCAAAGAAAGGTTGACCATTGAAACAGAAAATTAAATTATCGCTACTAGCCCTCGTCTCTCTTGTTGTTTTGACAGCTTGTGGAACTAGTGAAATAGCTGCCAATTCAGACGGTTTATGGGATAAGTTTGTCTACTTCTTTGCTGAAATGATTCGTGCATTATCATTTAATGACCGTATTGGTATTGGGATTGTGCTCTTTACCTTGGTAATTAGAACGATTCTTTTGCCAGTTTACAACATGCAAATGAAATCTAGTCAAAAGATGCAGGAAATTCAGCCTAAATTAAAGGAATTACAAAAACAATACCCTGGTAAAGACACAGATAGTCGTATGCTTCTTGCAGAAGCCACACAACAACTTTATAAGGAAAATAACGTTAATCCTTATTCTAGTTTGCTACCGCTATTTATTCAAATGCCGGTTCTTTTGGCACTTTATCAGGCCCTATCTCGTGTTGCTTTTTTAAAAACTGGCACTTTTTTATGGCTTGAAATTGCTAATCCTGACCCTTACTTCGTTCTTCCAGTATTAGCCGCTATTTTTACCTTCCTATCAACTTGGTTGAGCAACAAGGGAATTAGAGAAAAGAATGGTGTCTTAACGGCTATGATGTATGTAATGCCAATCATGATTTTAGTGATTGGTATTAATATGGCTAGTGGTGTAGCACTTTATTGGACAATTTCCAATGCTTATCAAGTCTTCCAAACATTAATTTTTAACAATCCTTTCAAGAAAATAGCAGAGTATGAACGGATTGAACGAGAAGAAAAAGAAAAACAAGCTAAAATAAGACGTGCTAAGAAAAAAGCGCAAAGAAAGAAAAAATAAGGAGAATATTATGGTTTTATTCACAGGGAAAACTGTTGAAGAGGCGATTGAAAATGGTCTAAAAGAACTGAATATTTCACGATTAAAAGCCCACATTAAGGTTGTTTCTCGTGAAAAAAAAGGTTTCTTAGGATTTGGTAGAAAGCCTGCACAGGTAGAAATTGAAAGTATCAGTGAAGCCATTATCAATAAAGCTGATAGAAAAGCTGTTAGAGGTGTTCCAGACGAGATTAACAGTCAAAACGCACCTGTTAAATCTAGTTTAGAAGATACTGTGGAACTTGGAAAAGTGACTAGTATTATTAGAGAATTGGAAGAAAAAGGAGAACTGATTGACGATAGTGTTAAGGAACAATTACTAGAAAGTAAGAAATCTCCTCAAACAATTTTACAAGAAACGGGTCATATCAATGTTTTAGAAGTATTGGGTGCTGAAAAGAATCAAGAAAACGCTAAAAAAGAGACAGAGATGGTTTCTATTGAAGAAGCTAGTGAAGATGTCTCAAATTACATTTCTAAAATTATCTATGAAATGGATTTGGAAGCAACTATTGATATTACCCATACTCATCGTCAAATTAATCTTAAAATTGATACTCCAGACCCAGGTCGTGTCATAGGCTACCATGGTAAAGTATTAAAATCGCTACAATTGTTGGCACAAAATTACCTCCATGATCACTATTCAAAAACATTCTCAGTTTCTGTCAATGTTCACGATTATGTCGAACACAGAACCAAAACTTTAATTGATTTTTCTAAGAAGATTGCTAAACGTGTTCTTGAGTCAGGTGAGAAATATGAAATGAACCCGATGAGCAATACAGAAAGAAAGATTATTCATAAAACTATTACAGCAATTGAAGGGGTTGATAGTTTTTCAGAAGGAAATGACCCTAATCGCTATGTTGTGGTAGTTCCAAGTAATGATTAACAATAAAAAGGATGGTTTTACCCATCCTTTTTATTGTTTAAGTGGTCAGTTTTTATTTTTTTAAAATTATTAATATACAAGTCTTGCAAAGTGTATGAGAAAGCTATATAATTTATAAAAAGGAGGATTATCATTATGTTAATCGTAACATTATTGCCATTTATTTTTATTCTGCTATTGATTCTAGCAGTTGTTATCAGTACTCTCTATGTCGTTAGACAACAGACGGTAGTGATTATAGAACGTTTTGGTAAGTATCTGAAAACGTCATCAAGCGGGATTCATCTAAGGATGCCGTTTGGTATTGATCGATTAGCAGCACGCATTCAACTGCGCTTGCTTCAAAGTGATTTAATTGTTGAAACAAAGACACAAGATAATGTATTCGTTACTCTAAATATAGCGACGCAATATCGTGTCAATGAAAATAATGTCATGGATGCTTACTATAAACTCATGCGCCCAGAAGAGCAAATTAAATCTTACATTGAAGACGCCCTTCGTTCCTCTGTTCCGAAATTAACACTAGATGAACTTTTTGAGAAAAAAGATGAAATCGCCCTTGAAGTCCAACATCAAGTGGCAGAAGAAATGTCTAGTTATGGTTATATCATTGTTAAAACATTGATTACTAAAGTAGAACCAGATGCTGAAGTTAAGCAATCAATGAATGAAATTAATGCTGCTCAACGTAAACGTGTGGCTGCTCAAGAACTAGCAAATGCTGACAAGATTAAAATTGTTACTGCAGCAGAAGCTGAGGCAGAAAAAGATCGCTTACATGGTGTTGGTATTGCGCAACAACGTAAAGCGATTGTTGATGGATTAGCAGACTCTATCCAAGAGCTAAAAGACGCTAATATCAGCTTAAATGAAGAACAAATCATGTCTATCTTGCTGACCAACCAATACTTAGATACCTTAAACACCTTTGCATCAAGTGGCAATCAAACGATTTTCTTGCCAAACAATCCAGAAGGTGTTGAAGATATCAGAACACAAGTGTTATCAGCTTTAAAAGTGAAAAACCATAACTAATTTCCCCTTTTCTATAGGGTAAAAAAAGACCACTCAAGTGAGTGGTCTTTTTCGTCGTTTCTATTTCAAAAAGCGTTTTAAAAATTCTTTTGTTCTTTCTTCTTTTGGCGTCTCAAAAATTTGTTTAGGACTACCTTGTTCAGCAATAACACCCTTATCCATAAAGATTACAAGATCAGAAACGTCACGAGCAAAATCCATTTCATGCGTTACAATAATCATCGTTAAGCCTAACTTAGCTAAATCTTGCATGGTTTTTAAAACTTCACCAACCATCTCAGGGTCAAGGGCTGACGTTGGTTCATCAAAGAGAATAGCTTCAGGATCAAGCGCTAGGGCTCTCGCAATAGCAACTCGTTGCTTTTGACCACCAGATAATTGTTTTGGTTTAGCGAGCCAATATTGTTTGGTCATTCCAACTTGGTTGAGATTAGCTTTGGCAATTTGTTCTGCTTCCTTTTTATCTCTTTTTAGAACCGTTGTTTGAGCAACCATGACATTTTCTAAGACGTTAAGATTGTTAAATAAGTTGAAGGATTGAAAAACCATCCCCAACTTTTCACGATAAGTGGTTAAATCAAACCCTTTTTCAAGAACATTTTTTCCGTGATAGAGAATTTCACCCTCAGTAGGACTCTCAAGGAGATTAATCGATCTAAGAAGGGTCGATTTCCCAGATCCTGAACTACCGATAATCGAGATGACTTGTCCCTTTTTAATCGTTAGAGAAATATCTTTTAAAACGTGATGTTGTCCGTAAGATTTTTTAAGATGTTTAATGTTAAGTATAGTATCAGTCATGAGAAATCACCTCCAATTGCATTTGATTAGCGCCCGTTGTGTAGTGATCGGTGTCAAGACGTTTTTCTATATAACGCAGAATCCTTGTCACTGTAAAAGTAAGTACAAAGTAGATAATCGCTATCACTGTAAAGGTTTGGAAGTACTGATAGGTTTGAGTAGCTACAGTATTTCCTGAAAAATAGAGTTCAACCACCGAAATAACATTTAAAACAGAAGTGTCTTTAATATTAATGACAAATTCGTTTCCGGTTGCAGGAAGAATGTTTCGTAAGACTTGTGGGAGGATGATTTTTCTCATGGTTTGACCATGGGTCATACCAAGTGCGGTCGCTGCCTCAAACTGTCCTTTATCAATGGAAAAAATACCACCACGAACAATTTCACTCATATATGCACCAGTATTAATAGAAACAATGAAAATAGCTGCTAGTGTGCGGTCAATCGATAATCCAAAGGCTTGGGCAGTCCCGTAGTAGATAACCATAGATTGAACAATCATCGGTGTCCCACGAAAAACTTCAATATAGATATTAATCAGTACATTAAATGCTTTTTGTAAAACTAAAAGTCCTTTATGGCTTGCTTTTGGAGCCGTTTTATAAACACCAATCAAGAGTCCGATACTTGTTCCTAAAATTGTTCCCAAAATGGAAATAAATAAAGTCACCCCAGTCCCTCTTAGAAGTTGTTTCCAGTTGTTTTGAACAATGGCAAGAACTTGACTAATAAAATGAGGTTTCTCAGTACTTTCTTCTTGGATAGGCTGAAGTGCGATAATCTCATCCATCAAAGCAATTTGTTGTTCTGTTGAGAAATCTTCTAAAACACTATTGACCTGATCCATAATTGGATCATTTTTTCGAAGACCAATCGCTAAGGCGACATCTGACTCACTAACCTTAAATCCATCACTTAGTTCAACCATTTGAAATTCAGAATCAGCCATTTCAGCTGAAATACCGTCAGGACGTTCAGAGACATAAGCATCAATGACACCAGACTTTAGAGCTTGTCTCATTTGTCCGAAATCGGCCATAGCGGTCTGTTTTGAGACATTCGGAATTTGATCAATAAGATCATAGAGATACACCCCTTGTTGTGAGGTTATTTTAGCTTCTGAAAACTCAGATAAAGTGGTGCTATCTGCATAGGGATTATCTTTTTTAACCACTAAAATTGGTTTACTAGTATAGTAGCTATTTGAAAAATCAATTTCTAGTCTTCTTTCCTCGGTAGGACTCATACCAGCGACAATCATATCAATCTTACCAGAGGTTAAGGCAGGAATAAGACCACTCCAGGAGGTTTTGACAACAATTAATTTTTTCCCAAGTTTATCAGCAATTTTTTGAGCAACATGGACATCGTAACCATTAGCGAATTGAGAAGATCCTTCAATAGGCACGGCCCCATTTTTATTGGTTTCTTGTGTCCAGTTAAAAGGAGCATAAGCAGCTTCCATGCCGACACGCAAATAGTCATCTGCTTGGGTACTAGTGACACCAGCAAATAAAAAAGAGACTGTTGCCATAATAGTAAATAATATCTTTTTCATATTAACCTCCTGTAAGTATATTGCCTTCCATTGTATCTTAAATAGAGATGTTTGACAATTGACTTGATTGATAAATACGATTTTAAGGGTTTTGTGGTAAAATAAATAGGAATAATATTTCTGAGGTTTCTAATGAAAAAGATTATTTGGCTTCTATTAGCGTTTCTCTTTTTTATATTTGGTGAATCTGTTTGTGCAGATGTTTCTTATACTATTCCTCAATATTCAGGGGAATTGATTATTCATGCAGACAACTCCGCAGATTTCAAGCAAATCATCGACTATGACTTTGATAGTTCATATAATGGTCAGATAGTCACTCTAGGAAAAGCAGGCAAAATGCCAGAAGGTTTTTTGATTGAGTCGACACCTGTTGTTACCGTCTATCGAAATGGAAGTTTGGTTGAATCAAAACATGAAATGACTGATTTAGCTGATGGCTATAGTTTAAAGATATATAACAAAGGAAAAAAGGGTGATAAGGTTTCCGTTGTCGTTGAGTGGCAGTTAAAAGAGATTCTTTTTGTTCACCAAGACATTGCTGAACTTAACTGGCTACCAATAAGTGATTGGGATAGGACATTACAAAGAGTTGATTTTACTATTAAAACAGATTTAACTTCTAAAGATACAAAGCTTTTTGGACACACGGGTTATGTTAAAAAACAGCCTACTATCACCTTAAAAGATGAAGACTATCATTTAGCAGCTACCAATGTCTCGGGAAAATTGGAATTACACGGATACTGGAATAATGAGATTGTTTCAACTCCTTTTATGCTTTCAACCAAAAGAAAAGAAGACTTCAAACGCCTTGAAGATGATATTGCTTTAAAACAGCAAATTCTTTTGTTCCTACTTGATAAACTCATTCCTATTATCATTGGTTTGACTGTCATTTTAGCAATTCTCTTCTTTCTTTTATTTAAAAAACATGTTGAAAAACACCAGCATTTTAATAAAAACAGTCACCTTTTTAATCTTCCTGATGATTTACCACCTTTAGTGGTTGCAAAATATATTTATGCCAAAACATTGAGATCAGGCTTAAAACGATCCTCCTCTTATTTAGGAACAATTACTTTTGAGACTCTCTTAAAAGCTAGTATTTTAGACCTCATCGACCGTCAGATATTATCATTGTCAAATGATAAGGAACTGAGTATTGTTTCAGATGAAAAAACAACTGCTTTTGAAAAAGAACTGCTAGAGTTTGCCTTTGGCGAAAAAAATAAAATAGCCATCAATCAACTCTTTTCTACCCATCTTTTTAATGATAATCAGATAGAATCATTAAAGAAACGTTATCACGGAAAACAGTTAGAGCAAAAAGTTAATCATTTGGGAGAAAACTTTAACAAAAGATTAGAATCAAAACTAGATAAAATTGATCAATTAGTCCTACAAGACATCGAAAATGGACCACTGGAAAAAATTCGAAGAGCATTTTTACCAAGCGACTTAAACTATTATAGATGGTCTTTAGCAATGCTTGTTTTTGGATTACTCATATCCATTTTAGCTATAGTAATGCTAGTTATTGTCGGTGTTATTATTTCGCCTTATTCATTGATTTATCTTGGAGTGATTGGTATGGAAATCATTCTTATCAGTTACTTTTCTACTCGTAAAAATACCATGTCAGAATTTGGTTTTTTAGAAGCTAATGGACATGATGAAGTTCAAAAGTGGATTAGTTTTACCAATATGCTTCGTGATATTCAAAAATTTGATCAAGTCGAGATTGAAGGAGTTATTGTCTGGAATCGTATTTTGGTTTATGCCGCTTTACTTGGTTTTGCCAAAAAGGTTGAAAAACACCTCATCATGACTCATCCAAATCTCGTAAATGACAGTTTGTATCAATCTTATCTTTTTATCTCACCACAACTCAGCCAGCAGACAAAAGCCATCATATCATCTAATCATCATGCAGTAAATGCTTCTCATTTTTCTGTCTCATCAGGTGGAACCAGTGGTGGGGGCTTCTCTGGTGGTGGCGGAGGCGGCGGAGGCGGTGCCTTCTAATGTTAAAATCATTTACAACAAATCATCAAAGGAGTTAGCATGTTTATCATAGATTTAATCAAAGCCATTATTTTAGGAATTGTTGAAGGGGTGACAGAATGGTTACCCATCTCTAGCACGGGTCACCTTATTTTGGTGCAAGAATTTCTTAATTTTAAAAATCAAAACCAAGCTTTCATTAGTATGTTTAACGTTGTTATTCAACTGGGGGCCATCTTAGCTGTTGTTGTTATTTATTTTAATCGCTTAAATCCTTTCCAAAAAGGAAAAACAGCTAGAGAAATCAGAATAACGTGGCAATTGTGGGCCAAAGTTGTCCTTGCTGTTATTCCTGCAATTGTGATTGGTTTACCACTTGATGATTGGATGGAAGAACATCTGCACAATTTTGTTACTGTGGCTTTGATGTTGATTTTTTATGGATTTGTCTTTTTATGGATAGAGCAAAAACATAAAAATGAGAGTCTTCAACCAAGTGTGACGTCATTAGCAAGAATGTCTTATAAAACAGCCTTATTCATTGGTCTTTTTCAGGTGCTTAGCCTTGTACCAGGGACTAGTCGTTCTGGCATTACCATTATCGGGGGGATGTTGCTGGGAACAAGCCGTGTGGTTGCAACTGAATTTACCTTTTTCTTAGGAATACCAGTCATGTTTGGTGCGAGTTTTATTAAAGTGTTAAAATTTATTCTTGGTGGAGATAGTTTGACTTTAGGACAGTTTGCTATTTTAGCCATTGCCATGCTGACTGCTTTTGTTGTAAGTATGTATGCCATTCGCTTTTTAACTGATTATGTTAAAAAGAATGATTTTACGGTTTTTGGGAAATATCGCATTGTTTTGGGTTTGCTATTATTACTCTATGCCGGAATTAAAGTTTTATTTTTGTAATCTTTATTAGAAAATCAAAAAAAGAGAAAACTATTTTCTCTTTTTTATAAGCAGTAAAACAACTATCTAAAATTGTAAATAATTGTTTTTTCTAGTATAATAGAATTGATTACATGTGCGAGGTGAGAATGATGGAAATGAAACAAATTAGTGATACAACACTAAAGATAACGATTAGTATGGATGATTTAGAAGAAAGAGGAATGGAATTAAAAGATTTCTTAGTTCCTCAAGAAAAAACAGAAGAGTTTTTTTATGCCGTCATGGATGAATTAGATCTACCAGATAATTTTAAAGATAGTGGGATGCTTAGTTTCCGAGTCACCCCAAGACAAGACCGTATTGATGTTTTTGTGACAAAATCAGAAATCAGCAAAGACTTGAGTTTAGAAGACTTGGCTGAATTAGAAGACATCGCAAAAATGTCACCAGAAGAGTTTTTTAAAAATTTAGAGACAACCATGCGCGAAAAAGGTGATAAAGAAGCCCTAGACAGACTAAAAGAAGCTGAAGATCATGATGAGCAAGAACAGGAAAAAACTCAAAAAATCCCAGACTATATTCATTATGTCTTAGATTTTGAAAATCTAAAAGAAGCTGTTCTGTTCTCTAGAACGGTGGATTATGAGATTGAGGCTTCTGAACTCTTTAAAGAAAACGATATCTATCATTTAACGGTTCTAATCAAAAATATTGGACAACCAGATTATTATGCCAATACCATTTATGCTCGCTTGATAGAGCATGCAAAAACCAGCTCTAAAACACGTGCCTATTTGCAAGAACATGGTATCTTATTAACTAGTAATGCTATTGAAGAGTTACAATCGATAGAGGTACAGTGATATGACACCCTTTAAGCTTGAATATGTTTTGGTGCTTATCGGAACATTTCTGATTTCTTTGATTGCAACACCGCTCGTTCGTTTTTTAGCTTTTCGAGTAGGTGCTGTTGATAAGCCAAATGAGCGACGTATTAACAAGGTAACCATGCCAAGTTCAGGTGGTTTAGCGATTGTTGTTTCATTTTTACTTAGTTCGCTTGTTTTTATGCCAATGATTACAAAATTAATCATCGGTAGCCAATCTTATTTTGATTATATGTTGCCCGTTGTTATCGGTGGATTTGTGGTTGCAGCAACAGGTTTTATCGATGATATTTTTGAAATTAGTGCTAAGAAAAAAATGATTGGTATTCTTTTTGCTGCAACAATTGTTTGGAAATTTACCGACTTTAGATTTGATAGTTTTAAGATTCCTTTTGGTGGACCAATGCTGGAATTTAACCCACTAATCACTTTCTTTTTAACCATTTTATGGATAACAGCTATTACCAATGCTGTTAATCTTATTGATGGTTTAGATGGTTTAGTGAGTGGTGTTTCCATTATTAGTTTAACAACGATGGGTCTAATTTCTTATTTCTTTCTATTTGATCGTGATATTTTCTTAACCCTCACAATTTTTGTTTTAATTGCAGCTATTGCGGGATTTTTCCCTTATAATTATCACCCAGCTATTATTTATCTGGGAGACACAGGGGCTTTATTTATCGGTTTTATGATTGCCGTTTTATCCTTACAAGGATTAAAAAATGCTACTGCTGTGGCAGTTGTGACCCCTATTATTATCTTAGGTGTTCCCATCATCGATACCTTTGTGGCTATTATTCGTAGAACATTGTCTGGTCAAAAATTTTATGAGGCAGACAACATGCATCTTCATCATCGATTACTAGCGATGGGTTTCACCCACAGAGGAGCCGTTTTAGTGGTTTATGGTATTGCTTTATTCTTCTCTCTAGTGTCCTTACTACTAAATGTTTCTAGTCGAATCGGTGGTGTGTTATTAATGGTTGGTGTTTTTTTTGCACTAGAAATTTTTATTGAAAGTATCGAAATTTGGGGAAAAGGACGAACACCACTTTTTAAAATCTTATCTTTTATTGGTAATTCTGATCGAAGAAGATCTTTTATAGACAAAATTAAAAAAAATGATGACTAGCTTGCAAACAAGAAAAAAGCCTTGATGGGCTTTTTTTGTTATAATGTAAGGACTAGATAAAAGGAGTGTGTTATGTCAGTACTTGAAATAAAAAATCTTCACGTATCAATTGAAGATAAAGAGATTTTAAAAGGTGTTAACCTTGTTCTAAAAACAGGAGAAATCGCTGCGATTATGGGTCCAAATGGAACCGGAAAGTCAACACTTTCTGCAGCCATTATGGGAAATCCCAATTATGAGGTCACTAAAGGAGAAGTCCTTCTTGATGGTGAAAACATCCTTGAATTAGAAGTTGATGAAAGAGCAAGACTAGGTCTTTTTCTTGCGATGCAGTATCCTAGTGAAATTCCAGGAATCACTAATGCTGAATTCATGCGTGCTGCAATGAATGCAGGTAAAGAAGATAAGGATAAAATATCTGTCCGTGATTTTATCACTAAACTGGATCAAAAAATGGAGCTCTTAGGCATGAAAGAAGAAATGGCTGAGCGCTATCTTAACGAAGGTTTTTCAGGTGGTGAGAAAAAACGCAATGAAATTTTACAACTTCTTATGTTAGAACCACGCTTTGCTCTTTTAGATGAAGTTGACTCAGGTCTTGACATTGATGCTCTTCGCGTTGTCTCTAAAGGTGTTAATGAAATGCGTGGAGAAGGTTTTGGTGCCATGATTATCACGCACTACCAACGTCTATTAAATTATATTCGTCCGGATGTTGTTCATGTGATGATGGATGGTCGTGTTGTCTTATCGGGTGGTCCAGAATTAGCAGATCGACTAGAAAAAGAAGGCTACTCTACCATTGCAGAAGAATTAGGCATTGATTATAAAGAAGAAGTTTAGAGTCATTGTTGCCGATATGGAGCAAAGGAGTAAAAAATGACAAAAGAGAGAATAATCGATTTCTCACAAAGTAAGGCAGAACCCAAATGGCTTTTAGACCACCGTTTATCAGCATTTGACAAAATATCTGAACTGCCCTTACCACAGATTGAACGTGTTAAGTTTCAAAGATGGTCGCTTGGTGATGGGACTATTACTGAAAGTGATACAAAACCCAATGTTGTTGATTTTATGGCGATAGATAATCATCCGAAATTGGTTCAAGTGGGTACCCAAACAGTTTTAGAACAATTACCCATGGATTTAATCGATAAAGGTGTTGTTTTTACAGATTTTCAAACAGCTCTTGAAGAAAATCCTAACCTTATTAAAGATTATTTTGGTAGTGCTTTATCGTTTGAAGAAGATCAATTAGCAGCTTATCATCATGCTTATTTTAACAGTGGTGCTATTTTATACATTCCTGACAATGTTGACATTGATTTTCCTATTGAAGGGGTTTTTTTACAGGATTCAGAATCTGATGTCCCCTTTAATAAACATGTTCTTATTGTGGTAGGTAAAAACAGCCGTATCACCTATTTAGAACGTTTTGAAACAATTGGAAATGGTAATATCAAAACAACTGCTAATATTAGTGTGGAAGTCATTGCTAAAGAAGATAGTCAGGTTAAATTTTCAGCTATTGACCGTTTAGGAGATCATGTAACAACCTATATCACCCGTCGCGGGCATCATAAAAACAATGCAACCATTGATTGGGCGATAGGTGTCATGAATGAAGGAAATGTTATTGCTGATTTTGATTCTGATCTTTTAGGTGACGGTAGTCATGCCAATTTAAAGGTCGTTGCAGCATCAAGTGGGCGACAAATTCAAGGGATTGATACTCGGGTTACCAATTACGGTAAAAATTCTGTTGGGCATATCCTTCAACATGGTGTTATTCTTGAAAGAGGCACCCTAACCTTTAATGGTATTGGTCATATTATCAAAGGGGCAAAAGGCGCAGATGCCCAGCAAGAAAGTCGTGTCTTAATGCTTTCTGATCAAGCAAGAAGTGATGCTAATCCGATTTTGTTGATTGATGAAAATGAAGTAACTGCAGGGCATGCCGCCTCCATTGGTCAAGTTGATCCTGATGACATGTATTACTTAATGAGTCGTGGACTTGATCAAGAAACAGCAGAACGATTAGTGATTCGTGGCTTTTTGGGCAGTGTTATTTCAGAAATCCCTGTCAAAGAAGTTCGCGATGAAATGATTGTCGTTTTAGATAAAAAACTTGAAAAAAGATGATGATATGAAGAAATTAGATAGTTATAAACTTCGTCAAGACTTTAAAATTTTAAATCAAATCGTTAATGATGAACCTCTAGTCTATTTAGATAATGCTGCCACTACTCAAAAGCCTGAGTCAGTTATTAAAAGTATAGAGCGCTTTTATCATATGGATAATGCTAATGTTCATCGAGGAGTCCATACTCTTGCTGAAAGAGCAACGCGAGAATTTGAAGCTGCTAGAAAAAAAGTGGCCCAGTTTATCAATGCCACTAGTGAAAAAGAAATTATTTTTACGAGAGGCACAACAACTAGCCTTAATTGGGTAGCTCAATTTGCTCGTGAGGTGTTGCATCCTGGTGATGAAGTGGTGATTTCAATTATGGAACATCATTCAAACCTCATTCCTTGGCAACAAGCCTGTCAAAAAACAGGAGCTGTTTTAAAATATGTCTACTTGAAAGATGGTAGTCTTGACATGGAACAATTAGAAAAAACCATCACAAATAAGACAAAATTCGTCAGCCTTGCCCATGTTTCCAATGTTTTAGGTTATGTTAGTCCGATTAAAGAAATTGCAGAAATAGCTCATAAAAATGGTGCTTATCTTGTTGTTGATGGTGCGCAATCAGTACCACACATACCAGTTGATGTGCAAGACTTAGATTGTGATTTTCTGGCTTTTTCAGGTCACAAAATGTTAGCACCAACCGGTATTGGTGTTTTATATGGAAAAGAAGCGATTTTGAATCAACTGTCGCCCATTGAGTTTGGTGGTGAGATGATTGATTTTGTCTATGAACAAAATGCCACTTGGAAAGAATTGCCTTGGAAGTTGGAAGCAGGAACGCCAAATATTTCTGGTGCCATTACTCTTGGTGTCGCTATCGATTATCTTAAAGAGATAGGAATGGAGAACATTCATCAACACGAAAAAGAATTGATGAACTATGTCCTTCCAAAAATACAAGAGATTCCAGGAATCACCGTTTACGGCCCCAAATCAATTGAAGACAGAAGCAGTGTCATTGCTTTTAATATTGAAGACCTTCATCCACATGATGTGGCAACAGCTTTTGATTATGAGGGGATTGCTGTTAGAGCAGGACATCATTGCGCTCAACCACTTCTTAATCACTTAGGTGTCTCTTCAACGGTAAGAGCAAGTTTCTATTTTTACAATACAAAGGAAGATTGTGATCGTTTAATTGATGCAATAAAGAAAACAAAGGAGTATTTTAATGGCTCTTTCTAAATTAGATAATTTATATATGGCAGTGGTTTCAGAACACTCAAAAACACCACACCATCATGGCGACTTAACAGGGGTTGATAGTGTGACGCTTAGTAACCCTACTTGTGGTGATGTTGTCAATCTTTATGTTCAATTTGAAGATGATAACATTTCTGATATTGCTTTTTCTGGTCATGGGTGTTCTATTTCAACAGCATCAGCTAGTATGATGACAGATGTAATGATTGGAAAAACCAAAGAAGAGGCTTTGGCTTTGGCAGATGTTTTTTCGGAAATGGTGCAAGGGAAAAAAAGTGATAAAGAAGAACAATTGGGAGATGCGTCGTTTCTTTCAGGAGTTTCAAAATTCCCACAACGAATTAAGTGTGCAACACTTTCTTGGCATGCTTTAAAAAAGGCTGTCACAGATAACCAAACGAAGAAGGAAAACAATTAGGAGAAAATGAATATGCCTGAAAAAAATGAAAAAATAGAACCAAAACCAATCGATTTGGGAGACTATCAGTTTGGCTTTCATGATGATGTCACTCCGATTTTTTCAACGGGAAAAGGTCTTAGCGAAGAGGTTGTTAGACAGTTATCAAAAGCCAAAGATGAACCTGAATGGATGTTAGAGTTTCGTTTAAAATCTCTAAGAACCTTTAATAAAATGCCCATGCAAGAATGGGGACCAGATTTATCAGATATTGACTTTAATAGTATCATCTACTATCAAAAAGCTTCTGATCGGCCAGCTAGGTCATGGGATGATGTGCCTGAAAAAATCAAAGAAACCTTTGAAAGAATTGGTATTCCAGAAGCAGAACGTGCTTTTTTAGCAGGAGCATCGGCTCAATATGAATCAGAAGTGGTTTACCATAATATGAAAGATGAATTTGAAAAATTGGGCATTATCTTTACAGATACTGATTCCGCTTTAAAAGAGTACCCTGATTTATTCAAACAATACTTTGCAAAACTAGTCCCACCAACAGATAATAAACTAGCAGCGCTTAATTCTGCTGTTTGGTCAGGCGGAACTTTTATCTATGTTCCAAAAGGAGTTAAGGTAGATATTCCCCTACAAACTTATTTTAGAATCAACAACGAAAATACTGGACAGTTTGAAAGAACACTTATTATTGTTGATGAGGGAGCAAGTGTTCACTATGTTGAAGGGTGTACAGCGCCAACCTATTCAAGCAACAGCCTCCATGCAGCCATTGTCGAAATCTTTGCTTTAGATGGTGCTTATATGCGTTATACTACTATTCAAAACTGGTCTGATAACGTCTATAATCTAGTAACCAAACGTGCTCGCGCTTTAAAAGATGCGACAGTTGAGTGGATTGATGGTAATCTTGGAGCAAAAACAACCATGAAGTACCCATCTGTTTATTTAGATGGCCCAGGTGCGCGTGGAACCATGTTATCTATCGCTTTTGCAAATAAAGGACAAAACCAAGATACAGGTGCTAAAATGATTCATAATGCGCCTCACACTAGTTCATCCATCGTTTCTAAATCGATTGCGAAAGGTGGCGGTGAGGTTAATTATCGTGGACAAGTGACCTTTGCTAAGAACTCCAAAAAATCAGTTAGTCATATTGAATGTGATACGATTATTATGGATGATTTATCAAAATCAGATACTATTCCTTTTAACGAGATTCATAACTCTCAGGTAGCCTTAGAACATGAAGCTAAAGTTTCTAAAATCTCAGAAGAACAACTTTATTATCTTATGAGCCGCGGCTTAACAGAAAGTGAAGCTACAGAAATGATTGTCATGGGGTTTGTTGAACCCTTTACCAAAGAATTACCAATGGAGTACGCCGTTGAACTCAATCGCTTGATTAGTTACGAAATGGAAGGATCAGTTGGGTAAAATTGTAGGGTCATCCTAGTCACATTTGATTATTTTTGATATGATGGTATTTAGATATAGGTTGACTTAATCTTTATCTATATACCATTTTTTGGAGGTTATATTATGAAGAAATATTCTAGACTAGGTTTTATAGCAATCATTGGACTACTCTTTTTATTAGCAGGTTGTCAATCAAATACAGATTCTAGTGATAACAATCCTACCAAAGAGACTACCAAAACGACTACAAAAATGACTGTTGAAAAATTTTTAAATGAAGTAGACGTCAAAAATAAAGCTCTTTCTTCTATAGAAGGAAAACATGATTTTGAGGTTAGAGTTGACCAAAATGTTTCTTCTCAAAAGATTGAAAGTACAGTTGTTTTTGACGATTCTCAATTAATTAAGGCAGATATTTTATTTGACACCAAGTCACAAGAAGGTGATTCTGTAAAAGAAAAATTTATTTTTGATAGTAATAATAAACCGGAAATTTATCATGAGAGTGAAGCAAAAGGAGAAACTACGAAAGAATACACTTCAACCAATGGCGAGGAATTTTATTTTCACCCAGACTATTTTGATGTGTTAGAGAACATCAAATCCTTAAAAGATGATCTTATGATTGAAGATAAAGGTGATGTTTACGAATTAACGTTGAAAAATGAAGAAATCTCACTTATTTCAACGTTTGGTGAACAATATAATCTTAGCCTAACAGGTATTACTGAAGATGAAACAGAAAAAAGTCTAACCATCCATTTTGATAAAGAAACTTATTTTTTAAAGGATTTTTCACTTTTAATAACTTATGAGGGAAACAAAGGATCTCTTGAAATGGTTGTTGAATCTGAATATTCTAACTGGAATAAAGTTGATGAAAACGATATAAAGATTCCTCAAAAATAATATGATGATTTTAAAAATCAGTAAGACTAAACAATCTTGCTGATTTTTAATATTTGCATTTAGAAACAATAATGAACCATTTCTTGTACATTTCTAAAATCTTATTTATATTAAAGAAAACAAGGAAAGAGAATAAATATAGGATGAATTGAAATAGTGGATATAAAATGAAATAAAAATAAGCAAGAACACTAATTTATCTGTGAGCTGATAAGCAAAAAATAATCTGAGAAAATAGCTCGACCAAAAGAAAAAAATTTAAAAAAACATTTTTTAAAGTCGTCGAATCCTTTGTACAGAGCGGTAAACGATAAATTTTAACAATAGACAAAATTTTCTGATAAATTACTTTCCTAAAAAAATTTTTTATGATATAATATAGCCTATAGACAAAAAAAGTCTTTGAAAATGAAAATGAAAATGAGGTACTTTTTATGAATAAAAAGACAAAATTATTAGCCTTGGCTGGTATTACGTTAGTTTCTGCAGCTACATTAGCAGCTTGTGGAAGTTCTCAAAGTAGCAGTGGTGGAGGAGAAAACTCTACTTATACTTACGTTTATACTACTGATCCAGCTTCTTTAGACTACACCGTGGTTAACAAATCGGCAACAGGTGATGTTGTTGGTAACCTTGTAGACGGCCTTCTTGAAAATGATGAATTTGGTAATATTGTGCCATCTCTTGCAGAAGATTGGAAAGTTTCTGAAGATGCTAAAACATATACTTATACACTTCGTGACGATGCTAAATGGTTTACATCGGATGGTGATGAGTATGCTAATGTTACAGCTGAAGACTTTGTAACAGGTTTGAAACATGCTGCAGATGCAAAATCAGAAGCACTTTATCTTGTTCAAGATTCTATTGTTGGATTAGCAGAATACGTTAATGGTGAGTCAGATGATTTTTCAACAGTTGGTGTTAAAGCGATTGATGAAAAAACTGTTCAATACACATTAAAACAACCTGAAAGTTTCTGGAATTCTAAATTAACAATGGGTATCTTATTCCCAATCAATGCAGAATTTTTAGAATCAAAAGGTGAAGACTTTGGTGCTCCAACTCCAGATGGTATCTTATATAGTGGACCATATCTTCTTTCTGCATTAACAACAAAATCATCTCTTGAATATACTAAGAACCCTAATTATTGGGATGCAGATAATGTAAGTATTGAAAATATCAAATTAACTTTCTATGATGGTTCTGACCCAGAATCATTAGTTAATAATTTTAGTGATGGTGTTTATACTGGCGCTCGTCTTTATCCAAATACTCCAAGCTATGATTCAGTAAAAGAGAAATATGGGGATAATATTATCTACTCTCCTCAAAATGGTGCAACTTACTTTGGTGTCTTTAACTTAAACCGTAGTGCCTATGAGCACACTGCAAAAACAACTGATGCTCAAAAAGAATCTACTCAAAAAGCAATCTATAATAAAGATTTCCGTCAAGCGATTAACTTTGCCTTTGATAGATTAGGTTATGCAGCTCAAGGAAATGGTGAAGATGCAGCAGATAAAGTTCTTCGTAGCTCATTAACACCAGATACATTTGTGTCAATTGGTGAAGATACTTTCGGTTCAGTAGCTCAAAAAGAACTAGCAACTTATGGTGATGAGTGGAAAGATGTTAAATTAACTGATGCAGAAAGCACTCTATACAATCCAGAAAAAGCGAAAGCAGAATTTGCTAAAGCTAGAGCGACTCTTGAAGCTGAAGGCGTTGAATTCCCAATTCACTTAGATATGCCTGTTTATCAATCTAATGAAGTTTTAGTACAGCAAGCTGCATCGATGAAACAATCAATTGAGTCGGTTTTAGGAACAGATAATGTAGTGTTAGATCTTCACCAATTAGACCAAGATACATACTACAACATCACTTACTTTGCTGAAACACCAGCTCAAAATGACTATGATATTTCAACAGCAACTGGTTGGGGCCCTGACTATCAAGACCCTTCAACTTACTTAGATATCTTTAATCCAAGTAATGGTGCTGCAGTTCACCAAATTGGTATTGCTCCAGGTGAAAACCAAGACATTGCTCAAATTGTAGGACTTGATAAGTATGAAGAAATGACTCAAGCAGCAGCGGCAGAAAATACTGATCTCAAGAAACGTTACGAGATGTATGCTAAAGCAGAAGCTTGGTTGGCAGATAGTTCTCTTATCCTTCCAACCTACTCTCAAGGAGCTTCACCTACTCTAACAAAAGCTGTACCATTCTCAACAGCATATTCTTGGTCAGGTATTAAAGGACCAGAAACTTTCAAATATTTGAACCTTCAATCTGATATTGTAACAACTAAAGATTATGAAGAAGCTCATAACAAATGGAAAAAGGAAAAAGCAGAATCAAACGCTAAAGCGCAAGAAGATTTTGCAAATCATGTAGAATAAAAATAGAAACTTTTTTCAAGAGAACTTTCTCTACCAAAAATAGAGGGAGTTCTTTTGAAATTTGGAGGAAAGAATGAAAAAGTACATTTTCAACCGTATATTAAGGTCATTAGTCTCTATCTTTTTGATTACGACCTTAATTTACGCTATTATCTTTACTATGGTTCCTAGAAAATTGATTTTTCAACAAGATTCTACCTATAGTAAGATGGCGGCGGATCCAGACAGAAAAACAAATTATGAAAATAGCGTCTTTGAAAAAATGGGTTATATACAGTATATGACATCAAAAGAACTTCAACAGGCGGCTAGCGAAATAGATGAGAGCGTTACTGTAGAGGTCAACTCAAAAAATGAATCCATCTATAAAGATTATATTAAATCAATTGGTAGTGGCTGGAAGCTAGAGCAATTACCAAATAGTGGAAGTTTTTTTGCGACGCGAGAAGTGCCAATCTATGAACGTGTGTTTAAATTCTATGCAAACCTCGTTCAGATTGATCATCCTTGGAAAATTCAAGATGAAACAAATCCAGATTTGGAACGCTATATCCGTGTTGAAAATGACCCTTCAATTGGCTGGTCTGTTGTTGGATCAGGAACAAAACATAAATATCTTCTTTATGTCAATGGCTCTTTCCCGTTTATTCATCAAAATTTTGTGACTTTAAATTTAGGAGTATCTTATCCAACATACTCTAACACACCTGTTTTGCAAGTTATTAGTCAAGGACAAGGACAAAAACGTTCTACAGAGGTTACCTTCCCTAATGGGAAAACAATGTCTTCAACAGTAGACATTTATAGCCGAACTTACCAATCTCCAAGCAAAGCAGACAGCCGTTCTAAGACATTTTATGGTGATGATCCTTACTCAAATACTTTGAACAATTATAAAGACCCATCAATGATTGAGATGTCTGCTAGAATAGGATTGGTTGGAATCATTCTTGCTTATGCTATTGCTTTACCTCTGGGTTCTTACATGGCTCGCTTTAAAAATGCTCTTTTTGATAGAGGTTCAACTGCCTTTCTCACTTTCTTAATGGCTATTCCATCAATTGCTTTAATTTATGTTGTCAGATTTGTTGGTTCTAATTTAGGCTTACCAGATGTTTTCCCGACTTTAGGCGCTCATAATATCTTGTCCTATGTATTGCCATCATTAATATTAGCTATTTTATATGTACCATCATTGGCTTTATGGGTGCGACGTTATCTAATCGATTTACAACATAGTGATTTTGTCCGTTTTGCTAGAGCAAAAGGATTGTCTGAAAAAGAAATTGCTGATAAACACATCTTTAAGAACGCCATGGTTCCAATTATTGCTGGTGTACCTGGAGCGCTCTTAGCAGTTATTGTTGGTGCTACTTTGACAGAAACTATCTTTGCTTATCCTGGTATGGGTAAAATGTTGATTGACTCTGTTAGAGCGGCTAACAATAGTATGGTTGTTGGATTATCCTTTATCTTCTCAGCTTTATCAATCATTGCTTTACTATTAGGTGACTTATTGATGACTGTGTTAGATCCACGTATTAAATTATCTGATAAAGGAGGAAAATAAAGTCTATGGTTGATAAAAATAAATTTCAATTTGTCAAAAGAGATGATTTTGCTTCTGAGGTCATTGATGCACCAAGTTATTCTTATTGGAAATCAGTTTTCGCTGAATTTTGGAAGAAAAAATCGACAATGATTATGAGTGGTATTTTAGCTTTGATTCTTTTGATTAGCTTTATTTACCCAATGTTTTCGGACTATGATTTTAACGATGTAAGTAAAATTAACGATTTTTCGGCTAGATACATCTCACCAAATGCTGAATATTGGTTTGGAACTGACAAAAATGGTCATTCACTTTTTGACGGTGTATGGTTTGGCGCAAGAAATTCTATTTTGATTTCGTTTATTGCTACTTTTATTAATCTTTTTGTAGGGATAATTGTCGGAGGAATTTGGGGAATTTCTAAAAAAGTAGATATGGTAATGATTGAGGTTTATAATGTCATTATCAATATTCCTTCATTACTTATCATCATCGTTTTAACTTATTCATTAGGTGCTGGTTTTTGGAACTTGGTTCTTGCCATGACAATAACCGGTTGGATTAGTGTTGCCTATTTTATTCGTGTTCAAATTCTTCGTTATCGTGATTTGGAATACAATTTGGCTAGTAGAACGCTTGGAACTTCGACCTTTAAAATGGTGACAAAAAACTTATTACCACAATTAATTTCAGTTATCGTGACACAAATGTCACAAATGTTACCAGGATTTATCTCGGTAGAAGCTTTCTTATCTTATTTTGGATTAGGATTGCCAGTTACTGTTCCAAGTTTGGGTCGTTTGATTTCAAATTATTCTCAAAACGTAACCACGAATCCATATCTTTTCTGGATTCCATTAACAACACTTGTTTTAGTTTCGTTGTCACTTTATATTGTTGGTCAAAATCTGGCAGACGCAAGTGATCCACGTTCACACTCATAGAATGGAGTAGATATATATGTCAAAAGAAAAAAATGTAATATTATCTGCCAAGGATGTGGTGGTAGAATTTGACGTCCGAGACAAGGTTCTTACCGCAATTCGTGGCGTATCCGTAGAATTAGAAGAAGGAGAAGTTCTTGCTTTAGTTGGGGAATCTGGCTCAGGAAAATCTGTTTTAACTAAAACCTTTACCGGAATGTTAGAAGAAAATGGTCGCATAGCTTCTGGAAGTATTATATATAGAGGACAAGATTTAACCACTCTAACAAGTAATAAGGATTGGGGAGAAATTAGAGGAAAGAAAATTGCCACAATCTTCCAAGATCCTATGACAAGCTTAAATCCAATTAAAACAATAGGTAGTCAGATTACAGAAGTTATTATTAAACATCAAAAAACATCAGCTCAAGAAGCCAAAACACTAGCTATCGACTACATGAATAAGGTTGGTATCCCAGAAGCTGAAAAGCGTTTTGATGAATACCCATTCCAATATTCTGGTGGTATGCGTCAAAGAATTGTTATTGCCATTGCTCTTGCTTGTAAGCCAGATATTTTAATCTGTGATGAGCCGACAACAGCTCTAGATGTGACCATTCAAGCACAAATTATTAATTTGCTAAAAAATCTGCAAAGAGAATATAAATTTACAACTATTTTTATCACTCATGACTTGGGTGTTGTGGCAAGTATTGCTGATAAAGTAGCCGTTATGTATGCTGGAGAAATTGTTGAATTTGGTACTATTGAAGATGTTTTCTATGACCCTCGTCATCCATATACATGGAGTCTTTTATCAAGCCTTCCTCAATTAGCAGATGATCATGGTGAGTTATTCTCTATCCCAGGAACACCTCCATCTCTTTACACTAAATTAAAAGGTGATTCTTTTGCTTTAAGGTCAGATTATGCTATGACAATTGATTTTGAAGAACATCCCCCTGTTTTCCAAATCACTGATTCTCATTGGGCAAAAACTTGGTTACTTCATCCAGATGCTCCTAAAGTTGAAAAGCCAGAGGCAATTCAAAACTTACATGAGAAAATTAAAAATAAAATGATTTTGGAGGAGCAACAAAATGGCTGAGAAATTAGTTGAAATTAAAGATTTAGAAATTTCTTTTGGTGAAGGAAAGAAAAAATTTGTTGCTGTTAAAAATGCTAATTTTTTCATTAATAAAGGAGAAACCTTTTCATTAGTTGGTGAGTCTGGTTCAGGGAAAACAACTATTGGCCGTGCTATCATTGGCTTAAACCCCACAAGTAAAGGTGATATCCTTTATGAAGGGCAAAAAATTAATGGTAAAACCAGTAGAGAAACACAAAGAGATGTGATTCGTAAAATTCAAATGATTTTCCAAGATCCAGCAGCCAGTCTCAACGAACGTGCTACTGTGGATTACATTATTTCAGAGGGCCTTCACAATTTTAAATTATATGACAATGAAGAAGACCGTAAAAATAAAGTGACTGAAATGATTAATTCGGTAGGTCTTTTACCAGAACATTTAACGCGTTATCCGCATGAGTTTTCAGGGGGACAAAGACAGCGTATTGGTATTGCAAGAGCGCTTGTCATGCATCCTGACTTTGTTATTGCTGATGAGCCTATTTCTGCCTTGGATGTTTCAGTTAGAGCGCAAGTTTTAAATTTGTTGAAGAAATTGCAAAAAGAACTTGGTTTAACTTATCTCTTTATCGCCCACGATTTATCAGTGGTTCGTTTCATTTCAGATCGTATTGCTGTTATTCACAAAGGTGTTATTGTAGAAGTTGCTGAAACAGAAGAATTGTTTAGAAATCCTATTCATCCTTATACACAATCATTATTGTCTGCCGTTCCAATTCCAGATCCTATTTTGGAACGTCAAAAGGAATTAATCGTGTATGATGCTGATCAACATGATTATTCTGTTGACAAACCAACAATGGTTGAAATCAAGCCAAACCACTTTGTTTGGGGAAATACAAAAGAAATTGATTCTTACAGAGAAAAACTAAAGAAATAACAAATTAAACCACTTACTATTTTGTAAGTGGTTTTTTAAAAAAAAGATTGACAATGATAGTAGCAGATGATAGAATATAATAGTTGCTTCTTTAATTAGAAGAATGAAGCTAAAGGTCCCGTAGTGTAGCGGTTATCACGTCGCCCTGTCACGGCGAAGATCGCGGGTTCGATTCCCGTCGGGACCGTTTGTTAGAATATAACAAAAATAAAGTAAGACTCGTTAGCTCAGTTGGTAGAGCAATTGACTTTTAATCAATGGGTCACTGGTTCGAGCCCAGTACGGGTCATTTGCCGGCTTAGCTCAGTTGGTAGAGCATCTGATTTGTAATCAGAGGGTCGCGTGTTCAAGTCATGTAGCCGGCATTTTCATAAATTGGGCGCGTAGCTCAGGTGGTTAGAGCGCACGCCTGATAAGCGTGAGGTCGGTGGTTCGAGTCCACTCGTGCCCATGTATGTAATAAAATATGGTCCGTTGGTCAAGGGGTTAAGACACCGCCTTTTCACGGCGGTAACACGGGTTCGAATCCCGTACGGACTATTTTTAGAATCAGCAATGATTCTTTTTTTATTGAAAAAAACACCCATATTTATGGATGCTTGACAACTTTATTTATTCTTCAGTCTAAGATAACGCTTATACCAAATATTAACATATGATTGTGAGAACGGACCTTTTTGATGATTAATCCAATCAACCAATATTTTGACATTTTCTTTCAGAATAAAATCGATATCAGATGAATAGTTCATCTTTTTTTTATGATTTTCATATTCATCGACATCTAACAGTTTTTTTTCGCCGTCTGTAAAGATCTTGACGTCTAAATCATAGTCAATATATTTTAGAGCCTCAGCATCTAATACATAAGGACTAGCCAGGTTACAGTAGTAGGAGACACCATCATCTCTAATCATAGCGATGATATTAAACCAATATTTTTTATGAAAATAGACGATAGCTGGTTCTCTTGTTACCCAACGTCTACCATCATTTTCAGTGACTAAAGTATGGTCATTTACGCCAATAATAGCATTTTCAGTTATTTTAAGAACCATTGTTTCACGCCACGTCCGGTGTAAGCTGCCATCATGTTTATAACTTTGAATTGTAATAAAGTCGCCTTCTTTAGGAGTCTTCATGGCCTACCAACTTTCTACAATTAACGTTGTCCTTAACTAGTTTATCACAATTTAACCGAAAAAGCACGCTTTGTGAAATTCTCAGTCAAGATAGTCACGAAGGACTGTTTTGATGCTATCATAATCAAACCCTTTTCTCACAAGAGCTTGTGTGAGTTTTTGTTTTAACTCATAACCATCATAACGTCTGCTATATTTTCGATATTGTTTTTCAACTTCATTTTGAATCAAAGCATCATCATTGTCATCATCATCTTCAATAGTTAATGTCTCAAATGCTATTTTCGCATCAGCATAAGAAAAGCCTTTGGTGACAAGAGCTTGAGTAATCTTATCTTTTAGGGCATTGACAGGAAGTCGACCTTCGTGTTTTCTTAGTAACTTTTGTGCAGTTTTTTGAGCAACCTCTGTAAAATCATACTGCTCAATGGTTTGTGCAATTATTTTTTCGTCTAACCCTTTTTGTTTTAGTTTTTGAGTCAGCACATAAGGTCCCTTATCTCCAGATTTAAGAGATTGTTCAATCAGTGTTTCACTATATTTTTGATCATTAAGCCAGTTGTCATCTTTTAATTCTTGAATAATCGATGAAACACTAGTTTTGTCAATATCATGTTTTAACAGATAGTCAGTCACTTCTTTTTCAGTTCGTAGTTTAAAGGAGAGAAAATAAAGAGCAAGATTTTTACCATAGGAAAACTGAGCAAAGGTTTTAATGGCCTCTAACTCTTTTTCATCAATGTCTTTATTTTTAGTCAACATAAAGCGGACAATGGTATCTTCTGTGATATAAAGTTGTTCCTTTTTATCTAATTCTAACAGATAAAGGCGTTTTTTCTTTTCTAATCGGCTAATTTTCATGTTTTTATTATATCAAAATGGTAAAATAGAAGCATGAATTTAACAGTAAAACAAAGGATTCCTTTAAAAATTAAAAAAATGGGAATCAACGGAGAAGGTATTGGGTTTTATAAGAAAACATTGGTTTTTGTCAAAGGAGCCTTAAAAGGAGAGGATGTTTTTTGCCAAATTACTGCAGTCAAACGTCATTTTGCCGAAGCCAAATTGCTTAAAATCAATAAAACCTCAAAATTTCGTGTGACACCAGAATGTTCTATCTATGAGGAGTGCGGTGGTTGTCAAATCATGCATCTTCGTTATGACAAACAATTAGATTTCAAGGCAGACCTTTTAAAGCAAGCCTTGAAAAAATTTAAACCTCAAGGCTTTGAACGATTTGAGATTAGACCAACGATTGGTATGAAAGAACCAAAACATTATCGGGCCAAGTTACAATTTCAGACGAGACGATTTGGTCAATCGGTTCATGCTGGTCTTTTTGCGGAAAATTCTCATCGTCTTGTTGCCATTAAGGATTGCCTTGTTCAAGACAAAGTGACACAAACCATCATTAATCGCATTTCTGAATTGTTAGAAGAGTTTCATTTTCCTATTTATGATGAGCGAAAAACAGCTGGTGTCAGAACGGTTATGATTAGAAAAGCAAGAGAAACTAGCCAAGTTCAGATCCTTTTTGTGACTAGTAAAGTCCTTGATTTTAAGCCTATTATTAAGGTATTGGTTGATGAATTTGAAAACATTAAAACGGTTTCTATGAATATTAATACCTCTAAAAAAAGTGATATTTATGGTGACAAAACAAAGCTTTTATGGGGACAAGAAAGTATTAAAGAAGGTATTCTTGATTATCAATTCTCTCTATCACCAAGAGCTTTTTACCAACTTAATCCTGAGCAAACAAAAAACCTCTACCAAGAAGCTATTAAGGCATTAGATGTATCAAAAAAAGATCATCTTATCGATGCTTACTGTGGTGTTGGGACCATCGGCTTTGCCTTTGCGGACAAGGTGGCTTCTGTTAGAGGAATGGACATCATTAAAGAAGCTATCGTTGATGCCAAAAACAATGCTAGACAAATGGGATTTACTAATACTTACTATGAAGCGGGAAAAGCAGAAGAAATTATTCCAAAATGGTACCAAGAAGGATACCAAGCAACGGCTTTAATTGTTGATCCTCCAAGAACTGGATTAGATGATAAACTATTAAAGACGATTACTACTTATAAGCCAGAAAAAATGGTCTATGTTTCTTGCAATGTTTCTACTCTAGCAAGAGATTTAGTCAAACTAGTCAGTGTCTATGATGTTAAGTATATCCAATCAGTTGACATGTTCCCTCATACTGCAAGAACCGAGGCGGTAGTGAAATTAGTGAAAAAAAGTAGTGAATGCATATAGTAACTAAGAGAGTAACACCTTCAATCAGCGTAGAACTGCTTCTAAAAAGATTAAGGACTAACATGATAAAACAGCTATCTAAACGATTTAAACTGATGGGAACGGTGATTGATTTGTCGATCACTGCCATCAATCAATCTGATGTGATGAAGCAATCAGAAAAACTTTTAAAAGAGTATGAACAGCGTTTTAATGCACACAGCTCAACTTCTGAACTAACAGCCATCAATACTAATGCTTGTCACCAGCCACAACAAGTTCATCCCGACTTGTTTGAATTGATAAGCATTGGCAAAACCCATAGTTTAGCAAAAGATAGTGGATTAAACATTGCTTTAGGCGGAGTTATCCGTTTATGGCGTATTGGTTTTCAAGATGCCAAGAAACCTTCACCAGATGCTATTAAAAAAGCTTTGACTCTGACTAATCCTTACCAGATTGTGCTAGATAGAACCAATCAAACTGTTTTTCTAGCCCAAAAAGGGATGGCTCTTGATTTGGGTGCCCTTGCTAAAGGCTATAGTACTGATAAATTAAAGGCTTTTTACCAAAAAAATAGGGTTAGATCAGCTGTCATCAATCTTGGTGGTAATGTGCTTTTATATGGAGACAATCCAAATAGTGCTGATGGTTATTGGCGTGTCGGTATCAGAAATCCTTACCATAAAAAAGGAGTAGATAGTATTGTTTTAAGCTTAAAAAACCAGTCGGTTGTCACTTCTGGGACCTATGAAAGACAATCAATGATTGATGGCAAAAGCTATCATCATCTGATTAACCGACAAACAGGCCATCCTCTAAAAACTGATGTTGTTAGTTTGACGATTATTTCAAAAAGCTCTTTAGATGGAGAAATTTGGACCAGCCGTTTATATGGAAAGACACCCAAAGAAATCTTGGCGATAGTAGATGCTTTAGAGGAAATGGAAGTACTGATCTTAACGACTAATAAAGAACTTTATTTATCACATTCCTTAAAAAAGAAACTGATTTATCAACACCCAGAATTGAAACAAAAAAATAGTTAAAAAAGAAGTTACTTGTTAAAAGCGACTTCTTTTTTTATTTTCTTTTTGATAGGATATAACAAATCAATGAAAGAGAGACTACCAATGATTTTAACAGAATTTGATGAAGCAAAAAAGGCGATTATTAATCCAGAAGACATTATTGAACCCATTGAGGATTTCCCTCAAACAGTTATCACCTGTTTTGCGCGTGAGACCTTTAAGAGACTGTTGCACCAGTTGCCACACCAAGTCCTAACGACAACAACAATGGCTAATATGGAAATACCAATCTATGTCTTGACAATAGAAGGGACTCGTATTGGCTTTTTCAATTCCTATGTTGGATCAGCTGCTTGTGTTGCTGTGTTAGAAGATTTGATTGCTATGGGGATGAAAAATTTGTTGGTGTTTGGAACATGTGGTGTCTTAGATGCTACTATAGAAGAAACCTCTATCATCATACCAAGCTCTGCCATTAGAGATGAGGGCACTAGTTATCACTATCTAAAAGCTAGTCGTGAAGTACCTGTTAACAAGGCATTTCTATTGGAAATGACAGCCTTTTTGGATAAGGAAAAAGTCTCCTATCAAATAGGAAAAGTTTGGACAACAGATGGTATTTACCGAGAAACAGCTAATAAAATGAAACAAAGAAAGACAGAAGGAGCCATTTGTGTCGATATGGAATGTTCAGCGATTGCTGCCATGAGCCAATTTAGAGGAATTAACCATGTACAACTCTTTTATTCGGCTGATAATCTAGATACTGAAGTTTGGGATGAAAGAAGTCTCAGCAATCATACTGATTTAGAAAGAAAGGATAAGATTGGTCAACTAGCGATAAAGTTGGCACTGACACTATTTGAGAAAGAGTGAAACTAATCTCACAAGAAAAAATTGCCATAGTGACTGAAAACGTTATCTTCTTGATAAAATAAGAGTTTGAAAGATTAAAAAAATTTTTAGAAATCACATTTTCCCCTTGACTCCTCTATATTAATATATTATACTGGATATGTGGTTATAACCAGACAGTGAAAGGAGAGAAGACGATGAGTGAAAAACCATTATATTTACAACTAGCTGATACACTAGCGCAAAAGATAAAAGAATTGTTTTCTCCCAATGATAAATTATTGTCTGAACGTGAATTGACTAATCAATATGGTGTCAGTCGAATGACCGTGAGATTGGCCTTACAGGAATTAGAAACTAGAGGCTTGATCTATAAAAAGCATGGTAAAGGAACATTTGTTGCTGAAACTAGCGATAGTACGGTTGACTTGTCAGCATCTTACAGTTTTACCGACCACATGAGAAATCTAGGAAAAGTTCCTAAAACTGAAATTCTCTCTTTTAGTGAGGTTAAGGCTTCTGATTATATCGCTAAACAGCTAAATCTTTCTCAAAATGATATGGTCTACGAAATTGAACGGTTACGGATTGCCGATGATGTTCCGATGATGGTCGAGCGTTCTTATATCCCAAAAGATATTTTTAAAGGTCTAAGGTGTGAACGTCTTTATGAAAAACCTCTCTACGAGATTTTTTCTGATGATTATAGTCAGACCATTAGAACGGCAGAAGAAGAATTCTTTGCAAGTATTGCACTTGATCGTGAATCTAAATTTTTAAAAATTAAATCAGGAAGTCCTGTTTTACATATTGTCCGCAAAACGTTTAATACTAAAAATCATATCATTGAATTTACCTTTAGTATTGCGCGTGCTGACCAATTTAGATACAAAATCACACATCATAAAACCTAACTGATAACTATCAGAAATAAAAATAAAAAGGAGAAAATAATGTTTCAATATAGTGATGAACAACTAGAAAAATTAGGTGCTAAGATTACAACTAAGGAAATCAAGCAACAGCCTGAACTTTGGCAAGAGGCTTTTGGTTTATTTAAAGAACATCAAGAAAAAATTGCTACTTTCTTAGATAAAGTAAAAGCAGCTAGTCCAAATAAACGTGTTAAGGTAATCTTTACAGGTGCTGGAACTTCTCAATATGTTGGTGATACAGCCCTACCTTTCTTAAAACATCATGGTGATCGTAGTCGCTTTATTTTTGAAAGTGTTGGAACAACAGATTTGGTATCTGTTCCTTATGAGCACTTATTTGAAGATGAAACACTTTTGTTAGTGTCATTTGCACGTAGTGGTAATAGCCCGGAAAGCGTTGCAGCAGTTCAATTAGCAAATCAACTCGTACCTTCTGTTTTCCATTTAACAATTACTTGTGCAAAAGAAGGTCAATTAGCCAAAAATGCTGAAGGTGATGATAATAATCTTCTATTATTGATGCCAGAATTGTCTAATGATGCTGGTTTTGCAATGACTGGTAGTTTTTCATGTATGTTATTAACAACTTTATTGACCTTTGACACTAAGCATTCATTGGCTGAAAAAGAAACGTTTGTTAATTATTTAGCAGAGATTACTCATGACGTTCTTGATAGAGAAGATATCGTCAAAGCTATTGTTGATTTAGACTTTGACCGTATTGTTTATCTTGGTTCTGGTTCTTTATCTGGTTTAACAAGAGAAGCACAACTTAAGATTCTTGAATTAACAGCTGGTAAAGTTGCTACTATGTTTGACTCTTCAATGGGCTTTAGACATGGTCCAAAATCATTTGTTAACGAGAAAACTCTTCTTATCGACTTTATCCACAACAATCCTTACACAAGACAATATGATATTGATTTAATTGAGGAAGTTTATGGCGATCAAATTGCTCTTAAAACACTTGCTGTAGGACAAAAAGGAGATTTAACGTTCTCAGGTGATACGTTTGAGTTAAAATCTGATGTCATTCTTCCAGATGCTTACCTTAGTTTAGCAGACGTATTTGTTGCTCAAATGATTTCACTTATGACTGCTGTGAAAGTAAAAAACACACCTGATACACCTTCTAAAACAGGAACCGTGAACCGTGTCGTTAAAGGTGTTATCATTCACGAATATAAATAAAAAATAAAAAAAACTGGTTAAACCAGTTTTTTTATTGCTCGTTAGCAGTAATTTCAAATTTAAAGTATTTCCAATGTTTATAGCTTTCGATATACTCTAAAACTTCCTCACTATTGCTACGTTTTGTTAATTTGATTTGTTTAATACTTGGTTCATTCGTTTTTAGCTTCAAAGCACTAGCGATATGTTTTGGAGTAGGAAGACTAACTTCATTAGTTTCAACAAAAGGTTCCTCAGACATGTGGATATTAAAATCATCTCTGAAGCGTTTATAAATAGAATTATAATGGGATAGTGGTTTATTAGGACTTAAAATATAACGAGCAGGGATATAAGATTGTTGGTAAATATAAGGCTGTTTGTCAGCTTTTCTTAGTCTCACAATCTTATAGTAGTAATCATTTTTACCTAATTCTAATTTTTTAATATAGTCAGGGTCATTGCCTTTTTCAATAGAAAGAACAGTAACAGAATCATTTTTTAAAGGGAACAGTTCAATATCTGAAAAGCCGACCAATTTTCCTTTTCTTGAGCGAGAGACAAAGGTTCCCTTTCCTTGCTGGCGAACCAAGTAACCATCTTTGACCAGTTCATTCATTGCACGAATGACAGTAATAGAACTAACCTTATAAATTTCTCTTAGTTCTAATTCTGTATAAAATTTGTCACCATTTTCAAATTTACCGTTAATAATCTGTTGGCGAAGTTCATCTTGAATCATTTGGTATTTAGGTATTTTCATATTACGTCACTTCCTAACTTATAAAATGTAAAACTGATTGATCTTATAATTCTTTAACAAATCCTTTTATAAATATTATTATACTAAATATTTTTTAAAAAAGTAAAATAGAAAAATTTTTTTTGAAAAAATAACTTGATATAACCACTCAGATATGTTAATATAATAATGTAAAATTTAAAAAGAAATGGGAGGTGAAGCGTTTGCCTCAGTTTAAGATTTCTGATCAATTTTATATAGATGATAAACCCATCAAGATTATGTCTGGTAGTATTCATTATTTTCGAGTTCATCCGGATGATTGGTATCAATCGCTATATAATCTAAAAGCTTTGGGATTTAACACTGTTGAGACTTATATTCCTTGGAATATGCATGAACCTCAAAAAGGGCAGTTTACATCCGAAGGCATTCTCGATGTTGAAAGATTCTTAGACTTATCACAAGAACTTGGTCTTTACGCTATTGTTCGCCCTTCACCATTTATTTGTGCAGAATGGGAATTTGGTGGTCTACCTGCATGGCTTCTTAAAGAAAACATGCGTATTCGTACGTCGGATCCTACTTACTTGCAACATGTTGATGATTACTATGAGTTTCTCATCCCTAAATTAGCTAAGCGTCAATTAAATCGAGGTGGAAACATTCTGATGTTCCAAATCGAAAATGAATATGGCTCTTATGGGGAAGAAAAAGAGTATCTTAGAGCAATCAAAAAGATGATGGAAAAAAGAAGTGTTGATGCACCATTTTTCACATCAGATGGTCCATGGCGAGCTACTTTAAGAGCAGGAAGCCTGATAGAAGATGATATTCTGCCGACAGGAAACTTTGGTTCTAAAGCACAAGAAAACTTTAAAATGATGCAAGATTTCTTTGATGAGTATGGTAAAAAATGGCCACTCATGTGTATGGAATTTTGGGATGGATGGTTCAATCGTTGGGGTGAAGATGTTATTAGACGCGACCCGGATGAATTAGCCCAGTCTGTTATGGATGCTTTAGAAATTGGTAGTGTCAATCTATATATGTTTCATGGGGGAACCAATTTTGGCTTCATGAACGGATGTTCAGCAAGAGGTCAAAAAGACTTACCTCAAGTAACATCTTATGATTACGATGCTATTTTAGATGAAGCGGGAAATCCTAGTAAGAAATTTTACGCTCTTCAAAATCTCATGAAGAAAAGATTTCCAGAGTTATCATATAGCGAACCCCTCATTAAGAAGGCAAAAGCTTATGATAAAGCAGAGTTAAAGGATAAAGTGAGTCTGTTTTCATTGATCGAAAATGAAAGCGATTACGTCTCTTCTTTCTATCCATTAAATATGGAAGAAATTGGTCAAAACACTGGTTACACTCTCTATCACACTGTTATCGAAAAAGATAAAGCTGACGAAGAAAGATTACGTGTTATTGATGCTAGAGATAGAATAAAACTTTATGCTGATGATAAGTTAGTGACAACACAATATCAAGAAGAGATTGGAGAGGATATTTTATTCACTCCAGAAAGTAACGAAACTCATCTTAAGATATTGGTAGAAAACATGGGGCGTGTTAATTATGGACACAAATTAACAGCACCGACTCAGAAAAAAGGTCTGGGCAGAGGTGTCATAGCCGACTTGCACTACATTGGTAACTGGAAAATTTATCCATTACCTCTTGAAAATCTCTCTAAAGTTGATTTTAATCAAGAGTGGCAAGAAGGAACACCAAGTTTCTACAAATATCAGATTACAATAGATGATGTTAAAGATACTTATCTTGACATGTCTGGATTTGGAAAAGGTGTTGTCTTTGTAAACAATGTTAATATTGGTCGTTTCTGGAACAAGGGACCTATACTTTCTCTTTATTTACCACATGGATACTTAAAGCAGGGAGATAATGAGATTGTCGTCTTCGAAACTGAAGGACAATTCGTGGAAAGTATAACTTTTTCAGAAAAGCCTGTAATATTATAAAAAAAAGAAAAGTGAGGAAAATCATGGCAATTATTGGTTCAAGAATTGATGGTCGTCTAATTCACGGTCAAGTAGCAAACCTTTGGTCAACTTCTTTAGGAATTACTAGAATTATGGTAATTGATGATGAAGTTGCTGAGAATGCTATCGAAAAAGCAGGTCTTAAATTGGCTGTTCCACCAGGAGTAAAATTAAGTATTTTACCTGTTGAAAAAGCAGCTAATAACATTATGGCTGGTAAATATGACGCACAACGTTTACTTATTGTGGCTAGAAGACCTGATCGCTTCTTACGTTTAGTTGAGTACGGAGTACCATTGACTGAATTAAATGTAGGAAATATGTCTCAAACAGAAGAAACTCGTTCTGTTACACGTAGCATTAATGTCGTGGATAGTGATATTGAAGCATTCAAAGCACTTGACGCTAAAGGTGTTCACTTAACTGCTCAAATGGTTCCAAGTGATCCAATCAACGACTTCATGCCTTTACTTAATAAGTTATAATTTTTATCCAAATAAAAGGAGGAAACAACCATGATTCAATGGTGGCAAATTTTACTTTTAACTCTTTACTCAGCATACCAAATCTGTGATGAGTTAACAATTGTTTCATCTGCTGGTTCACCTGTATTCTCAGGTTTTATCGCAGGTCTTGTAATGGGAGATGTGGCTACTGGTCTATACATCGGTGGTAGCTTGCAACTCGTTGTTCTTGGTGTAGGTACCTTTGGTGGTGCTTCTCGTATCGACGCAACTTCAGGAGCTCTTCTTGCGACTGCATTCTCAGTTGGTACAGGAATGGACAGAGAACTTGCAATCTCTGCAATTGCGGTACCTGTTGCGGCACTTATGGTATACACAGACGTATTAGGTCGTTTCTCAACTACTTACTTCGCACACCGTATCGACAAACATGTTGAAAACTTCAACTATAAAGGAATCGAAATTAACTACCTATTAGGTGCAATTCCTTGGGCACTTTCTCGTGCACTTCCAGTATTCTTAGCACTTGCACTTGGTGGAGATGCCGTTGGAAATATCTCTGACTGGATTACTAATAATGCACAATGGATGGCTGATGGTCTTATCCTTGCAGGTAAAATGCTTCCTGGTGTCGGTTTTGCTATCTTACTTCGTTACCTTCCAGTTAAGAAAAACCTTCTATACCTTGGTTTAGGTTTTGCTATTACTGCTATGCTTACAACTCTTTACGGATACATCGGTACTCTTGCTGGTGGTGTAGGTGTTGTATCAGAAATCGCAGAAGCATTAGGTGGAGCACAATTTAACGGTCTTCCAATGATCGGTATTGCTGTTATCGGTTTTGCGTTAGCAGGAATTAGCTACAAAAACGCAGTTAGCGCTCCTGTAGCAGTAGCTTCTACTACTCAATCAGAAAGTGGGGAAATTGAAGATGACGAAATCTAATTACAAATTAACAAAAGCTGATTTTAATCAAGTTAATCGTCGTAGTTTATTTACTTTCCAATTAGGATGGAACTATGAGCGTATGCAAGCATCAGGTTACCTTTACATGATCTTGCCTCAACTTCGTAAAATGTATGGAGATAACACTCCAGAATTGTTAGAAATGATGCGTACACATACGCAATTCTTTAACACTTCAAACTTCTTCCACACTATCGTTACTGGTATTGACCTTGCTTTGGAAGAAAATGAAGGTACTGAATCAAAAGATACTGTTACAGGTATCAAAACTGGTTTGATGGGACCATTTGCCGCAATCGGTGATGCTTTGTTTGGTGCAACTGTACCAGCTATCATGGGTGGTTTGGCTGCTGGTCTTGCAATCGAAGGAAACCCAGTTGGTATCTTCCTTTGGGTAGCTGTAGCTATGGCAATCAACGTTTTCCGTTGGAAACAATTAGAGTTTGCTTACAAAGAAGGGGTAAACCTTGTTACAACAATGCAACACAGATTATCAGCTCTTACTGATGCTGCAACTGTTCTTGGTGTATTCATGGTTGGTGCACTTATCGCAACAATGATTAACTTTAAATTTGGTTTTGCTCAAGACTTTGGTGGTGTTACATTTGATCTTCAAAGCACTCTTGACAAAATCTTCCCAAGACTTGTACCAGCTATGTTTGCAGGATTTGTTTACTGGTTACTTGGCCGTAAAGGTATGACTTCAACAAAAGCAATCTTTGTTGTTATCGCAATCGCTATCGGTTCAAAACTTATTACTAACTTCTTTGGTTTTGAAATCTTTACAGTCTAATTAGGAGGCAAATCGAATGAGTAAACACTTAGTTTTAGTTAGTCACGGATTATTCTGTGAAGAATTGAAAAAAAGTACAGAGATGATTATGGGCCCTCAAGAAAATATTCATGCGGTTAGTCTTTTACCAGAAGAAGGCCCAGATGATTTTCGTCAAAAATTAGAAGCAGTTGTTGAAGGTCTTGAAAACGTTGTTGTTTTTGCAGATCTCCTTGGTGGAACACCAGCAAACGTCGTTTCAAGAATGATGCTTGAAGGTAAGAAATTCGATTTCTATGTAGGTATGAATATGCCAATGGTTATCGGTTTCTTGAATGGTGTTTTACTTGACCAAGATGTTGATATTGTAGAATTTGGTACAACAAATATTCAACATGTTAATGACGTGCTATTTAGTGATGATGATGACGAAGATGAATAATCAATAAGTCTTTAAGTATCCAAACAGACCTACATTTGTAGGTCTGTTTTTTTGGTAAAAAATCAACAAAAAAAAACACCGCTGAAGCGGTGTTTTTTTTCGTTCTAGTTGATTGACTCAAGAAGAACGTCAGCTTGTTTTTTAAGATTTTCTTTTACGTCTTCAGCAACTTCAAGTTTACCTGTTTGCCAAGCTTCAGGATTAACTTTAGATGCTGTAAAGTCACCAACAACATTTGTACGGATGAATGAAAGCATTTTGCTGTATTCAGCAAACAATGGCTCATGTCCACCATTACCAACTGAAGAAACAGTCACAACTTTTTGGTTGATTGCAGATGGTCCAGTTGGATCTGAAAGATCTAACGCACGTGATACCCAGTCTAAAAGGTTTTTAACTGCGCCTGGAACAGCAAAGTTGTAAATTGGAGAGAAAATCCAGATAGCGTCAGCAGCTTGGATTTCTTCACGTACTTTTGCAACTGCTGGAAGTACTGGTGATTCAAGGTCTTGGTTAAAGACAGGTACTTCAGAGAAGTCTAAGTATGATACTTCAGCTTTTCCAGAAAGTAGAGCTTCAGCCTCTTTAGCAAGTTGGTGGTTAAATGATTCTTTACGTAATGATCCTACGATGAAAAGAATTTTTTTAGACATAAAATTTCTCCTTAAAAATTATTTAGAATATGAAATAATTATATCTATAATTTTGTCATTTGTAAAGGGTTTTGTTCAAAAAAACTAAAATAATTTATCGAGCTTTATTTTATATTTTACTTTTTCTTTAAATTAATAGGAAAATTCAGGAATCAAATCAATGATTTTTTAAATGAATTATGATATATTAATCTAGTGTCTTTTTGAGATAGAAGGCTTATTCTCTTGTTATTTCTGTCTTATAAGACAAAACGATAATGAAAAGAATGGTAGGTGTTTCATATTACTCAAGTATCAGAAACGAATAAAATGGGCACGATGTCCATCAAAAAATTAATTTTTAATATCTCATTGCCTATTATGTTTTCAATGCTAGTTCAAGCGCTTTATAACATTATTGATAGCATGTTTGTTGCGCAAATTAATGAAAATGCTTTAACAGCTATTTCACTAGCATTTCCAGTACAAAACTTCAGAATTGCTGTTGCTGCTGGAACAGGTGTTGGGATAAACGCTCTTTTGTCTAAAAAATTAGGGGAAAAAGATTCTCGTGGTGCTAGTGATGCTGCTAACACAGGGATTTTTTTAAATACTTGTCATTCATTAATTTTCTTGGCAATTGGTCTTTTTGCTGTCAGACCTTTGATGATGCTTCAAACCTCAAATGAGGTTATTGCTGAATATGGTCAATCTTACTTAACTATTATTTGTGTCTTCAGTTTTTGTGCTTTTGCTCAAATCACGTTTGAACGCTTGTTACAATCGACTGGCAGATCTGTCCTTAGTATGTATTCTCAAATATTTGGAGCTGTGCTAAATATTATTTTAGATCCAATCCTCATTTTTGGTTACTTTGGTTTTCCTGCTATGGGTGTTACCGGAGCCGCTATTGCAACAATTTTGGCACAAGCAATGGCATCTATGCTAGCTCTATACCTTAATATTAAATTTAATAAGGATATTCAGTTATCTTTAAAGGGTATTTTGCATCCAATTAAATCTACTATAGTTAAAATATATTCTGTCAGTATCCCTTCAACCTTGATGGTTTCAATTGGTTCTTTGATGCTACTTATCATGAATCAGATACTACTTGGCTTTTCAACCACAGCAGTAGCTGTTTTTGGTGTTTACTTTAAACTGCAAAGTTTCTTCTTTATGCCTATTTTCGGTTTAAATGGTGGTTTAGTGCCAGTTTTAGCTTATAATTATGGGGCGCGTCAAAAAGAGAGAATAAATCAAGCCATTAAATTTGCCATGCTTTTAGCCATTACTATTATGGTGATTGGTTTAATCATTTTAGAGCTATTTCCAAAAGAACTACTATCCCTGTTTAACGCAACACCAAAAATGGAAACAATTGGAATTGCAGCCTTACGGATCATTGCTTTATCATTTCCAATGGCTGCCGTAGGGATAACCATTAGTGGAGTGTTTGCAGCTTTTTCAAAGAGTATTTACTCTTTAATGACATCTTTATATCGTCAATTAGTTATCTTAAGTCCAACGGCTTGGTTACTGTCTTTGACGGGAAATGTTAATAATGTGTGGTGGGCCTTTTTTGTCGCTGAGGTTGTCTCCATGTTTATCTCACTATTTTTCTATAATAAAATTAAAAAAGGTATTATTAATACATTAGAATAAGAAAATAAAAAAATCTCAGCATCCTTCAGATGTTGAGATTTTATTTTCAATAAAAACTAACGACTTTCTTTTTTGCTATTAACAGTTCCTAATACTATGCTAACGATAACAGCTAAGAAAGCAACTAAAGAGAAAGTGTTAGAATCTCCAGTTTTAGGAAGAGTTTCTTTAGTTTGTTCTTGTTTAGAAGGTTTATTTTCTAAAGTTTCTTTTTTATCTGTAGTATTATTGTCATCTAGTGTTCCTTTAAATTCTGGTTTATCCTCAGCTGTCGGAGCGTTTTTAGGGACACTTGACTCAGCAGTTGTTTGCTCAACACTAGGTGCATTGTCTGGATTTTTCCATTCGATACTAGGTTTATCTTCAGCTATTGGAGCCACTTCAGGAACTTTTTCAATTAAAGAATCATTAAATTCCGGTAGATCTTCAGCTGTTGGAGCCACTTCAGGAACTTTTTCAACTAAAGGACCATTAAATTCCGGTAGATCTTCGGCTGTTGGTGCTACTTCGGCAACTTTCTCCTCTAATAGGCCATCGAATTCCGGTAAATCTTCGACTGTTGGTGCATTTTTAGGGATACTTGATTCAGCAATTGGTTGTTCAACACTAGGTGCATTTTTAGGGATTTCCCATTCGATGCTAGGTTTGTCTTCAGCGGTTGGCGCATTTTTAGGAACACTTGACTCAGCAATTGGTTGTTCAACACTAGGTGCATTGTCAGGTGTTTTATCTTCAAGCTTGCCATTGAATTCCGGTGCATCTTTAACTGTTGGCGCATTTTCAGGGACTTTTTCTTCTAATTTACCATTGAATTCTGGTGCATCCTCAGATTTAGGTGCTGTTTTTGGCACGTTCCATTCAAAATGTCGTTCTTCAATAGTACTATAAGCATTTAATTGTTCCAAAATAGCAATATCTTGAATAGCCTCTTTAGCAGCTTCAAGAGCATTATTATAGGTAATGATTGCTTCATTTAGTCTGTCTAAGGTTTGTCGAGAAAGTGGCACATTTGGATCAATGCTATTTTTAATAGTATCATAAGCTTCTTTAGCTGCTAAGAATTCATTTAATAGCTGTTTATCAATGCTCTCTTTTGGTACTAGATTACCATAAGCCTGGTAAATACTTTCAATTAAACTGTCCAATTCGTTCATAGTGAAAGAATCTCTGGCCAGTAAGGCACCTAATTCAGAAATTTTATTTTGGAATGGTGCAAAGCTTTCAGGAGTGTAGTCAATTTCTCTGACATGACCAACATCGTCAATTAGTTTTTGAACCTTGATTTTGATATCCTCATCTTCAGCTACTTGGTCGTTTGCTTGATTAGAACGAAAGGCAATCTTGTGTTGTTGTGCAAATTCTTTTGCTATTGATTGCTCACTACCAACTAGTGTTAGTTTATTAGTTGGTATACCAAAAAAGGCATTGGCATTAATAGTAGTGACTGAATCAGGTATATTAACAGTTGTTAAATGCTCAGAACCATTAAAAACATAATCAGGAATAGTCGTAATACCTTCTTCTAAAGTAACTGTTTTTAGATTTGGTTTGAAAGATAGTGCAATGTTATCTAGCAAAACGGAACCTGGAATAGTTGCTTCAGTTGCTCCTTCAGCAACGGTCAGTAATTTTGTTTGATCTTTATTAAGTAATACCCCTTGATAAGCTGAAAAATTAGGATTTCCTTCTTCAACGATGAAGCTAGTGAGATGAGGGTTTTGGAAGGTTTGTTTTTCATCATAGCTTCTTGTTTCTTTTGGAATAGTAAAAGTGGTTTCCTTTTTATTTTTAGGATAATAAACAATTGTTGATAAATCCTTTGAAAAAAGGACACCCTCTCTAGCACTATACCAACGGTTTTCTGGTGACACTTCAATTGAATCTAGGTTTTCAAAATCAAGAGCAGCAGATTCAAAGTGTTTAATATTTTTCCCAAGAATAATTTTTTTAAGTGATTTATTATTGGCTGATAATTGAGCTGATAAGGCAATAATAGGAGAATTAGAGGAAGTATCTGGAATTGTTATTTCTTCATTATTACCACTAATATTGACAACAGACAAACCGCTATTTTCAAAGCCAAGTGTTAATTGATTGTCTTTATATGTGACTCTATGAATGTTAGTCGTTTTATGATCTTTTGAGAAATCAGCTGTTGATTTTTTAAAATAACCATTTCCCCAAGTACTATCAGAATAATACCATTCCCCATCGATATACATAGCGTTCCATTGATGAGCTGGGTCTAGCAGTAAATTATTAACGGTACTTCCTGATGGAATAGTTCCATAGACAACAACAGAAGGGATGCCAGCAGCATTTAACATGGCTTTATAAAGATTAGAGTAACCACCGCAGACGGCAATTTTTTCTTTCATAACCTCATAAGGATTAGCTCTTGGATTTTGATTGCCGGTAGCGTATTTGACATTACTGGTAATCCAATTAAAAATTTGCTCGGCTTTATTAATATCGCTATCATTAGGATTTTTAATAATTTCATTTCTAACAAAAGCATTTAGTTCTTCTTCTTGTGCTTTTGTCATGGTTAACCCTGGAAGTGTTTCATCCCAACGTGTATAAGCTGTTGGTTCAGCATATGCTTTAATAAATTCTAAAGCATCCGTATTGATTTGTTGATTATCTACTTTGCTATCTGCAAAAGCAGTAATGCTAAAGGAATTATCTAGTGGTATTAATCCATCTTGAGCCACTAAAATAGCTCCAGAAGTTAGTGATAAAATCATCGCTTTTGATAATGATTTTTTGACGTTCATGTTATCTCCTTTTTTTGTATATATTACTTATATTTTACAATAAAACAGATGATTACTCAATACATTTTGGTATAAATAATTACTATGAAAAGGGGGGGAATAAGCATAGAATAGCTTCACATCATTACAACTTAATAATATTAAACTATTTTTAGTGGCTAACAAAAGTTAATATTATTACTTATTTGTATCAATATAAGCAAAATGGAAAAATAAAAATTTGAAAATAAAATCATTTTATAAGCGTATTAATTGACTATTATTTAAAAACATACTAAACTTAATATATAGTGTTTAACTAGATAATCTAATTTATATAAATTTATATAATTTAGGAAATTTTTATATCAAAAGGAGAAACATTATGGGATTAATTTGGTCATTAATTGTAGGTGGTATTATTGGAGCTATTGCTGGAGCAATTACTAAAAAAGGTGGTTCAATGGGCTTAGTGGCAAATGTTGTTGCAGGACTTGTCGGATCATTTGTTGGTCAATTACTATTAGGTAATTGGGGACCAATGCTCGCAGGGATGGCAATCATTCCATCAATTATCGGAGCAGTTATCGTTGTTGCGATTGTATCAGCAATTACAGCAAAAAAATAATTAATTTTTTACTATTTTAAAAAGGAGAAATATTATGGGATTAATTTGGTCATTAATTGTAGGTGGTATTATCGGAGCTATTGCTGGAGCTATTACTAAAAAAGGTGATTCAATGGGCTTAGTGGCAAATGTTGTTGCAGGACTTGTCGGATCATTTATTGGTCAATTACTATTAGGTAATTGGGGACCAATGCTCGCAGGGATGGCAATCATTCCATCAATTATCGGAGCAGTTATCTTAGTATTAGTGGTTTCTAAATTGAAATCAAAATAGGAGGAAATTTATAACGAATGTCTAAATTAACTAAAATTATTAGTTTTTTGATAGGAATAGTAGTTTTGACTTTCCTAGGAGCAATTATTCTTATAAATGCTCATAGTGTAGTCTTACCCAATTATATGAATTGGCTACAATTTCAGATAGAACTTCCTTCCTATCTGTCAATATTTAAAGGTGGACTTGTTTCACAATATCTTTTTTGGGTGTCATTAGTACTATTTGTAGTCATCGTTATTGCTATTTTAGTCGTATTGTTCTACCCAAGAACTAAAACTGAGATTGATTTGAAAGAAAAACAAGGAACTCTATTACTGAGTAAGTCAGCAATTGAAGGTTTCGTTCGCTCTTTGATTAACAACAAAGAAATAATGGAAACTCCTAATGTTTCTGTTAAATTATATAAGCGTAAATTCAAAGTAATTGTATCAGGAACTCTTGAGTCAAGAGTTAATGTTATTCCAGAGGTGAGTCAAATTAAGGCTGATATCGAAAAAGGGTTGAAAGAGTTCTTTGGCTTAAACCAGTCTGTAAAATTTGAAATATCAGTTAAAAAGATTAAAGCACCTGATAAAGAACCTGTTGCACCACGTGTTATTTAGTAGAAATTAGGAGAAAAAATGGAACTTTTTGAAAAATATAAATACCCAATTTTGGGAGGAATTGTTGGCCTCCTTATGGCAGTTTTTATTATATCAGTTGGTTTTTTTAAAACCTTATTATTATTGATTTGTATTGGTTTGGGAGCTTTTGTTGGTTTTTATTTAAAAACAACAGGTCTCTTAGATAAGTTTATTAACAAAAATCGTTAAAAGGAGAAAAAGATGGCGAATGAAGTAAAATCAACAGTTGTTACAGAAACCCCTAAAAAGGTTAGTGACGTTAGAGGTGAATTGACTTATGAAGAAAGAGTTATCGAGAAGATTATTGGTATTGCAATAGCTTCTATTGATGGTCTTTTAGCAGTCGATGGTGGTTTTTTCTCTAATATTAGAGAAAAACTAGTTAACACTGAATCAGTAACAGATGGTGTTCATGTTGAAGTTGGAACTAAACAAGTAGCAGTAGATTTGAATATCATTGTAGAATATCAAAAACATGTGCCAACAGTTTATCGTAATATTAAATCAATTATTGAAAAAGAAGTTAAAGAAATGACTGATTTGGATGTTGTTGAAGTCAATGTTAAAGTTGTTGACATTAAGACTAAAGAACAACATGAAGCAGATTCAGTTAGTTTACAAGATCGTGTTTCAGGGGTAGCAAGTGCTACGGGTGAAGCAACTTCAGAACAATTTGGTAAATTGAAATCAGGTGTAAGTAGTTCTTTGGAAAAAGTAGCTGAACCAACTGAACCGCGTGTCTTATAAGAAATTAAATAAAAATAAAAAGAAAAGTGAGAAAAATATATGTCTAACGAAACAAATAAAAACAAACAAGCAGCAACTCCAGTTTTAAAAGGTGAGGTATCTTATGAAGAACAAGTTATCAAAAAAATTGTTGGTCATGCCTTAAAAACAATTGACGGTCTATTATCTGTTGATGGCGGTTTCTTTGCAAACCTTAAAGAAAAATTGGTTAACTCTGAATCAGTAACTGATGGTGTTAACGTTGAAGTTGGTAAAAAACAAGTCGCTGTTGATTTAAATATCATCGTAGAATACGATAAAGATATTCCTAAAATTGCTGATGAGATGAAAGCAGTTATTGCTAAAAACGTTGAAAAAATGACTCATCTTGAAGTCATTGAAGTTAACATCAATGTTGTTGACATTCAAACAAAAGAAGAATTTGAAAAAAATAAAGTCTCTCTTCAAGATCGTCTTTCTAACGTAGCACAATCAACTGGTGAATTAGCATCTGATACAGCTAATAAAGCTAAAGATGCAGTTGTAGATGGAACAGAAAATGTCAAAGAAAACTTAGCTAAATCACGTGTTGAATAATAGTGATAATAAAAAGAAGGTGGCTTATCATCTTCTTTTTTTGTGTTTTAAAATAAGAATAAATAATCTTTTATGGGCTTGCTTTTAATGAGAGAATATAGTATTATATTGAGGTAGCCGCTATAGTTAAATGGTATAATAGAGCAATGGTAATGCTCCGTTCCGAGTTCGATTCTCGGTGGTGGCAAAAATAAAACAGTCAGATGTTCTGACTGTTTTTCATTTATAAGATGAAGTATTATCTTGATGATTATTTTTGATATAATAAAGAAGATTAAAACGAGTGAGGCAAAAAGTGATGACATACGAACAAGAATTCTTAAAAGCATTTGAAGAATGGTTAAATACTCAAGTTATGGTTAATGACATGGCAAAAACTGAAAGTGAAAACGTTTATGACACTTATGGTGACGAAAAAGCAAAAGAAGCTATCATCCGTTATGAGAGTCGCTTAGATGCTTATCGATTTTTACAAGGTAAATTTGCCAATTATCATCAAAGAAAAGATTTTCATGATTTACCAGACCATTTTTCTTCTGAAAGGCATTATTAAAACAGATAAAGGACTTGCTATTTTCTTTCCTGTTTGTTAGAATAAGGACATCAGAGGTGCTTTGTTATCATCTGTTACAGAGAGCGGTCTTGCTGAGAAACCCGCACAGAAAAACCAGAGCTAGTTGCTGAGTGATGAATGAAATAACTAAAAGTAGCGGGCCATGCCCGAATATGGGTGGTACCGCGGATAACTATTCGTCCCTATCGTTAAGATAGGGACTTTTTATTTATTTTTCTAAACAAAAAGAAACAACACATGAGTCATGTGTTGTTTCAGGGAGATTTATGAAAAAGAAAAGTTTTAGGATGACTATAGTATAATCATCCTAGCTTAAATAAACCTTAAATTCTAAAAAAATAAAGGAGAGTTGAGAGTGAAAGAATTATCATCGAAATATCAACCAAATGAGGTTGAAGCTGGACGTTATGAGAAATGGCTAGAAGAGTCAGTGTTTAAGCCTTCTGGAAAGAAAGAAAGTAAACCCTATTCTATTGTTATTCCACCTCCAAATGTTACTGGTAAACTGCATTTAGGCCATGCTTGGGATACGACTTTACAAGATATTATTATCCGTCAAAAACGCATGCAAGGTTATGATGCCTTGTGGTTACCAGGGATGGACCATGCAGGGATTGCTACGCAAGCTAAAGTAGAGGCACGTCTTGCAGAAGACGATATCTCACGTTATGATTTAGGACGTGAAAAATTCTTGGATAAGGTCTGGGAGTGGAAAGATGAATATGCCACAACGATTAAAGAACAATGGGGTAAATTGGGTCTATCCTTAGATTATTCTAGAGAGCGTTTCACTTTAGATGATGGACTTTCAGAAGCAGTTAGAAAAGTATTTGTAACCCTTTATCAAAAAGGATGGATTTACCGTGGTGAATTTATCATCAACTGGGACCCTAAAGCGCGTACAGCTTTATCTGACATTGAGGTTATCCACAAAGACGTTGAAGGTGCTTTTTACCACATGAACTATATGCTTGAAGATGGTTCTCGTGCCCTTGAAGTGGCAACGACTCGTCCTGAAACCATGTTTGGTGATGTGGCGGTTGCTGTTAATCCTTTAGATGAACGCTACAAGGAATTAATTGGTAAACATGTTATTTTACCCATAGTTAATAAGAAAATTCCGATTGTTGCTGATGAACATGCTGATCCAGAATTTGGAACAGGTGTTGTTAAGATTACACCAGCACATGACCCGAATGACTTTCTTGTTGGTCAACGTCACAATCTTCCTCAAGTCAATGTGATGAATGATGATGGTACCATGAATGAACTAGCTGGTGAATTTGTTGGTATGGACCGTTTTGAGGCGAGAAAAGCAGTAGTCGAAAAATTAAAAGCACTAGGCAATCTGGTTGCTGTTGAACAACGTGTTCATAGTGTTGGGCACTCTGAAAGAACAGGTGTCATGGTTGAGCCTCGCTTATCCACTCAGTGGTTTGTCAAGATGGATGAACTGGCTAAACAAGCCATTCAAAATCAGTCTACTGATAATCAAGTCACTTTTTACCCACCAAGATTTAATGATACCTTCCTACAATGGATGGAAAATGTTCATGACTGGGTTATTTCACGCCAACTCTGGTGGGGGCATCAAATTCCTGCTTGGTATAATGAAGCTGGAGAGATTTACGTTGGTGAAGAAGCACCAAAAGAAGAAGGTTGGGTTCAAGATGAGGATGTTCTTGATACTTGGTTTAGTTCGGCTCTCTGGCCATTTTCAACCATGGGCTGGCCTAATGAAGAAAACGATGATTTTAAACGCTACTTCCCTACCTCAACACTTGTAACAGGCTATGATATCATTTTCTTCTGGGTATCTCGAATGATTTTCCAAAGTTTAGAATTCACCAAAGAAGCACCATTTAAAAATGTGTTAATTCATGGCTTAATTAGAGATGAACAAGGACGAAAAATGTCTAAATCTCTAGGTAATGGGATTGACCCAATGGATGTTATTGACAAGTACGGGGCAGATGCTTTACGTTGGTTCTTGTCAAACGGTTCTGCACCTGGACAAGATGTTCGTTTTAGCTACGAGAAAATGGATGCCTCATGGAACTTCATTAATAAAATTTGGAATATCTCACGTTATATCTTAATGAATAATGAAGGCTTAACCATAGAGGAAGCCAAAAAAACTGTCAAAAAAGTTGCCAAAGAAGAGGCTGGAAATGTGACTGATCGCTGGATTCTTCATAATCTCAACGAAACAATAGGTAAAGTCACTGAAAACTTTGATAAATTTGAATTTGGTGTTGCTGGGCACATCCTTTACAACTTTATCTGGGATGAATTTGCGGACTGGTATGTTGAGCTAACCAAAGAAGTGCTTTATAGTGATAATGAAGCAGAAAAAACGGTGACACGTTCAGTCTTGCTCTATACGTTAGATCAGATTTTACGACTCCTTCATCCCATCATGCCGTTTGTCACAGAAGCTCTCTTTGAACACATTTCAACGAGTTCTATCGTGACAGCAGACTACCCAGTTGTTAATCCGATCTTTGAAAACGAATCTGCTCACAAGGGTGTAGAAAGTCTTAAAGACCTCATTCGCTCCGTTCGTAATGCGCGTAGTGAGGTTAATGTGGCACCAAGTAAGCCAATTACGATTCTGATTAAAACAGTAGAAGCTAATCTAGAACAATTCTTTAATGCCAATCAAAATTATATCAAACGATTTACCAACCCAGATCATTTAGAAATTAGTGCTAGTTTAGAAACACCAGAACTTGCTATGTCTAGTGTGATTAGCGGTGCTGAAATTTTCCTACCGTTAGCTGATTTATTAAACGTTAATGAAGAATTAGAACGTTTAGATAAAGAACTGGCAAAATGGAAGAAAGAACTCGATATGGTTGGCAAAAAATTATCCAATGAAAAATTTGTAACTAATGCCAAACCTGAAGTTGTTGAAAAAGAACGTCAAAAACAAGCAGACTATCAACAAAAATATGATGCGACTCTGACTCGTATTGAAGAAATGAAAAAATTACAGTAGTCTCTCGTTTAGGGTAAAAACTAAGATAAAGAAAAAGGATAAAAACAATCATTTTTATCCTTTTTTAGTGAGAGAATTTCTTTCTTATTTATTAGGCAGTCTAATATTGTTTCATTTGAAAGATTATTTCCAAGATAGTTTTTCTATTACTTCTTTTGAAGAGATTTAAAATGTTATCTTAAAAAAGTGATTATTATAAGCATAAATTTTGAATGTAAAAAAACTAGCAACACAATTGTTGCTAGTTTTTAGGGATTAATTAATTTGGTTACTAAAGAAGAAAGGTGGGGCAAATTCACTTAATTTTTCAAAGCAACGTTTTGCTCCTTCTGCATCTTCACAAATAATTAAGCAAGTGTCATCACCACAGACTGTTCCAACCATCTCAGGAATTTGCATAGCATCAAGGATTGAACCAAATGATTGGGCAAGACCAGGTAAACTTTTAAGAATAACTTGATGTTGTACAGGTCTTAGCATAACAAGCGCATCTTCCATATAAAAGCGAAGGCGATGTTCCCAACGTCCAGGAGCGATACTGTGAACAGTATAGTAAGAATCTTCATCTGATATTTTTACCAAATGTAAATCCTTCATGTCTCGAGATAAGGTTGCCTGTGTGACAGAGATACCTTTATTCTTGAGTTCTTGCTGTAATTGGTGCTGTGTATTTATTTTATTCTCGGAAATGAGAGATAAAATAAGTTGGTGTCGTATTTCTTTTTTATTCATAATAATGTCCTTTCTAAATAAATTGGAAATGTTTACAAGTTTCTACTAACTTAATTATAACAGAAAATTCTAATTTATGACAATAGTATGAGTTTATAAATTTTAAATTATACTGATTTCAAAAGACGAATACAAATTGTTATGTTATAATAATGATAAGAATAGATGATAATAGATAGCAAAAAATGAAAAGGAGTCAGAAATGGTTGGAAAAGAACTCTACCAACATTTGAGGAGATTGGATGATTTTAAATATCTATCCATTTCTCAATTCGATCAACTCATAGCAATGATGACCTACCATAAGGTTCCTAAGGATCAGATCTTGTTTTTTGATGGCGATCCTTTGGAAAAGATGTATATTCTGTTAAAAGGGCATGTCAAATTAGAGCAAAGTGACTCATCAGGGTCTTTTATCTATATTGATTATGTCAACACAGATACTATATTTCCTTATGGTGGTATTTTTTTAGATAAAACTTATCATTTTTCAGCTGTTGCTATTACATCTATTGAATACATTTGTTTTCCAAGAGAGGTTTATGAATCCTACTCACTGAGCAATAAATATCAAATGAAAATGTTGTGTCAAAAATTGTCTAAATTAATACATCTTCAAGAGTTTAGAATTAGGAATATGGTTACCTCTAGTGCAAAAGATCGAGTGATACAGACCCTAGCGTTTTTATTGGTAGATAAATGTACTGATGAAATGGACTTGCCTTTTTCAATCACAACCATTGATATAGCCAATATGAGTGGAACGACGAGAGAAACAGTTAGTCATGTTCTTAAGCCACTTAAGGAAAACAATATTATCCATTTTGAGCATAAAAAATTGTCTTATTTGGATAAAGACTACTTTTTGAAGTACATTAAATAAGAATTTTTAAAAATTATCACTTTTTAAATGATTATAATTATTATTTTTTTTGATAAAAACGGTAATTATTCTAGTAAAGAGTTTCTAATTTTGATAAACTTCCATTTAATCTCCAAATTGTGTTAAAAATATCACGTTTCCTCTGTTAAAAAGACCACATTTTTTAACTTTGAAAACGATTACAATAAAGGTGTTGATAAATAAGAACAACGTTCTTATGAAGTTATATACATTGCAAAAAAAGAAAGGAGTCTATCAATGACTGAACGAGGACCAATCCATGTTTACTCTGAAATTGGAAGATTAAAAACAGTTCTTCTTCACAGACCAGGTCAAGAATTAGAAAATCTTGTTCCTGACTACCTTGAAAGATTATTGTTTGATGATATTCCATTTTTAGAGCAAGCACAAAAAGAACACGATGGTTTTGCACAAGTTTTAAGAGACTGTGGTGTAGAAGTATTGTATTTGGAACAATTAGCAGCTGAGTCGTTAACGAGTCAAGAAATCAAAGAAGAATTTATTGACGAATACATTTCAGAAGCTAATGTTAGAGGAAAACAAACGAAAAAAGGTATTCGTAAGTTACTGCTTGATATCACAGATAATCAAGAATTAATCAATAAAACAATGGCTGGTATTCAGAAAGTAGAATTACCAGAAATTACTGATAAAGGATTAGCAGACTTGGTAGAATCTGATTATCCGTTTGCTATTGACCCAATGCCAAACCTCTACTTCACTAGAGACCCATTTGCAACAATTGGTAATAGTGTTTCATTGAATCACATGTACGCTGAAACAAGAAACCGTGAGACCTTGTATGCTAAATACATTTTCAAATATCATCCACGCTTTAAAGATGCTGATATTCCTTTTGTTTATAATCGTGAGGAAACAACTCGTATTGAAGGTGGAGATGAATTAGTTCTTTCAAAAGATGTCTTGGCAGTTGGTATTTCCCAAAGAACTGATGCTGAGTCAATTGAAAAATTAATGGCTAATATTTTCTCAGCTAACATAGGATTTAAGAAAATTTTGGCTTTTGAAATTTCAAATAATCGTAAATTCATGCATCTTGATACAGTATTTACCATGGTTGACTATGATAAATTTACTATCCATCCAGAAATTGAAGGTGGTTTACGTGTCTTCTCTGTGGTACCTGAAGGTGACAGTGTTCGCATTACTGAAGAAAAAGATACCTTGGAAAATATTCTAGCTAAAAACCTTGGTCTTGATAATGTTACACTCATTCGTTGTGGTGGCTCTAATCTAGTTGCTGCTGCGCGTGAACAATGGAATGACGGTTCAAATACATTAACTATTGCACCAGGTGAAGTTGTGGTTTATGATCGTAACGTAGTCACAAACAAGAAACTGGAAGAAGCAGGATTAAAATTACATAAAATCCAAGGAAGTGAATTGGTTAGAGGGCGTGGTGGACCACGTTGTATGTCAATGCCAATTATTCGTGAAGATATTTAATAATAAAGGAGTAACTAATGACATCAGTATTTAAAGGAAGAAGTTTTTTAGCGGAAATTGATTTCACTCGTGAAGAATTAGAGTATCTTATTGATTTTTCAGCACATTTGAAAGATTTGAAAAAACGTCATGTTTGGCATCGTTACTTAGAAGGCAAAAACATTGCTCTCTTGTTTGAAAAAACATCAACAAGAACACGTGCTGCTTTTACAACTGCAGCTATTGATTTAGGAGCTCACCCAGAATATCTTGGTAAAAATGATATTCAATTAGGTAAAAAAGAATCTGTTGAAGATACAGCTATTGTTCTTGGTAGCATGTTTGATGGTATTGAATTCCGTGGCTTTAGTCAAAAAGTTGTTGAAGATTTGGCTAAATTCTCAGGTGTTCCAGTTTGGAATGGTTTAACTGATAAATGGCATCCAACACAAATGCTTGCAGACTACCTTACTGTTAAGGAAAACTTTGGTAAGCTAGAAGGATTAACCTTAGTTTATTGTGGTGATGGTCGTAATAATGTTGCAAACAGCTTATTAGTAACGGGTGCTATCCTTGGTGTTAATGTCACTATTGCTGCTCCTGAATCTCTTTTCCCAGAACCAGAATTAGTTGAAATGGCTGAAAAATATGCTAAAGAATCTGGTGCAACTGTTAAAATCACCGCTGATGTAAAAGCCGCTGTGAAAGACGCAGATGTGCTTTATACAGATGTATGGGTATCAATGGGTGAAGAAGATAAATTTGCAGAACGTATCGCTTTATTACAGCCTTACCAAATTAATGAAGAGTTATTAGAACTTGTTGATAATAAAGATTTCATTATTCTGCATTGTTTACCAGCCTTCCATGATACAGAAACAGAATATGGTAAACAAATCAAAGAAGAATTTGGTATTGATAGTATGGAGATTACCGATGGTGCCTTTAGAAGTAAGCATGGTCGCCAATTTGATCAAGCAGAAAATCGTATGCATACTATTAAAGCCGTTATGGCAGTTACTTTAGGAGATCTCTTTATTCCAAAAGTATAATCCACAGATCAAACTGTTCTGGTTTTGATTCTTGAAATCAGGACCAGAGCAGTTTTTCTATAGATAGGAGAAATTTATGACTGAAAAAGTAAAAAAGGCATTTAAAATGCCTTCATCCTATACGGTACTTATCCTAATTATTGCTGTTATGGCAATTTTAACTTGGATTATTCCAGCTGGTCAGTACCAAGTTAGTGAAGAAACAGGAAATTTGATAGCAGGAACTTATGAAACGGTTGAACAAAATCCTCAAGGTTTTTATGAAGTGGTGATGGCTCCTGTTGTTGGGATGATTGGAAATAGCATCACTAGTGGGGCTATTGAAGTATCCTTCTTTATCATTATGGTTGGTGCCTTTTTGGGTGTTGTCACTGAAACAGGTGCTCTTGATGTAGGGATTGCCTCTTTAGTTAAAAACTTTAAAGGCAAAGAAAAAATGCTCATCCCAGTTTTGATGATACTATTTGCTCTTGGTGGCTCTACTTACGGAATGGGTGAAGAAACGATGGCTTTTTACCCATTACTTATTCCTGTGATGTTAGCTGTAGGCTTTGATACTATAACAGCTGTTTCCATTATTTTGATTGGTTCTCAAGTCGGGTGTTTAGCCTCAACTGTTAACCCTTTTGCAACCGGTGTAGCTTCGGATGCTGCTGGTATCAGTATTGCTGATGGTGCCATTTGGCGTGTGGTATTTTTCGTTGTTATTCTTGGAGTTTCCATTTTCTATGTTTATAGCTATGCAAGTAAGATTGAAAAAGATCCAACCAAATCTTATGTTTACGCACAAAGAGAAGAGAACCTAAAACATTTTAAACCAGTTGATGTTCAATCAGACTTAACTAAGAGTCAAAGAAAAACACTCTGGATCTTTATTATCACTTTCCTAATCATGATTATTAGTTTGATTCCATGGTCTGGATTTGGCATTCATATCTTTGAAGCCATTAATGACTTCTTAACAGGTCTTCCAGTCTTTGGTCAATTCTTTGGTCATTCTCTTCCACTTGGAGATTGGTATTTCCAAGAAATTACAATGCTCTTTATCTTTATGGGAGTATTAGTTGGTATTGTTTCTAAAATGGGTGAAGATAGATTCTTCAAAGCCTTTCTTAATGGTGCAGCTGATTTATTAGGTGTTGCTCTAATTGTTGCAGTAGCTCGTGGTATTCAAGTCGTTATGAATGATGGTCAAATTACTGCTACCATTCTACACTGGGGAGAAGAAGGACTAAAAGGACTCTCTTCTCAAGTATTTATCGTTTTGACTTATATTTTCTATCTACCAATGTCATTTTTAATCCCATCAACTTCAGGTCTTGCTGGGGCAACTATGGGTATTCTTGGTCCATTGGGAGAATTCGCTAAAGTTCCAACTCACTTAATCATCACTGCCTTCCAAGCAGCATCTGGTGTTTTAAACCTTATTGCACCAACATCAGGGATTGTGATGGGTGGTCTTGCTTTGGGTCGTGTAGATATCACTACTTGGTGGAAATATGTTGGTAAATTGATTGTCGCAATTGTTGTATTAAGCATCCTTATCTTAGTGGTTGCAACATTCTTCTAATTTAGAAACGGTTTAATGATATGAAAGATTTTATTACTGAGTCACATCAACAACAATGTGTTGACACTCTTAAACAATTGATTGCTATTCCTTCCGTTTTAAATGAAGGGGAAGCCGGAACACCATTTGGCAAAGATATCCAGAAAGCATTAGAAACAACACTTGACATTGCTAAGACCCTAGGATTTCAAACTTATATTGATCCTAAAGGCTATTATGGCTATGCAGAAATTGGTGAGGGAGAGACTTTAATTGCTGTTCTCTGCCATCTTGATGTTGTTCCTGCTGGAGATTTGAGCAAATGGGAAACTAATCCTTTTGAAGCTGTTATTAAGGAAAATCAACTGTTTGGACGTGGTTCTCAAGATGACAAAGGACCAACAGTAGCAGCAATGTATGCTGTCAAAGCATTACTTGACGCTGGTGTAGCCTTTAATAAACGTGTTCGTTTCATTTATGGGACTGACGAAGAAACATTGTGGCGTTGTATGGCTCGCTATAATGAAATTGAAGAAGTCGCTGATATGGGCTTTGCCCCTGATTCAAGTTTCCCACTTACCTATGCTGAAAAAGGGTTACTACAAGTCAAAATAACTGGCAAAGGTAGTTCAAATCTTTCATTAAACTTAGGTGATGCCTTTAATGTCGTCCCTGGAAAAGCTAGTTACAGTGGTGACAATCAAAAAGAATTAATGGAAAACTTAACACGTTTAGGCTATGCTTATGAAACAACAGACAATAGTGTTGTTGTCTTAGGAGAGGCTAAACACTCTAAAGATGCAGCAGAAGGTGTTAATGCTATTATCCGATTGCTTGAAGGATTATCTCCTATTCAATCACACCCAGCCATTGACTTTTTGCTAACTCATGTTGGACATGATGGAACTGGCGGTCAATTATTTGGTATTGTTGAAGATGAACCATCTGGACGTTTATCATTTAATGTTGCTGGCTTAACCATTGATAAAAATTATTCAGAGATTCGAATAGACATGAGAATTCCTGTTTTAGCCGATAAAGAAAAGCTAGTGAAACAACTCTCAGAAACAGTCGCTCAATATGGTTTGGTTTATGAAGAATTTGACTATGTTGGTCCATTATATGTTCCACTAGATAGTGAATTAATTCAAACCCTATTAGCAGTGTATCGAGAAATGACGGGAGATATGTCTCCAGCCATGACATCTGGTGGTGCTACTTTTGCTAGAACCATGAAAAACTGTGTCGCTTTTGGTGCTGCTTTCCCTCATACTTTGTTAACTGAACATCAAGAGAATGAAAGAATTCCACTAGATGATCTTTATCAAGCGATGGCTATTTATGCTGAAACGATTTATCGCTTATTAACTTTATAATGGAGGAACAAAATATGGGAAAAAAAATAGTTGTTGCCCTGGGGGGAAATGCTATTCTTTCAACAGATGCTTCTGCAAAAGCACAACAAGAAGCTCTTATCCAAACATCAAAATCATTAGTTAAATTTATTGAAAATGGTGATGATTTAATTATTACTCACGGTAATGGTCCACAAGTTGGCAATTTATTACTCCAACAAGCTGCAGCTGATTCTGAAAAAAATCCTGCCATGCCATTAGATACTTGTGTGGCGATGACAGAAGGTAGTATTGGTTTTTGGTTAGATAATGCACTTGTCAATGAATTGCAAGAAAAAGGTATTGAAAAAGAAGTGGCAACCATTGTTACTCAAGTGATTGTTTCTAAAGATGATCCTGCCTTTAAAAATCCAACCAAGCCAATTGGTCCATTCTTAACAGAAGAAGAAGCTAAAAAACAAGAAGCTGAAACTAAAGCTAGCTTTAAAGAAGATGCTGGTCGTGGCTGGCGTAAAGTAGTCCCTTCGCCAAAACCAGTAGGGATTAAAGAAGCTAATGTGATTAAGTCTTTAGTTAACTCAGGCGTTGTTGTTATCAGTGCTGGAGGTGGGGGAATTCCTGTGGTTGAAGACCCAGACACTCATAAACTCACTGGTGTAGAGGCAGTTATTGATAAAGATTTTGCTAGCCAAACGCTTTCTGAATTAGTTGAAGCAGACTTATTTGTTATCTTAACTGGTGTTGATAATGTTTATGTCAACTACAACAAACCAGACCAAAGAAAATTAGAAACAGTGACGGTTTCAGAAATGAAACAATATATTTCTGAAAACCAATTTGCTCCAGGAAGTATGCTACCTAAAGTGGAAGCAGCTATTGCTTTTGTAGAAAACTATCCTGAAGGTAAAGCCATCATCACTTCTCTTGAAAATATTGGAAATGTTTTAACAGGAGACGGTGGGACACAAGTTGTTAAAGATTGAAAACTTTAATTACCCTTAAAAGTCCTTCTTAAAAAAGAGGGACTTTTTTGCTGTATAAAATGACGACATTTCTTTTTGAAAGATAAAAAATGTTACTTTATTTCATCAAGATAATTCATTTTTAAGCTGAATTTAATGCAATATGGTAAAATAATAGTCAATAAAGAATTATCAATCGTCTTTTCAATCAATAAATGGTATCAGGAGGTGACATTTTGAAAGTAATTGCTGGTCAATTTCGTGGTAGACCACTTATTACCCTAGATGGCAAAACCACGCGACCAACCTCAGATAAAGTCAAAGGTGCTATTTTTAGTATGATTGGTCCTTTTTTTGATGGTGGTAGGGCTTTGGATCTTTTTTCTGGCAGTGGGAGTTTAGGCATTGAAGCTGTTTCAAGAGGAATGTCAGAAGCAGTTTTGGTAGAAAAAGATTATCGTGCTCAAAAAGTCATTGCAGAAAACATTAAAATGACTAAGACTAAAAACCAATTGAAACTCTTAAAGATGGATGCTAAAAAAGCATTAGCCCAATTAGATGGTCAATTTGACTTAGTTTTATTAGACCCACCCTATGCTAAAGAAGAGATTGTCAAGACGATTTCTCAACTAGAAGAGCTAGGTCTTCTTTCAAAAGATGTGATGATTGTTTGTGAAACAGATAAAACTGTATCACTACCAGAAGAAGTTAGTGATTTTGGAATTTGGAAACAAAAAACTTATGGAATTAGTAAGGTAACCGTTTATGTCAGATAAAATAGGATTATATACAGGCACATTTGACCCAGTCACAACGGGTCATATTGATGTCATTAAAAGAGCAGCAAAACTAGTTGATAAACTCTATGTTGGTTTGTTTTACAATAAGGAAAAAACCACCTTGTTTTCTAAAGAACTAAGAGAAAAGATGCTTGTCAATGCTTTGGCAGAATTTGATAATATCACAGTGATAACGTCTAGTAACACCTTAACTGTTGATGTTGCCAAAAAAATTGGTGCCAGTGTGTTGTTTAGAGGGATAAGAAATTCTGAAGATTTGAATTATGAGATGGGGCTTGAGTTTTTTAATCATCATCTGTCTTCAACTATTGAAACGGTTTATCTGTTATCAAAACCTAGTTTGCAATCGATTAGTTCAAGTCGTGTGAGAGAATTATTGCACTTTAAGCAAGATATTTCTCAGTTTGTCCCAAATAGTGTCGTAGAAGAATTGGAGAGAATTAGTGAAAACAATAAAACAATTTAAATGGTGGTTCGTTACTCTTTTTACAGTATTATTTATGATTGGTGCGGTTGCGATTCCCCTTCCTTATTACATGGAAACCCCAGGTGGTGCTTATGATATTAGAAGTGTTTTAACCGTTAATGAAACTGATGATAATGAAGAAGGCTCTTATAACTTTGTTGCGGTAACTGTGAGTCGTGCTAGCCTTGCACAAATTATCTATTCTTGGCTCACACCTTTTGCAGATATTACAAGTATTGAAGAGACAACCGGAGGCTATAGTCAAGAAGATTACTGGCGTATCAATCAGTTTTACATGGAGACTTCACAAAATAGTGCCATTTACCAAGCCTTAAAGTTGGCTGGGAAAGAAGCTAAATTAGACTATCAAGGGGTTTATGTTCTTAGTGTTTCTGAGGATTCAACCTTTAAAAATGTCCTCAATCTTGCCGACACTGTAACAGGTGTTAATGGTAAAAGCTTTGAGTCCTCACAAGATTTGATTAACTATGTGAGTGGTTTAAAGATTGATGATGATGTTACCGTTCAATACACATCAAATGGTAATGAGGAGAGTGCAACGGGTAAAATTATAAAACTAGAAAATGGCAAAAATGGTATCGGTATTGGTTTAGTTGATCATACTGAAGTTAATACTGAAATTCCAGTAACCTTTAACACTGAAGGTGTTGGTGGACCTAGTGCTGGATTGATGTTTACTCTTGATATTTATGACCAACTCATTGATGAGGATTTAAGAAAGGGACGTATTATTGCTGGAACAGGAACCATTGAACAAGATGGTTCTGTCGGTGATATTGGTGGCATTGATAAAAAAGTTGTCTCTGCTGATGAGATTGGTGCAACTATCTTTTTTGCCCCTAACAATCCAGTGCCTGATGAACTCAAAAAAATAAACCCTGACGCCAAAACCAATTATGAGGAAGCTTTAGAAGCTGCTAAAGCATTAAAAACAGACATGACAATTGTTCCTGTTAAGACAGTGGAAGAAGCGATTGCATATTTAAGAGAACATTAAAAGTGAACGAAATGCAGAAATAAATTATTCTGTGTTTCGTTTTTGTTAGGTAGTCATGTCATCAAATATGTTGTTAATCTTTTGTCTTCACTTACAAAAAAAGAAAAATAGTGTATAATGATTAGGTTAAGAAAAATAAATTATCCTTAAATAATAGCGTTAAAAATGACCTACAAAAATTAAAACGAAAGGAAGATTATGAGAAAAGAAGTAGACCCTGAATTATTTAATTACAATAAATTTCCCGGTCCTCAATTTGTGTCATTTGATAATATCGTGAAATCAGATGAGATTCAGTTTACCATGCTTGAAAATTTCAAAAATGCTTTTGACACAACCAGTTTTAGCCAACGTTTTTCAGAATTAATGTTGAAATATGACTATATTGTTGGCGACTGGGCGAGCGACCAACTTCGTCTAAAAGGTTTTTATAAAGATGATAAGAAGACGACCAATTCTTTGAAAATTAGTCGCTTAGAAGACTATTTAAAAGAGTATTGTAGTTTTGGTTGTGCTTATTTTGTTTTAGAAAATAAAGAACCAAAAGAGATGCCTAAAGAAGAATTCAAAGGACGTCCTAGAAAACGTCGACCAAGACGTAAGCATAATAATCATTCGCAAAAATCATCATCTGAAAAGAATACTAATCCATCAGTTGAAAAAAATAAGCGAAATGACTTTAAGAAAAAGCAAAAAACAAGTAAAAAACCAACTAGCAAACTAAAGTCAGAAAAATCTATCACGCAACAGAATCAAAATTTTGTGATTCGTAAAAAGAATGAACGTGAATAACTCGTTAAAAACCACTGACTAAAGTCAGTGGTTTTAGACATCAAACAACTCTAAAAAGGAGATAACATGACGTTTTTTAGAAAAGGATTTGATCGGCATTTTAATTTAAAACCTAACTATCGTTTTCTGATGTTCTTTTTGGTAGGACTTTATAGTCTTATTGTTGGACTTCTTTGTTTTACCCCTCAAATCGATATTTCAGGTTTTGAAACACCTGGAATAGAACATTATGGCCGTGTTGTTGTTCTTTTAACACCTTTTAATTCATTGATTAATGCGAGCCAAGCCAATAATATTTGGGAATTTCTTTGGATTATTTTTCAAAATGTTACCAATGTTTTCTTACTCTACCCACTCGTTTTGGGTCTTTTATTCTTGTTCCCTAAAATAAGAAAAGTTAAAAAAATAGTTCTACTTAGTTTTCTACTCAGTTTAGGGATTGAATTGACTCAAATCCTTTTAGATATTTTAATTGATGCCAATCGTGTTTTTGAAATCGATGATCTATGGACCAATACCCTTGGTGGTTTATTAGCTCTACTGACTTACAAATGGATGAAACATCAGCATCAACGTCATAAAAAACCTCTGTTTTAATGAACTGCACCCCAAAAGTTGGACAAAAAATCTAACGAATGGGGTGTTTTTCTTATGAAATTAAGTGATGACAATAAACTAGAAATCTAAACATTAAGAAGGAATGGAAATACACGGCTCTCAATCTACCAAACAACTATTTTAGCTACCTCAAATACCAAAGATATAGTGACTATATGAGGTGAACAATTTGATACTATCGACTTAACAATTTGAGCTATTTTTTTGAATTTCTATTTTAGAATGATATAATTAGATTGATGAAAACGTTTTCTAATTTTTTGCTACTTTAAGAAAGGAGTGAAAAAGTGAAACAATATGACATTTTAATTATAGGTGCAGGACCAGGTGGTTATGTAGCAGCAGAAGAAGCAGCTAAAAACGGGAAAAAGGTAGCCGTTATTGAGCGCTCTAAAATAGGCGGTACTTGTTTAAACGTAGGCTGTATTCCGTCAAAAACCTATTTACAACACAGTCACTGGCTTCAAACATTTAAAGAAGCCGAGCAATTTGGTATTCATTCAGAGATAAGGAGGATTGATTTTTCAAAGTTAGTTGATCGTAAAAATCAAGTAGTATCAACTTTACAAGCAGGGATTCATTCAACCTTCAAAGGCTTGGGCATCGATTTTATTGAAGGAGACGCTGAATTTGTCAAAGACAAACAGTTTAAAGTCAATAATCAACTGTTTTCAGGAAAAAACATTATCTTAGCAACAGGTAGCCATCCCTTTATTCCACCAATCAATGGTATTGATAAGGTTTCCTATCTAACAACAGATACTTTTTTTGATTTAAAAGAATTACCGCAAAAATTGGTTATTATAGGTGGTGGTGTTATTGCTATCGAGTTAGCCTTTGCTATGGCGCCACTTGGTATTGATGTAACAGTTGTTGAAGTAGCTCCAGAAATTTTATTAACAGAGGATGAAGCTGCTCGTAAAATCATCAAAAAAGAATTAACATCCCATTTGGGTGTTAAGATTTTTGAGCGTGCCAAAATTCAATCGATTACAAAAGATAAAGTACTTTTAGAGTCTAAAGAAATTACTTATAGCCATTTACTGATTGCGACAGGACGTAAACCCAATCTTGATTTAGCAAAAGCAATGGGTCTAGAGTTGACCAGTCGACAATTTGTAAAAGTGGACGATTATTATGAAACCTCTCAGGCAGGAGTCTATGCTATTGGCGATCTCATTGAATCGTATATGTTGGCTCATGTTGCTAGTAAAGAAGGCATCAAGGCTGTTAAAGCCATTTTAAGAAATGCCGAGGAAGTACTTGATCAAACATCAGTTCCCAGAGCGTTATATACCAATCCTGAAGTAGCCTCTTTTGGTTTATCAGAAGCAGAAGCCAAAGAAGCTGGCTATGATCCAATTGTTAAGGTACTTCCTTTTTCTTACAATGGTCGAGCTATTGCTTCAAATGAAACGAAAGGATTTGTCAAACTGATTTCAGAGAAAAAATACCATCAAATTTTAGGAGCTGTTATTGTTGGACCTCATAGCACGGATTTGTTGCAGAGTCTCATTCTTTTGAAAGATGCTGAAGCTACTTACGACCAGGTCGTTGAATCTATCTTTGCTCACCCTACAGTCTCAGAACTTATTCAAGAAGTCTCAAAAAATGTCGTTACCCAATAAATCTAGAGTATTTGTGAAGGAGGATTTATGATGTCACATTATCAAGACTTAGCAAAAGAGTTGATGGCGTCAAAACGTCAACTGAATACGTTTGAAACATTTGATGTTACCATTAAAACTGTTGAGGATTTACCAGTAGGAGATATCCCAAAAGAAAAATTGAAATCCATATACAAGTCCATGTGGGATATTCGCAATTTTGAAGAGAGTGCACGGCGCTTTTTTGCAGCAGGGGACATTCCAGGATTTGTTCACTTATATGCTGGTGAGGAAGCTATTGCTACCGGTGTTTGTGCCAATCTAACAGATGAAGATTATATTACTTCAACACACAGAGGACATGGTCATTGCGTGGCAAAAGGTGGAGACCTTAAAGGGATGATGGCAGAGATTTTTGGTAAATCTACTGGTCTCGGAAAAGGTAAAGGTGGCTCCATGCATATTGCTGATTTAGATAAGGGAATTCTAGGAGCCAACGGTATGGTTGGTGGCGGTTTTGGATTAGCTATCGGAGCTGCCATGCGAAATAAATATCTGAAAACTGATAGTGTAGCAGTATGTTTCTTTGGCGATGGTGCTGCTAATGAAGGAAACTTCCATGAATGTTTGAATATGGCCTCTATTTGGAAACTTCCTGTTGTCTTCGTTAATGAAAACAACATCTTTGCCGAATCAACACCTCAATGGTATTCATCTGGTTCCCCAACCATTGCTGAAAGAGCTTTAGCATATAATATGCCTGGCGTGCGTGTCAATGGTAAAGATTTATTTGCTGTTTATGAAGTTGCTAAAGATGCTATTGAACGCGCTCGCAGTGGTCAAGGTCCAACTTTAATTGAAGCGGTAACTTACCGTAATTATGGACACTTTGAAGGGGATGAACAGAAATACAAGGCTCCAGAAGGGCTTGAAAAAGACTGGGCTGGTGTAGATGCTTTAGATGTTTTCAAGGATTATGTTTTGAAAGAAGGCTTACTCACAGAAGATGAGCTTTCAGAAATTGAGAAAGAATCTGAAGACGATATAAAGGCAGCTATTGCATTTGCTCAAGAAAGTCCAATTCCTAAACCAGAATCCTTATTAGAAGACGTCTTTGCAGAATAATATGAAGGAGGATTTACAATGTCTAGACAAATATTATTTATGAAGGCTATTAATGAAGCACTTGATCAAGCAATGGCAAAAGATGACACTGTAGTTCTACTTGGAGAGGATATAGCTGGTGGTGTCACGGTAAATCACCTTGAAGATGAAAATCAAGAAGCTTGGGGAGGTGTTATGGGCGTCACTAAAGGCTTGATGCCTAAATATGGTCGTGATCGCGTCATTGATACCCCAATTTCAGAACATGGTTATATGTCTGCCTCTGTAGGAATGGCCTTAACTGGTCTACGACCCGTTCCTGAATTAATGTTTAATGACTTTCTTGGTTTTTGTTTTGATGCTTTATTAGGGCAAGGTTCAAAAATGCGTTATATGTTTGGTGGCAAGGCAAAAGTTCCAATGACTGTCAGAACCATGCATGGTGCAGGAGCATCTGCAGCAGCTCAACACTCAGGTTCATATTATGGTCTTTTTGGTTCCATTCCTGGAATCAAGGTAGTTGTTCCAGCAACACCATATGATGCTAAGGGATTATTATTATCAGCTATTGAAGACGATAATATCGTTATTTTCTCAGAAGATAAAACCTTATATGGTATGAAAGGTGATGTGCCAGAGGACTATTATACTGTTCCAATTGGAAAAGCTGAAGTAAAAAGAGAAGGGAAGGACTTAACAATTGTCACCATTGGTAAAATGTTATATGTTGCTTTCGAAGTAGCTGATATACTTGAAAAAGATGGCATTTCAGTTGAAGTTATTGATCTTCGAACAGTTGCACCATGGGACAAGGAAACAGTTATTGCATCTGTTAAGAAAACTGGTCGATTAATTGTGGTTGATGAAGCTAATCCTCATAACAACACTGCAACTGATATTGCTTCTGTTGTTACAGATGAAGCATTTGATTATTTGGATGGTCCAATTAAATGTGTTTGTGCTCCAAATGTACCCGTTCCATTTGCTGCAAATCTTGAACAAATGTATATCCCTGATGCTCAAAAAGTATTAACTATTGCTTCTGAACTCATTGAAGATTTGAAAGCATAGAAGGGAGGTACATTATGGCTAAAGAAGTAGTAATGCCCAAACTTGGACTAACCATGACAGAAGGTGTCATTGACAATTGGTTAGTTAAAGAAGGAGATACTGTTTCAACTGGACAACCTATCTTAGAAATTAGTTCAGAAAAATTAACCAGTGATGTTGAAAGTCCAGCATCTGGAACGGTCTTAAAGATTCTTTATTATGAAGGAGACACTGTCAAATGTAAAGAACCAATAGCTTTCATTGGACAAGAAGGGGAAGAAGTTTCAGCAAAAGAGAAACAAGAACCGCAAGTAGAAACTGAAAAACAATCAACTGAAAAAGATATAGCAGCCTCTAAGACAGCCAAAGAAGTAGCAGGCAAAGGTTCAGATCGTATTTTCATTACCCCTTTGGCAAAGAAAATTGCTAAAGAAAAAGGCTATAGGATTGAAGAAATCCCTGGAACTGGTGGAAATGGGCGTGTCACGAGAAGGGATGTTGAGAACTTTAAACCAAGCGAAAAACCAAGTTCAGACACTATCTTACAAACTCAAACCGGAAATGATCATGTTTACGGTTCTGGTCTAGAGGGCATGCGTAAGACGATTGCAACAAGAATGATGTCTAGTTTGCAAAATGCTGCTCAACTCACCATACATAGAAAAGCAGACATTACCTCATTACTTGATTTTCGTGTAGAAATTAAAGACCGTGTCAAAACACCATTAGAAAATGGTGAACTTGGCATAACAACATTACTCACTAAGGCAGTTACTAAAGCATTGAGAGAACATCCAAATATCAATGTTTGGTATGCTAATGGTCAATTAATTAACAACGAGGAAATTCATATTGGTATGGCTACCTCACTTGATGATGGACTTGTTGTACCAGTTATTAAAAATGCTGATAAAATGACATTATCAGAATTAGGTCAGTCCATTAAAGATTTGTCCAATCAAGCTCGTAAAGGCACACTTCCTTCAACCCTTTATTCTGGTTCAACATTTTCAATTACTAACCTAGGATCAGCAGGTATTGAATATTTCACTCCGATTCTTAATTCACCTGAAGTTGCTATCTTAGGAGTTGGACAAAGCCAAAAACAACTGGATTTAGATTCAAATAATCAAGTGATTAAAAAATCTTATCTCCCACTCAGTCTAACATTTGACCATCAAATTATTGATGGGGCACCTGCTGCAGAGTTTTTGGCAAGTGTTATTGACTATTTAGAAGATCCTTACCAACTACTATTTTAATTAAAAGGAATAAATGCTTATGACAATACTAATGAGATTTAGTTCTTGACGTAGGGTAAATGATTAAGGGTATCGCACCCATAAAATGAGACTCTAGAAACACTTCTGATAAATGTTAGTAAAATAAAATCAGGAGTGTTTTACTATGGTCAAAAACGATATGACATTTAACACGACACTAATCTTTTAATATCATCAAAAAACCAACCTCCTTGTTCAAATCAAGAGATTGGTCTTATAAGATTTTTTCTTTTATCCAACTGTTTGGGTAGTTCAACAGAGATGTTTTATAATAGCTTTTATGATTTAAAAAACAAGGCAATAAGCCAATGTCAAAAAGGGAATAAAGGCAATGGGTTTTTTATTGTTATGACTTAAGAAAATGACTACTATTCCCATTAAACTTGCCAGTTGAATAAGCCAAGAGAGTTGCCAAATGGTGATGGTTAAACTGATAGTGCTGAGATAAAACAAATCACCACTTCCTATTTTAATATCCCGAAATTCTGCTAAAAGAGCTAGTAAAAATAAAATGATAGCAGTCAGTGTTATGGGATAAAAAATTATTGTACTTAAAGTCAATATCATCCATATGGTTAAAGGATATTCTTGATAAAAAATATCATAAAGACTGAGTAATAAACTAATACCAATGATTACGATATGAGTGCTAGTGATGGTTGTACTCATCCATTTATAGGCTAAGATGGCAATGATTAATCCAGTGAATAGCATTAATAAGCTCATTTTTGGTTTTAAAGATTTAGTTATTTTAGTAGTTAATCCTTTTTGCCAGTGATGTAATTGCTTAGTGAAATAGGTCATATTTCTTTATTCGAAAAAATTGTTTAAAATAATCAAATGAGTTGCATTTTCATCAAAAAAACGATAGAATAAGAATGTAAATAATAATAATTCTAAATAAGGAGAGAAAAATGAGTACAATTAGTGTTGAAAAAATTTATGCATCAATCGTTCATAATATCACAAAAAAAGAAGAAACAGAAAGTAATTCTAAAACAAAGGCTGTTTTAAATCAAACAGTCGCAGACCTTTCTAAAGCAGCTTCTATTGTTCACCAAGTTCATTGGTATATGAGAGGAAGAGGTTTCTTCCACCTACATCCAAAAATGGATGAATTAATGGATGGTTTAAATGAACATCTTGATGAAATTAGTGAACGTTTGATTACTATCGGAGGAGCTCCTTTTTCTACTCTTAAAGAATTTGATGAAAATTCTAAATTAGAAGAAGTGCCTGGTTCGTTTGATAAAACCATCGAAGATCACTTGAAACGTTTGGTTGACGTTTATAGCTACTTAGCTAACCTTTACCAAGTAGGTTTAGATGTGACTGATGAAGAAGGTGATGATCCGTCAAATGATTTATTTGTAGCCGCTCAAACAGACGCTGAAAAAACATTGTGGATGCTTCAAGCAGAGCTTGGGAACAAGCCAGGAATTAGATAATGACAATCAAAAAAGTCTAGGATAGATGTCCTAGGCTTTTTGTTGTTTATAAAAATATGTTATAGAAACCGATTGCATCATATCTTGAAAAAAAAGGTTCTTTTTGATAGAATCAGTGTATGAAAACACTTTATGATGTGCAACAGCTATTAAAGCATTTTGGGATTTTTGTGTATCTTGGGAAAAGACTTTATGATATTGAGATGATGAAAATTGAGTTGGAAAGACTCTATGATAATGGCTTAATTGAAAAAGAAGATTACCTGATTGCTGAATTGATTTTAAGGCGAGAGCACAGGATAGAAGAGGAAAAAGAAAATGGCAAATAAGCTACTAGGAATTGATTTAGGTGGAACCACTATTAAATTTGGTATTTTAACACTTGAAGGTGAGGTTCAAGAAAAATGGGCTATTGAAACCAATATCTTGGAAGAAGGTAAACATATTGTTCCTGACATTGTGGCTTCTATTAAACATCGTTTGGAATTATATGGCCTAACCAAAGAAGATTTTGTTGGTATTGGTATGGGTTCTCCTGGAGCTGTTGATCGTCAGTTGAAAACGGTGACCGGGGCCTATAATCTTAACTGGGCAAAGACCCAAGAAGTAGGTTCAGTGATTGAAAAGGAAATTGGTATTCCTTTTGCGATTGATAATGATGCTAATGTTGCGGCTCTTGGAGAACGTTGGGTTGGAGCTGGTAACAACCATTCGGATGTTGTTTTTATGACTCTTGGAACGGGAGTTGGTGGTGGTATTATCACTGACGGGAAGCTCATTCATGGTGTTGCTGGTGCAGGAGGTGAAATTGGTCATATGATCGTTGAGCCTACCAATGGTTTTCTTTGCACTTGTGGTAGCCATGGTTGCCTTGAGACAGTAGCCTCAGCGACTGGTGTTGTTCGTGTAGCGCGCCAATTGGCTGAAGCTTATGAAGGCGACTCAAAGATTAAGCTTGCGCTTGATAATGGTGAAGAAGTGACAAGTAAAGATGTTTTTGTTGCTGCTGAGGATGGCGATGGCTTTGCTAATAGTATTGTTGAAAAAGTGAGTTTTTATTTAGGCCTTGCAACAGCTAATATTAGTAATATTTTAAACCCAGATAGTATTGTGATTGGTGGCGGTGTCTCTGCAGCCGGAGAATTTTTACGTGCTCGCATTGAAAAATACTTTGAGACATTTACTTTCCCACAAGTGAGACAATCAACTAAGATTAAAATGGCTGAGCTTGGAAATGATGCTGGCATTATTGGTGCTGCTAGCCTAGCTAGTCAATTAAAGGAAAATTAAAGGAGAGTTATGGACAATAATATTGTAACAATTATACTTTGGATTGGGGTAATCGGTTTTATTGGCTGGACCATTTGGAACTACTTTAGAATTAGAAAAGCCTCTAAATTTATTGAAAATGAAGAATTTGCTGCTTTGATGAGAACAGGACAACTGATTGATATTAGAGAACCTTCTGTTTTTAAACGTGAGCATATCTTAGGAGCTAGAAATTTCCCGATAGGTCAATTTAAAACCTCTTTGTCAGCCTTAAGAAAAGACAAGCCCGTTTTATTATATGATAGTAATCGTAGTAAAGGTGTGGGTCGCGCGGTTATCGAATTAAAAAAAGCAGGTTACCAAGAGATTTATGTCTTGAAATTTGGTTATGATTACTGGGATGGTAAAAAGAAAAAAGGTTAAAATAACTAAGAAATCATTAAAAACGAGAGAGTATAACTCTCTTTTTTTTTAATTTTTTTAAGCCCAAAAAAGGATTTAAAAGAAGTTTTATGGTTTCTGAAAACATTTACAACGACCTTATCACTGTTATTTGAGTGAAATTATGTTATAATTCATAAGTTGAAATTAAAAGATACAGAGGATTATATGACCAAATTAAGAGAAGACATTCGTAACATTGCTATTATTGCCCACGTTGACCATGGGAAAACGACACTTGTTGACGAATTGTTAAAACAATCAAAAACACTAGATGCTAGAACAACTCTAGATGAACGCGCAATGGATTCAAATGATATTGAAAAAGAGCGTGGGATTACTATCCTAGCCAAAAACACAGCTGTTTTATACAATGACACACGTATCAACATCATGGATACCCCAGGGCATGCCGACTTTGGTGGAGAAGTGGAACGTATCATGAAAATGGTTGATGGTGTTGTTTTGGTTGTCGATGCCTATGAAGGTACGATGCCTCAAACACGTTTTGTTTTGAAAAAAGCGTTGGAGCAAGACCTCATTCCGATTGTCGTTGTTAACAAAATTGATAAACCATCCGCTCGTCCAGCAGAAGTTGTTGATGAAGTTTTAGAGTTGTTTATCGAACTTGGTGCTGATAATGAGCAACTTGATTTCCCTGTTGTTTATGCTTCAGCGATTAATGGAACATCATCGTTATCAGATGACCCTAATGCCCAAGAAAAAACAATGGCGCCAGTGTTTGATACCATTATTGAACACATTCCAGCTCCAATAGATAATTCTGATGAGCCATTACAATTTCAAGTATCCCTACTAGATTATAATGATTTTGTTGGTCGTATTGGGATTGGTCGTGTCTTTAGAGGTAGTGTAAAAGTCGGTGATCAAGTTACCCTATCAAAATTAGATGGCACCACGAAAAACTTCAGAGTAACAAAACTATTTGGTTTCTTTGGCTTAGAACGTCGTGAAATCAAAGAAGCAAAAGCTGGTGATTTGATTGCCGTTTCAGGAATGGAAGATATTTTCGTTGGTGAAACAGTGACACCAACTGATGTTGTCGAACCGTTACCTGTTCTTCATATCGATGAACCAACTCTACAAATGACCTTTTTGGTAAACAATTCTCCTTTTGCAGGACGTGAAGGAAAATTTGTCACTTCGCGTAAAGTAGAAGAGCGTTTACTAGCAGAATTACAAACTGACGTTTCTCTTCGTGTTGACCCAACTGATTCTCCAGACAAATGGACGGTTTCAGGACGTGGTGAATTGCATTTATCAATCTTAATTGAAACTATGAGACGTGAAGGTTATGAGCTACAAGTGTCACGTCCAGAAGTTATCATCAAAGAAGTTGATGGTGTTAAGATGGAACCGTTTGAGCGCGTGCAAATTGACACGCCAGAAGAATACCAAGGATCAGTCATTCAATCATTATCAGAACGTAAAGGTGAAATGATTGATATGCAGTCAACAGGAAATGGTCAAACACGTTTGATTTTCTTGGTACCAGCTAGAGGATTGATTGGTTACACAACAGAATTTCTATCAATGACACGTGGTTATGGTATCATGAACCATACCTTTGACAGTTACATGCCATTTGTTCGTGCTGAAATTGGTGGCCGTCATCGCGGTGCACTTGTCTCTATTGATGCAGGTAAAGCAACAACATACTCTATCATGGCTATTGAAGAACGTGGTACTATCTTTGTCAATCCTGGGACAGAAGTCTATGAAGGGATGATTATCGGAGAGAATTCTCGTGATAATGACCTAACTGTTAACATTACCAAAGCAAAACAAATGACAAATGTTCGTTCAGCCACTAAAGATCAAACATCTGTTATTAAAACACCACGTATTTTAACCCTCGAAGAGTCATTAGAATTTTTAAATGATGATGAATACATGGAAGTCACACCAGAGTCTATTCGTCTTCGTAAACAAATTCTTGATAAAAACCTTCGTGCCAAAGCTTCTAAAAAGAAGAAAAATTCAGAATCAGAAGAATAATATCATCATTTGGGAGGAGAAATAGATGTTTTACTTAATCATTGCTATTTTGATTGTTTTGTATTACCTATTTGTCGCTTCCAAGACGATAAAAAACACTATGAATATGATTATGATCGTTGCGATTATTTCTTTTGCTGTCTTTGTCATAGGAATGGGTGCGATTAAACTGATGGAATCACCACCAGAAATCTATGTGATTTTAGGCATGCTGATTGCTGGTTTTTACATCGTCAAAGATGTGGTTAAATTGTCAAGTAAAATAGAAACAAAAGATAGCCCATAGCTATCTTTTTAATCTGTCTAATATAAGAACAAAACAGTTAGTTTTGCTTATCTGATAAGTGTTGAAAAAGTAGCTGATTAAAGGTAAAATAGAAACAACGTCAAGAATGAATGGGAAAGAAAAATGAAACAACTATCGCAATTTAAAAATAAGAAAGTTTTAGTCTTGGGCTTGGCTCGTTCTGGAGAAGCAGCAGCACGTTTGTTAGTAAAATTAGGAGCCATTGTCACTGTTAATGATGCTAAGCCTCTTGAGGACAACCCTAGCGCCAAATCTCTTTTAGAAGAAGGTATTAGGGTGATTACTGGTCATCATCCTTTAGCATTATTAGATGAGGATTTTAGTCTTATCGTTAAAAATCCTGGGATTCCTTATGCTAATCCTATGATTCAACTAGCAATGAGTAAAGAAATTCCTATCTATACTGAGGTTGAACTGGCTTATTTAATTTCAGAAGCTCCAATTGTTGGTATTACAGGTTCAAACGGGAAGACCACCACAACAACAATGATTGAACAGGTTTTAAAAGCAGCGGGTCAATCGCCTTATCTGTCTGGAAATATTGGTTTTCCAGCCAGTGAAGTGGCACAATCAGTTTCAAAAGATGATATTTTAGTCATGGAATTATCGAGTTTTCAGTTGATGGGGATTAAAGAGTTTAAACCTCATATTGCTGTGATGACAAATATTATGCCGACGCATTTGGACTATCATGGTTCTTTTGATGATTATGTTAAAGCCAAATGGGCTATTCAAAAAGAGATGACAGCTTCTGATTTTCTCGTTTTAAATGTTAATCAAGACTTACTAAAAACATTGGCTGATACCACAAAAGCAAAGGTGGTTCCTTTTTCAACGCAAGAAATAGTTGATGGGGCTTATCTGAAAGAAGATAGTCTTTATTTTCGTACAGAAAAAATCATGTCAGTTGACCAACTAGGCGTTCCAGGCTTGCATAATGTTGAAAATGCTTTAGCAACTATTGCTGTTGCTAAAATACTTGAAGTGCCAACTCAAACGATTGTCACAGCCTTATCGCATTTTAGTGGTGTCAAACATCGTTTACAGTCTGTTGGTAGCATTGAAGGTATCTCTTTTTATAATGACAGCAAATCAACCAATATCTTAGCAACAAAAAAAGCTCTTTCTGGCTTTAACAATGAAAAAGTTCTTCTTATTGCTGGTGGTTTAGACCGTGGTAATGAGTTTGATGATCTAGTAGAAGATATCACTGGCTTAAAAGTCATGATTTTAATTGGGGAGTCAGCCCCTCGCATGATAAAGGCAGCACAAAAAGCAAATATCCCTTATGTGCAAGCAAAAGACGTCAAAGATGCGACAAAAATAGCTTTTAACATTGCAACCAATGGGGATACTATTTTACTGAGTCCAGCCAATGCTAGCTGGGATATGTATGATAACTTTGAAGTGCGTGGTGATGAATTTATCGTAGCTTTTAACGAATTAAAAGGAGTTTGAAATGACTAAACCCAAAATAGTCTTAACTGGTGGAGGAACAGTCGGCCATGTGACCTTAAATTTATTATTAATCCCACAGTTGATTAAAGATGGTTTTGAGGTGCACTATATTGGTGATAAAAATGGCGTAGAATTTGAACAATTGCAACCATTCAAAAATCAAGTGACTTTTCATAGTATTGCTACGGGCAAACTACGTCGTTATTTTTCTTGGCAGAATTTGGCAGATTTTTTCAAAGTTTTCTGGGGCATTCTACAATCCGTGGTGATTTTATTGAGAATAAAACCCAAGGCCTTATTTTCTAAGGGGGGCTTTGTTTCAGTCCCACCAGTCATGGCATCAAAGCTTATCGGCATTCCTATTTTTGTTCATGAATCGGATTTGTCTATGGGTCTAGCCAATAAAATTGCTTATAAACTAGCAACTTTGATGTATACCACTTTTGAACAAGAACATCAATCTGTAAAATTGAAACATGTTGGAGCGATTACTAAAATTTCCCAAGAGACACAAATATCTCCATCACAATTAGTGACAGAAGTAAAAGAGATGTTCAGTCCAGACTTAAAGACACTGTTATTTATCGGAGGTTCTGCTGGTGCCAGAGTCTTTAATGATTTCATCACAGCACATCAAGAAGAATTAACCAAACACTATAATATTATTAATATTTCTGGTGATAAAACACTTAATCAATTAAAGAAAAATCTTTATCGCATAGATTATGTGACAGATACTTATCAAAGCCTGATGGCAATGGCAGATCTTGTGGTAACAAGAGGTGGTTCTAATACTATTTTTGAACTTTTAGCAATGAAAAAACCACATCTTATTATTCCTCTTGGTAAAGAAGCTAGTCGTGGCGACCAATTGGAAAATGCTTCTTATTTTGAAAATAAAGGATATGCTCTACAATTGGCAGAAAATCAGTTGTCTGAAAAAACTTTTTATGAACAAGTAGAGTTTCTTTTAGCCCATCAAGAAACCTTTGTGGAAACTATGAAAGCTAGTAATGAAACAACATCAGTTGAAGATTTTTATCATATTTTAATGCAAGACATATCAGAAAAAACTAAAGGAAGATAGCATGTCAAATAAACAAGAACCCTCTAAGAAAGAGGACGTTTTAACAGAATGGCAGAAAAAAAATCTTGAATTTCAAAAGCGTAAACAAGAAAAAGAAAAATTAGAACAAGAAAAACAAGAACGCGAACTACAAAAAAAGAAAGAAGAGATAGAAAAAGCCAAGCTAAAACGACAACAGGAAAAAGAACAAGAACAAGAAGAAGAGCAGTCTCAAAAAGTTTCTGATGACAAAGAAGTTCTTTCTGAAGAAAATTCTTCAAACGAAGAGGTTGATGAAGAAGAGGTTGCTCAAAAAGAAGAAACTTCGATAGAAGAAGAGAATTCTAAAGAGGATGTAAAGGTCACTCTTCCCGTTAAAAAAGATAATGTTCAAATAAAAGAATTAGAAGAAAATAGACCTAACACTCTCCCTAAAAAACCCTTTGTTTTAGATGAAAAATTAAAAAAGGCTTTACCAATTTTAATCGGTTTTTCAATTCTTTTATTATTTTCCATTTTTATGATTACGCCATATAGCAAGGACAAACAAATTTCTGTAGCAGGTATGACTCATACCAATGAGGAAACGGTTTATGCTGCTTCTGGCATCAAAGATAGTGATTATATCTTATCTTTAATCACCAATAAAAAGCAGTTTGAACAAGCTGTTGTTAATGGTGATCCATGGGTTAAAAGTGCCAATATCAGCTATCAATTTCCTAACCAGTTTAGGATAACTGTCTCAGAATATCGCATTGTTGCTTATCAGCAAATTGAGGCTGGTTTTCAACCGATATTAGAGACTGGAAAGATAATGCCAACGATTACCAAAGCTCAAATGCCTGAGGAGTTTTTGTTGATTGAACTTCTCCAACAAGAAGATGTTTCCTTACTAGTTAAAGAATTAATGACATTAGACAGAGAGATTGTTGATAGCATGGTATCCATCCGTTTAGCCAACTCAACAACCACAAAAGACCTTCTTAATATCCAAATGAGAGATGGAAATAATGTCAGAGTTCCTTTGTCACAGTTAGAGGTTAAAATGCCTTTATATTCTGAAATTGCACAACAAGTCCCTGTTGGTAGTATTATTGATATGGAAGTTGGGGTTTATGCAACAAGTGAACAATTAGAAATACTTTCAGATCAAATTAAAGCAGAAAATATTGCTAAAAAAGAAGAAGAAAAGGCAGCAGAAGAAGCCAAAGAGGCTGCTAACAATCAAAGTAGTGAAGAAGCTCCTGTTTCAGAAGAATTAGCTCCAACGACAGAGCCAACCAACTCAGAAGTTAGTGAATAAAAAGATTAGAAAAACCACTTATTTCACAAATTTTAGAGTTGATGAAATAAGAAAAGCCACCCTATCAGCTTATTAGTGTTACAACTCAACACTACTATCAATAAAACACCAAAAGTAAAGGCTAAACACCATGTTTTAGCCTTTTTCTCTATCCTTTAAACAGAGAAGAAAGTTGCTATTTGAATTTGAGAAAAAAGAGGTTAATCGATATTAACAAGGCTTCAATTTTAACCACTTTGTGACATCAAGTTGACGTTTTTTAAAAAGATAGGTATAATTGAGGTGATTGTAATTATTGTTAGCTCATTAAGGAGATTAATAATGATAATTATGGAAGATTTGACCGTATCATATGACGGAAACGATCTTGCTTTAGAACATCTTTCATTAACGATTGATAAAACAGGCATTATTGGGATTATTGGTCCTAATGGGGCTGGCAAATCAACAATGATGAAGGCGATGTTAAATCTTGTAGAACACGGAGGGCATACCAAACTAGACGGACAAGATAGCGCGCAAGTTTTAAAGAAAATAGCTTATGTAGAACAAAAAAGTCAAATTGATTTAAGCTTCCCCATGACGGTTAAAGAGTGTGTGGGACTTGGCTTATATAAAAAAATAGGATTATTCAAATACCTTTCTAAATCAGATTGGCAAGAAGTCGCAACAGCTCTTCAACAAGTGGGATTAGAAGAATTTTCAGATAGACCAATTAATAGTCTTTCTGGAGGTCAATTCCAAAGAATGTTGATTGCAAGATGTCTCATCCAAAAAGCAGATTATATCTTTTTAGATGAACCATTTGTTGGTATCGACTCTGTCAGTGAGAGTATCATCGTTGATATTCTCAAGATGTTAAAAGATGAAGGAAAAACCATTTTAGTTGTTCATCATGATTTAAGTAAAGTCAATCAATATTTCGACCAATTAATTATTCTTGATAGAGAATTAATTGCCTATGGAGATGTTGATGATGTTTACACTATGTCTAACCTAAAAGCCGCTTACGGCGAATCAATTATTGTTGAAGGTGAGGTGAAGTCATGATTGAAAATTTTATTAATGGATTACAATCTTATCATTTTTTACAGAATGCTTTAGTGACAGCTATTGTTGTTGGTATTGTGTCAGGAGCGGTTGGTTGTTTTATTATTTTAAGATCCATGTCGCTCATGGGAGATGCCATCTCACATGCTGTATTACCAGGTGTTGCAATGTCCTATATTTTAGGGATTAATTTCTTTTTAGGAGCAACGATTTTCGGACTTTTAGCCTCCATTATTATCACCTTTGTCAAGGAAAACAGTTCTCTCAAAGGCGATACGGCTATCGGGATAACATTCAGTGCTTTTTTAGCATTAGGGGTTATTCTTGTTAGTGTTGCCAAAAGTTCAACCGACCTTTTTCACATCCTTTTTGGGAATATCTTGGCAGTTCAAGATAGTGACAAATGGTTAACGATTCTGATTTCTGGTATCGTTTTACTAGTCATCGTTGTCTTTTTCAAAGAATTACAACTAACCTCATTTGACCCAGTGTTTGCAAAATCAACTGGTGTCAATGTTCAGTTTTACCATTATCTTTTGATGATTTGTTTAACGTTAGTAGCGGTAACAGCCATGCAAAGTGTTGGAACCATCCTCATTGTTGCCATGCTGATTACACCTGCAGCGACAGCTTATTTGTATACAAATAGGCTAAAATACATGCTAATACTATCTTCTACTTTAGGAGCTAGCGCTTCAATTCTTGGTATCTTTTTAGGATATACCTTTAATATTGCCGTTGGTTCGTGTATTGTCTTGACTTCCGCAGTGATTTTCATTATTTCTTTCTTTATTTCTCCAAAACAACAAATTTTTAGAAAGAGAAGAAGTTAACGTGATAAATAAAAAATTTTTAGGCTTCTTAGGAGCCTTAGTTGCAATTATACTTTTAGTAGGATGTTCAACTAGCAAAAAAGCTGATGAAGCAGCTGATACTAATGACAAAATTAGTGTTGTTGTTACAAACTCTATCTTAGCTGATATGACTAAAAACATTGCTGGAGATCTTGTAGATCTTCACAGTATTGTTCCAATTGGTCAAGATCCACATGAATATGAGCCTTTATCAGAAGATGTTCGTAAAACAACTGATGCAGATCTTATTTTTTACAATGGTATCAATCTTGAAACAGGTGGAAACGCTTGGTTCACTAAATTGATTGAAAATGCTGGTAAAAAAGAAAATGAAGATTATTTTGCAGCCAGTGATGGTGTCGAAATCATTTATCTTGAAGGAGAAAACGAAGAAGGAAAAGAAGATCCTCATGCTTGGTTAAGTCTTGAAAATGGTATCATCTACGCTAAGAACATCGGTAAACACCTTATGGAAAAAGATCCTGCTAACAAGGATACTTACCAAAAAAATCTAGATGCTTATGTTGAAAAACTAGAAACACTAGATAAAGAAGCAAAATCTGCATTTGATGCTATTCCAGAAGATCGCAAGTTGATCGTTACAAGTGAAGGTGCTTTCAAGTACTTCTCAAAAGCTTATAATGTCCCATCAGCTTACATCTGGGAAATCAACACAGAAGAAGAAGGAACACCTGAACAAATCACTACATTAGTAGATAAATTAAGATCAACAGACCTAAAAGCTCTCTTTGTTGAAAGTTCAGTAGACCGTCGTCCAATGGAAACTGTGTCTAAAGACACAAATATCCCAATCTACGCTGAAATCTTCACAGACTCTGTTGCTGAAGAAGGCGAAGATGGTGATTCATACTATGCGATGATGGAATGGAACCTTAACAAAATTGCAGAAGGTTTAGGACAATAAGAAATAAAAAATAAAGAAAATAAAGGTTAATACATAATTACAATACCTTTAAAAAGCGCTAGCCATTGCTAACGCTTTTTTTAGTGTCTTCCATTTATTTAAAAGTATAGTCTTTTGTGATTTCAATGGTTTTAATCACGATGTCCTCATGAGGTTTATCCTTATCATCCGTCGGAACAGAAGCGATGCTATCTACCACATCCATTCCTTCAATCACCTGACCAAAAACAGTGTATTGAAAATCTAGACTCGGATTGCCACCATTTGAGTAGGCTTGAATGATTTTTTTCGGGAAATACCTTGGGTCCAGTTTTGATGTTTGGTCAAAAGTGTTTTGGTTGATAAAAAATTGACTGCCGTTAGTGTCAGGTCCAGCGTTAGCCATAGCAAGGGCACCACGAATATTATAGAGATAATCAGATGGCTCATTAACAAAGCCATTGCCTGCGTCAATACTATCATCCTTACCTTGCCAAATAGACTCCCCACCAGTACCATCTCCTTTAGGGTCACCTGTTTGAATCATGAAATTATCAATCACTCGGTGAAAGATAACGCCATCATAATAACCTTCTTTAGCATGTGTTAAAAAGTTTTCAACGGCTAAAGGCGCAAGTTCTGGAAAGAGTTTAATCGTGATGTCACCTTTAGAAGTGACAATCTTAACAGCAGCTTCATTGTCAGCAATCGTTGTTGATAGCTGAGGGAAGTCGGCCTTGTTGAGTTTTTCAAGTCTTTCTGTAGCTGGATCCTTTTGTGTTGTTTCTTGGGTGTCTTTTGCTTCACTACTGCAACCAGTTAAAAAAAGTAGCAAACCAAGGGCCAAAAGAATAATTTTTTTCATAGGAACTCCTTCAAATGATAATCTTTTTTTATTTTACCATATTTATCTGATATTACCTAAAACTTAAAAACATGTTATAATAAAAGTATGGCTAAATCGAAGAATTCTGGAAAAACAAGAACAAAAAAACGTTACGTAACAAAGGCAGAAAAGGAAAAACAAGCGGCAACCAAACGCTTAGTATTAGCGCTTGGGATGACGATAGTTCTCTTTTTTGCGATTTTTAAATTGGGACCATTTGGGACGACTATTTACAATGTCATCCGTTTTTTATTTGGTAGCCTAGCTTATCTCGTTATTTTTTCATATCTTATTTATTTGTATGCTTTCAAATGGATTAGAAAAAGAGATGGTCTTTTAGGTGGCTTTATCATGGCACTCATGGGGCTTCTTTTGGAATGGCATGCTTATTTCTTTTCACTGCCAATAATGAGAGACAAGGAGATTTTTGCTGGGACAATGAAAGTCATCGTTAATGATTTGATGGCTTTTCAGGTCAAATCTTTCACTGGTGGTGGCATGATTGGTGCCCTTTTATACAAACCCATTTCCTTTTTATTTTCAAACATTGGTAGTTTCTTCATCGGTGGCCTTTTTATCTTATTAGGATTATTTTTAATGACGCCGTGGAATATTAGAGACATTACTGAATTTGTAAAAGACACGTCTCAAAAAATAAAAGCAAGAAATGAACGAAAAAGACAAGAACGCTTCCTCAAACAAGAAGAAAAAAAACGCCTTGAAGAAGAAAAAGCTTTGGCACAAATTGAAGTGGCTGAAGAAGATTTAGAGGACTCTGATTTTTCTCAAGAAGAAGTAAGACCACCTAGTTATGATAACGTTTTGGAGACCAAAAGTTATCGTGAACCAGAAATTGTTGGTTATGTGGCTGATGAGGAAGAAGAAATCACCTATGATTTAGATGATGATCTAGCAGATAAGCCTTCTTTTGAAGATGATGAGACGCCAATTGATGTTGATTTTACACCGAAAAAAACGCTTCATTATCAGTTACCAACCATAGATCTATTTGATATCGACAAACCGAAAAACCAAACACGCGAGAAAAAACTGGTGCGTGATAATATCAAAGTACTAGAAGCAACATTTGCCAGCTTTGGCATTAAAGTGGTTGTTGAAAGAGCAGAGATAGGCCCTTCTGTGACAAAATATGAGGTTAAACCTGCCATTGGTGTTCGTGTCAACCGCATTTCTAACTTGGCTGATGACTTGGCCCTTGCCCTAGCAGCAAAAGACGTTCGTATTGAGGCACCAATTCCAGGGAAGTCCTTGGTCGGCATTGAGGTGCCAAACTCAGAAGTGGCAACAGTTTCTTTTAGAGAGTTGTGGGAGCAGTCAAAAACAGACCCAGAAAAACTGCTTGAAGTGCCACTTGGAAAAGCTGTTAATGGCACTAGCCGTTCCTTTAACCTGGCAAGAATGCCTCATCTTCTCGTTGCCGGCTCAACTGGTTCTGGGAAGTCTGTTGCGATTAATGGCATTATCGCAAGTATCTTGATGAAAGCCAGACCAGATCAGGTAAAAATGATGATGATTGACCCAAAGATGGTTGAATTATCCGTTTACAATGATATTCCTCATCTTTTGATTCCTGTGGTGACCAATCCTCGAAAAGCCAGTAAGGCGCTTCAAAAAGTAGTGGATGAGATGGAAAACCGTTACGAGCTCTTTAGCCGAATCGGTGTCAGAAACATTGCTGGTTATAATGCAAAAGTAGCAGAATATAATCTCACATCAGAAGTTAAACAAATCCCACTCCCACTTCTTGTTGTCATCGTTGACGAATTGGCAGACTTAATGATGGTAGCTAGTAAAGAAGTTGAAGATGCCATTATTCGCTTGGGGCAAAAAGCTAGAGCGGCTGGTATCCACATGATTCTTGCCACACAGCGCCCAAGTGTTGATGTTATTAGTGGTTTGATTAAAGCCAATGTGCCAAGTCGAATTGCCTTTGCGGTATCAAGTGGGACAGATAGCCGTACGATTTTAGACGAAAATGGCGCAGAAAAACTCCTTGGTCGAGGCGATATGCTTTTTAAACCAATTGATGAAAATCACCCTGTTCGCTTGCAAGGCTCATTTATCTCTGATGATGAGGTGGAACGAATTGTTGACTTTATCAAAAAACAAGCTGACGCGGACTATGACGATAGCTTTGATCCAGGCGAAGTATCAGAAAATGATGCCTCAAGTGATGGCTCCTCTGGTGAGGGGGATCCTCTATTTGAAGAAGCTAAAGCATTGATTATCGAATCACAAAAAGCCAGTGCCTCCATGCTACAAAGACGCCTTTCTGTTGGCTTTAACCGAGCAACACGATTGATGGAAGAACTAGAAGAAGCAGGCGTCATCGGCCCAGCCGAAGGCACCAAACCACGAAAAGTGTTACAAAGTAAATAAAAGGGTGGGATGACAATTTGTCCCTCTCTTTTTAAAAAGTTTGAAGAAAGAAGAGAGGAAAATAATGGCAAGCAAACATGAAAATTATGAAGTACTGAACTTGATTGGTTATGGTTTGGCTAAGTTTAATATGACATTTGTTCGAGAGTTTGGTTTTAGCACAAAGACTGCTTTTTATCGCTATTTTGTTGATTTAAAATTAGTAGCGACAAGTGGCGTTATCAAGAATCGCATGGATTTATTTGACCCATACTTTGATAATGGTAGACGTGGTTGGTGGCAAAAAGCAGATATTTACCGCCATCGAAAAGATTTAATTGATAGTCTATTTGGTCAAGCAAATGCTAAAGAATTTGCTGATATTGTAAAAATTTATCTCAAAGAAAATTATCAAATCACTAACTTGGCTGTTATTGAAAAACCTATCATCTCATCACGCTTTAAAAGGTTGCAAGAAACAGGGCTTGAAGCAGAACTTTATTTCATGAGTCATTATCAAGAGCAAAGTCTTTTCAGAAAAGGCATCTTAGAAGATGCTAGGTTATATGGTGATGGTTATGATTTTCAAATTAGTGTTGGTGATAATCATTATTTGTCTGAGGTAAAAGGTATTAGAGCAAAGCATGGTACTTTTAGAATGACAGAAAAAGAATTTGAAAAAGCAAAACAATATAGAAAAAATTATGTTATTTCCTTAGTAACCAATCTAGATGAATCACCCAAAATACTCTTAATTGATGACCCGACTCATCATTTAAAATTTAAAAAACAGACTAAAGAAACGAAATCTATCGTTGAATATCACCTTGTTGACAAAATATAATCTCAAAAATTAATCCCTTTCATTCTAAATGATAGGGGTTTTCTGATGCCATTTATTTATCTTTCCAAAGCTTAACAAGCCTCAAAAAATCACATTTCTCTTTGACATGTTATAATAGTTTTATCAAAGACAAAGGAGATTGCTATGGCTAAGGTAAAGTATGGTGTCGTATCAACTGCTCAGGTGGCGCCTCGTTTTATTGAGGGAGTCCGTCTTGCTGGTAATGGCGAGGTGGTGGCAGTGTCTAGTCGCTCGCTAGAGTCAGCCCAGGCTTTTGCTAGTAAACATGATATTTCTAAAGCTTATGGAAGTCTTGATGAGATGTTAAAAGACCCTGATATTGATGTCATTTATGTTGCGAATGTCAATCAAGCCCACTATCTCACAGCTAAAAAAGCGCTCCTTTCAGGTAAGCATGTGCTCGTTGAAAAACCCTTCACACTGACTTATGCTCAAGCCGTTGAATTGTTTGATTTAGCGCAATCCAACAACCTTTTCTTGATGGAGGCCCAAAAATCAGTGTTTATCCCTATGACACAAGCCATTAAGGAAGTGGTTGCTTCTGGGAAATTGGGTCAAATTGTTTCAGTGTCGTCAACCACAGCCTATGATAATATTGACCATGTCACTTGGTTTAGAGATTTAGCTCTTGGAGGTGGGACAGTGCATTTTATGGCACCCTATGCCTTATCTTACTTACAATATATTTTTGATGCGACCATTACTTCATACAGTGGTGTAGCTACTTTTCCTGATGGTCAAAGTGATAGTCAATCAAAAATCCTGCTAAAATTATCTAATGATATTTTGGTGAATGTCTATCTCACCACATATGTTAAATTACCACATGAGATGGTGATTGTAGGTACCAAGGGGCGTCTTGAAATTCCACATTTTTGGAAGGCAACACACGCTAGGTTGATTGGAGAAGACGGCAGTCACGACATCATCGAGGCTCCCATGCAAAGTGATTTTGAAGCAGAAGCCTACCATGTCAGTCAGATGATTTTAGAAAATCAAAAAACAAGCCCAATCATGACTAAGGATTTGACCTTATCTGGCATTAAAATCATTGAAGAACTATATCGTTCTTGGGGAAAATCATAGAAGCTAAAAAATTTTTCTATTATAGAACAACAAAAAAGCGTCTCATCTCTGATAAACTAGAGATAGGCGCTTTTAAACGATCTGTCTTATAGAAAAATAGCGACAACAGTGGCAATATAGAATAAAAAGGTTAAAATAAACCCTGCTCGCCAAAAGAATTTAAAGAAACGACGGTAATGGAATTCTTTTTTAGAACGTAGTAACCAAATCGTTAATCCGATAGCAAGGAGTGACATCACAATCAGATAGTAAAAAATAAAACTATGTGTAAAAAAATTCTTAGACACCAGATAAATTTCGCCGACAAAAAGCGGAAGTGATAGGTCTGCTAAGTTAATCTTATATTTACTAAGTCCTAATAATTTCACCATAATAAATGAAAATAGGGGAGTTATAAAAACAAATAAAATTGCCATCATTTTGTACATCATCATGGTTCTATTTTAACGTTAATTGTTCTAATTGTAAATGACCAATCCTAAAATAATCATATGAAAAAGAACAGAGCAAGAATCAATTTAACTTAGTCTATATCTTTCTGATTTTAATGATAAAAAAATAAGAAAAATAGCTTGCAATTTACTGATTTTAAGGTATAATAGTAAGGTATGCTATATTAGCATAACTGTGGGAGGTAAAAATCTTAATTACCGAAAGAACCACAACAGGAGGATTTTAAAATGGCGAAAAAAGTCGAAAAAATTGTCAAACTTCAAATTCCTGCTGGTAAAGCTACACCAGCGCCACCAGTTGGACCAGCACTTGGTCAAGCAGGAATTAACATTATGGGATTCACAAAAGAGTTTAACGCTCGTACAGCTGATCAAGCTGGTATGATTATACCAGTTGTTATCTCAGTATATGAGGATAAATCATTTGATTTCATTACCAAAACACCACCAGCTGCTGTTCTTTTGAAAAAAGCTGCAGGTGTTGAAAAAGGTTCTGGAACACCTAACAAAACAAAAGTGGCAACAGTTACTCGTGCACAAGTACAAGAAATTGCTGAAACTAAAATGCCAGATTTGAACGCTGCAAACATTGAGTCTGCAATGCGTATGATTGAAGGTACTGCTCGTTCTATGGGATTCAACGTTACTGATTAATCGTAACCCCATTACCCGCAAGACTTCATCATAATTGGATGAGTGACGTGGGAGATTTTAAATCGATAATACCACATTACAAGGAGAATTTTAAAATGGCTAAAAAAAGCAAACAATTACGTGCTGCTCTTGAAAAAATTGACAGCACAAAAGCCTACAGCGTTGAAGAAGCTGTAGCACTTGCAAAAGAAACTAACTTCGCAAAATTTGACGCTTCAGTTGAAGTGGCTTATAACCTTAACATTGATGTTAAAAAAGCTGACCAACAAATCCGTGGGGCTATGGTTTTACCTAACGGAACTGGTAAAACATCTCGCGTGCTTGTTTTTGCGCGTGGACCAAAAGCTGAAGAAGCAAAAGCTGCTGGTGCAGATTTTGTCGGTGAAGACGACCTTGTGGCAAAAATCCAAGGTGGTTGGTTAGAGTTTGATGTTGTTATTGCAACACCAGACATGATGGCAGTTGTTGGACGTCTAGGACGTGTTCTTGGACCTCGTAACCTTATGCCAAACCCTAAAACAGGTACTGTAACAATGGATGTTGCTAAAGCTGTTGAAGAGTCTAAAGGTGGAAAAATCACTTACCGTGCTGATAAAGCAGGTAACGTTCAAGCACTTATCGGTAAAGTGTCATTTGATTCAGAAAAATTAGTTGAAAACTTTAAAGCTTTCCACGACACAATTCTTAAAGCTAAACCAGCAACTTCTAAAGGAACTTATATTGCAAATCTTTCAATCACAACAACTCAAGGTGTTGGTATCAAAGTTGATACAAGTTCACTTTAATCTTAAAAACACTTGCTTTTGGCAAGTGTTTTTTTATGAATATTATCAGACAGGTAATAGCTTAAACTGTCAATTTTAGTTTTTCAATCTTCTCTATAGATTTAACTATCTAAAAAAAATAAAATATGATAAAATAGTACAGATAAAGTAAGGAGTAGTCATATGGTAAAACCTAAATATAAACGTGTATTGATAAAACTATCTGGAGAAGCTTTAGCTGGTGAGAGAGGCGTCGGTATCGATTTACCAACGGTTCAAAAAATGGCTAAAGAAATTCAAGAAGTTCATGCAGAAGGTATTGATATTGCACTGGTTATTGGAGGAGGCAATCTCTGGCGTGGTGAACCTGCCGCAAAAGCGGGAATGGATCGTGTGTCAGCAGACTATACTGGAATGCTTGGTACAGTGATGAACGCCTTAGTCATGGCAGATAGTTTGAAACAATATGGTGTGGAAACTCGTGTGCAAACAGCCATCAATATGCAACAACTTGCTGAACCTTACATTAGAGGACGTGCGCTTAGACACTTAGAAAAAAATCGCATTGTTATTTTTGCAGCAGGGACAGGGTCTCCTTATTTCTCAACGGATACAACAGCTGCTCTAAGAGCTGTAGAGATTGAGGCTGATGCTATTTTAATGGCAAAAAATGGGGTTGACGGTGTCTACAATGATGACCCTAGGAAAAATGCCGATGCCATCAAATTTGACGAATTAACCCACATTGAAGTCTTAAAACAAGGCTTGAAGATTATGGATTCAACCGCTAGTTCATTATCCATGGACAATGATATCGATTTGGTTGTCTTCAATCTTAATCAACCAGGAAATATCAAACGAGTTGTCTATGGTGAGCCTATCGGAACAACCGTATCTAATAAACATCAACAATAATCAATTTTATTTTAAGGAGAGAGATAATGACAAACGCTATTATTACCAAAGCTAATGAGAGATTTGAACAATCATTTCAAGCACTAGGCCGTGAGTATGCGACTATTCGTGCTGGACGTGCCAATGCTAGTCTTTTAGATCGTATTCAAGTAGAATACTATGGTGCCATGACACCCCTAAATCAAATGGCTTCTATTACTGTTCCTGAAGCACGTGTGCTACTCATCACACCTTTTGACAAATCAATTTTAAAAGAAATTGAACGTAGTATCAATGCAAGTGATATTGGGATTACACCTCAATCAGATGGTAGTGTTGTCCGTCTTGTTATCCCTGCTTTAACAGAAGATAAACGTAAAGAGTTAGCCAAAGAAGTGAAAAAAGTTGGTGAAAATGCCAAAATAGCAATCAGAAACATTCGCCGTGATGCTATGGATGAAGCTAAAAAACAAGAAAAAAATAAAGAAATCACAGAAGATGATTTAAAAACGCTAGAAAAAGATATTCAAAAAGCAACAGACGATGCCATTAAACATATCGATCAGATGACAGCAGAAAAAGAAAAAGAGTTGCTTGAAGTCTAAGTAAAAGGGATTTGCAAGCAGATCCCTTTTTCCTATCGTTAAGTCATCCCTAATAAAAAGAAATGTGTTTAAAGATAAACACGAGGTAAAAACATGAATGAATTACTTGCTACTAGACTAACAGGTCTTGTGACGGATGAAAATGAACAGTTTTATTTTGTCCAAAAAGAAGGGGTTACTTTTGCTCTTTCTAAATCAGAAGGTGAACACCAGTTGGGTGAGATGGTTTCTGGTTTTACTTATACCGACAAGCATCAAAAAATGCGCCTAACAACAAAAATGATTGAAGCAACAAAAGACAACTATGGTTGGGGAATTGTGACAGCTGTTCGAAAAGATTTGGGTGTTTTTGTTGATACAGGTTTACCAGATAAAGAAGTTGTTGTCTCTCTTGATATTTTACCCGAATTAAAGCAACTATGGCCACAAAAAGGCGATCAATTACTAGTTTCTTTAGACGTTGATGCCAAAGGACGTCTTTGGGCGCAACCTGCACAACCAGAAGTTTTTCAAAAGCTAGCCGGTCGTGCCTACGACAACATGCACAATCAGCAATTAAGAGCCATTGTTTATCGTTTGAAGTTATCTGGAACTTTTGTCTACTTACCTGATAATAACATACTTGGTTTTATTCATCCTAGTGAAAGGTATACTGAGCCAAGACTAGGTCAAGAATTAAGTGTTCGCGTTATTGGTTATCGTGAAATAGACCAAACATTGAACCTCTCTTTAAAACCTCGCTCCTTTGAAATGCTTGAAAATGATGCCCAGATGATTCTAACTTATCTGGAAAGTAATGGTGGGTTTATGACCCTAAATGATAAATCATCACCAGAAGACATTAAAACCACCTTTGGTATTTCAAAAGGTCAATTTAAAAAAGCTCTTGGTGGCTTGATGAAAGCTAAAAAGATTAAACAAGACACAACAGGCGTCACCTTAATTTCTCCCCAATCCTGATAACCTTAAACAACGATAAACGTTAAGAGATACCATGAGTGAAATACTCAGTGTATTTTCCAGAAAGAGATAGCAAATGAGAAAAAGTTTTTATACTTGGCTAATGTCGCAAAGAAATCCTAAAAGTAATGCCCCTTTGGCCATTTTAGCCGATCATGTTTTTGAAGAGTCTGATTTTCCCAAGCAAACCAGTGATTTTGATCGCATTAGTCGGTTTTTGGAAGAAGAAGCTAGCTTTAGCTTTCCTTTAAATGAATTTGATTTGATTTGGGAAGAGTACCTTAACCATTAAAAATGAAAATATCTTTTTACTGAGGTGGCATCAACTTAGTTGTGGCATTTATTAGGTATTTTACTGCGTTTATTATATAATGAAAGAAAAGAGTTTAAACTAAAGGAGACACTTTTTGCAAGATTATTCTATTGATATTATTTTAAACCATCCAGATGATTTATTTAGCCTGTTTGGGAGTAATGAACGTCACTTGAAACTCATCGAAAAAGAATTGGGAGTGACTATCCATGCTCGCATTGAAAATATTCAAATAATTGGCGACAAAGAAAAGGTAGAGTTGGCTCGTCTAACGATTGAAGCTCTGTTAATTCTTGTCGGGCGTGGCATGCTAATCAACACACCAGATGTGGTCACGGCTCTATCAATGGCTAAAAATAATGAGATTAATAAATTTGTCGCTTTGTATGAAGAAGAAATCATTAAAGACAATTCCGGTAAGCCCATTCGCGTTAAAACATTAGGTCAAAAAGAATATGTTGACGCCATCAAGTCTCATGATGTTGTTTTTGGTATTGGTCCAGCAGGGACAGGAAAAACATTTCTAGCTGTTACTCTAGCAGTCACCGCATTAAAGCGTGGTCAAATCAAACGTATTATCCTGACACGTCCTGCTGTTGAAGCCGGTGAAAGCCTAGGTTTCTTACCTGGTGACTTAAAAGAAAAGGTTGATCCTTATCTTCGTCCTGTTTATGATGCACTCTACCAGATTTTAGGAAAAGAACATACTAACCGTTTGATGGAGCGTGAAATTATTGAAATCGCCCCTCTAGCTTATATGCGTGGACGGACGTTAGATGATGCCTTTGTCATTCTTGATGAGGCGCAAAACACTACAATCATGCAAATGAAGATGTTTTTAACCCGTCTAGGTTTTAATTCCAAGATGATTGTTAATGGCGATATTAGTCAGATTGATTTGCCAAAAAATGTGACGTCGGGTCTCATTGATGCTAGAGAAAAATTAAGAACCATCAAAGCCATTGATTTTGTTCACCTCTCTGCTAAAGATGTGGTTAGACATCCCGTTGTGGCTGAAATTATCAATGCTTATGAACCTAAGGAAACAAACTAAAACAGTTTTTAGAAAAATAAAAGCAGCAAGTGCTGCTTTTTTAGATGTTTGAAGCAATAATGCATAGTCTATGGTATAATGAAATTATCATAAAGTGAAAGAAGATAGATATGTATATAGAGATGGTTGATGAGACAAATTCAGTCTCTGATGTGATTAAGAAGCAAACACTTGATTTGCTTAATTTAGCAGCCGAGAAAATCAATAAAACAGATAAGGAAATGGCTGTGACGTTTGTGACTAATGAGCGTAGCCACGAGCTAAATCGTTACTATCGTGATACCGATAGACCTACTGATGTGATTAGTTTAGAGTACAAACCAGATAATGACATCATGTTTTCAGAGGATGATTTAGCAGAAAATCCCGAGTTATCTGAGATGCTTCTTGAGATGAATGCCTACATTGGTGAATTGTTTATCTCGATAGATAAGGCTAAAGAACAAGCAGATGACTATGGTCATAGTTTTGAGCGAGAAATGGGCTTTTTAGTCGTCCATGGTTTTTTACACATTAACGGCTATGACCACTACACCCCAGAAGAAGAAAAAGAGATGTTTACGTTACAAGAGGAGATACTGACTGCTTATGGCCTCACCAGATAAGAAAACAAAGAAAAAGTGGAAAAATCAGACCCTGATAGCAAGTCTAGAATTTGCTTTGACGGGCATATTTACGGCATTTAAAGAAGAAAGAAACATGAAAAAGCATCTTTTATCTGCTATTTTGGTTTCCCTTGCCGGTCTTTTTTTCCATCTATCAGCAATGGAATGGTTATTGCTACTGTTGAGCATCTTTTTAGTGATTTCTTTTGAGGTATTAAATTCAGCCATTGAAAATGTGGTTGATTTAGCTAGTGACTATCACTTTTCAATGCTAGCTAAAAATGCAAAAGATATGGCAGCAGGAGCAGTTTTACTAGTCTCTATTTATGCTGTTATCACCGGTCTCGTTATCTTTGTTCCAAAAATTTGGAACCTTATTTTTGATTAAGTATTGGAGAAATGAATGACATTTAAATCAGGCTTTGTAGCCATTTTAGGACGCCCAAATGTTGGGAAGTCAACCTTTTTAAACTATGTGATGGGTCAAAAAATTGCCATCATGAGCGATAAAGCACAAACCACCCGTAATAAAATCATGGGGATTTATACCACTAAAACAGAACAGATTGTATTTATCGATACTCCTGGTATTCATAAACCAAAGACGGCTCTGGGTGATTTCATGGTGGAATCAGCTTATAGTACTCTACGGGAAGTAGAAACCGTCATTTTTATGGTACCTGCTGATGAAAAGCGTGGTAAAGGTGATGACATGATTATTGAACGCTTAAAAGCCGCCAATATTCCCGTTATTTTAGTCATTAATAAAATTGATAAGGTGCATCCTGATCAATTACTAGAACAAATTGATGATTTTAGAAGTCAGATGGCTTTTAAAGAAATTGTCCCAATATCAGCCACTCAAGGAAACAATGTTGAGCGCTTGATGAGTATCTTAGTTGATAATCTTGAAGAGGGTTTTCAGTATTTCCCAGAAGATATGATTACCGATCATCCGGAACGTTTTTTAGTGTCTGAGATGATTCGTGAGAAGGTTCTTCATTTAACCATGCAAGAAGTACCTCACTCAGTTGCCGTTGTTGTTGAATCGATGAAACGTGATGAAGAAACTGATAAAATCCATATTAGAGCGACAATCATGGTCGAAAGAGATAGCCAAAAAGGGATTATCATCGGGAAAAAAGGTGGTATGCTGAAAAAAATTGGCAGTCTTGCTCGCAGAGATATCGAATTAATGCTTGGAGACAAGGTCTTTTTAGAAACCTGGGTTAAAGTTAAGAAAAACTGGCGTGATAAAAAACTTGATTTAGCTGATTTTGGTTATAATAAAAAAGAATACTAAGGAGTTAACATGCCTGAATTACCAGAAGTTGAAACTGTTCGACGTGGTTTAGAAACATTACTTGTAGGAAAGAAGATCAAAAAGGTCTTCTTTTCCTATCCTCAAATGATTAAAACAGATAAAAAACAATTTATGCAGGAAATTACTGATAAAGTGATTACTGCTGTCAAAAGAAGAGGGAAATACCTTTTGATTGAGCTGACGGACAATGTTATTATTTCTCATCTGCGCATGGAAGGGAAATATTTTAGTTTTGCTAATGATGTGCCTGAAAACAAGCATTTTCATGCCTTCTTTGAATTATCTGATGGCTCTACCTTGGTTTATCAAGATGTTCGCAAATTTGGCACCATGGAACTTTTTTCTAAAGCAGAATTGGATAACTATTTTAAATCAAAAAAAATAGGCCCAGAGCCTATAGAAAATGATTTTAAGTTAGCTCCCTTTAAAAAAGCCCTATCAAAGTCTAGTCGTCCTATCAAGTCTCATCTTTTAGATCAAACTCTTGTAGCAGGATTAGGTAATATCTATGTTGATGAGGTTTTATTTGCTAGTAAAATTCATCCTGAAACAGTAAGTTCCCACCTCTCATCAAAACAAGTCACACACTTACATCAAGCGATTATTGAGTTGCTGGCTTTTGCAGTATTAAAACGAGGCTCAACGATTAGAACCTATCAAAACACCTTAGGGGAAGCGGGCGAAATGCAGGATTTCTTAAAAGTATACGGTAGACAAGGCCTGCCTTGTTTTAATTGTCAAACACCAATTGAAAAAATAAAGTTAGGAGGAAGAGGGACACACTTTTGTCCGTCTTGTCAAGTGAAATGAAAGCAAAAATTATTGGTTTAACAGGCGGGATTGCCTCAGGGAAATCATTTGTTAGTCAGTTGATTAAAGAGCAAGGTTTTCTAGTGATTGATGCTGATGAAGTGGTCCACAACCTCCAAAAAAAAAGAGGTAAACTCTATCGTGTTTTGGTAGATTTTTTTGGCGATGACATTCTTCAAACTGATGGGGAACTCAATCGTCCTAAATTATCGGCTCTCTTTTTTTCTAACCGCGAAGTGCAACAAAAAGTTTCGCAGCTCCAAGATGATATTATCAGAGAAGCTCTAGCTTTTGAAAGAGAACGTGCCAGTCAAACCCATGATATATTTTTCATGGATATCCCCCTCTTGTTTGAAAGGCATTATGAAACTTCTGTTGATGAGGTTTGGCTTGTTTATGTAGATGAACAAACACAATTAAAACGTCTTATGGCACGAAACCATTATAGTGAAGAAGAGGCAATGAAAAGAATAACCTCTCAAGAAAGTCTCGAAACAAAAAAGAAAAAAGCAGATGTTATCATTGATAACAACGGCTCAAAAGAAGTCACAAAACAAAAAGTATTAGCACTTTTAAAAGAATCTTCTGTTTAAAACTAAAATCCTAAAGAAAAAGAAATTCCTTTTCTTTGGGGCAATCAAAAAAGCCACTAATTAGTGGCTTTGTTTTAGTTTGCTGTAATATTTGCTGCTTGAAGTCCGCGAGCGCCTTCTTCAATATCAAATGTCACTTTTTGGCCTTCATCTAATGTTTTGAAACCATCAGATTGGATTGCTGAGAAATGTGCGAAAACGTCGCCATGTTCTTCAGTGCTGATAAAACCGAAACCTTTTTCAGCATTAAACCATTTTACTGTACCTTGTGTCATAGTATACATACTTCCTCTCTTTAATATTGGTAAATCTTTGAGACAAAATATGATAAAACACAAATGTTACTCTTAATCAATCTACTAGAGTCAGTATAACATCATTTCACTCCTTTGTCCACCCATATAGCAAAACTAATTGACAATTCTTTTTAAATATTGCTTTTGAAGATTAAAAATGGGTAAGAAACAATCCTTAAAAAAATATTAGATGATTTAGTTCTTTTGATGTGACTTGTCAAGTTTATTTCCTAAAGTGATGGTTTGTGTGATATAATATCTCTAGTATTTTAGATGAAGTCATCATCATGATAAACATTAAAAGAAATCTTATGATTGTTATAACTGGAATATTGAAAGAAGGGTAGGTGATGGTGTGCGCATTAAAATTAATTTAACTTGTACAGAATGTGGTAGTAAAAATTACATCACCAGCAAAAATAAAACCAATCATCCCGAAAAAATAAAGGTTTTAAAGTATTGCCCAAAAGAAAGAAAAGTGACCTTACATCTTGAATCTTAATAAAAATTATGATAGAATGACCAAGATGACAGTAGAGGAGATGACTCATGTATAGCATTTTACTAAATATATTATTGATATTATCTGGTATTATTATTGTTGCTATTTTTATGCAACCACAAAAAAATCCAAGTAGCAACGTATTTGACAATAGTGCTTCACAAGCCCTGTTTGAAAGAACAAAGGCGCGTGGTTTTGAAGCATTCATGCAACGCTTTACCGGAATTTTAGTTTTTGTCTGGCTCTTAGTTGCACTTGCTTTAGCTATTTTATCAAGTAAATAAAAGGTGAGCTTGACATTGTCTAGCTCATTTTTTTAATGAAAGGAACAAATGAAAGATTTATTATTGAACTACTTAAAAGAACACGGACCATCTAGTGTTGACACTATCGCTAAGGCCTTAGATGTTGACACGTCAACTGGTTTTCGTGATCTTATTAAGATAATTGCCCAATTAGATAACAAGGGAGTTCTATGGTTTAATGACCAAGGAGATATCTCTTTAAAAGAGGCGAAAAAAAAGAAAGAAGCAGTCTTAATAGAAGGGATTTTTAGAGCTAACCGAGCTGGTTTTGGCTTTATCTCAATTGATGGTGAAGAAGCTGATTTATTCGTCAGTAGACAAGATACCGCGAATGCCATAGATGGTGATAGGGTGAAAGTCAGTATCAAAAAAGTGGCAAATCGCTTGAGTGATTCTTCAGCAGAAGCCGAGATTGTTGAAATTGTTGAAAGAAGTATCAAAACAGTTGTCGGCTCCTTTGTCCCAAGCACAGAAAAAAATGGTTTTATCGGTTATATTAAGAGTAAAAATCAAAAGATTAGTCAAAAAATCTATCTCAAAAAAACACCGCTTGTTTTAGATGGGACAGAAGTTTTAAAAGTAGCTATTAGCAGTTATCCGACTAAAGAAGCTGATTATTTTATAGCTGACATTACAGATATTATTGGTCACAAGGGTGAGGTAGGTATTGATGTCTTGGAAGTGTTAGAGTCGATGGACATCGTCTCACAATTTCCAGAAGAGGTCATTAATCAAGCAAATAGTATTTCAGAAAAACCCGACAAAAAAGATTATCTTGGTCGCATTGATTTAAGAGATGAGATTACCTTTACTATTGATGGTGCAGATGCCAAAGACTTGGATGATGCCATTCATATCAAAGCACTTGATAACGGCAATTTCGAGTTGGGAGTACATATCGCAGATGTTTCTTATTATGTCACAGAAAATTCACCACTTGACAAGGAAGCCTTATCAAGAGGAACCAGTGTTTATGTGACAGACCGTGTGGTCCCTATGCTACCAGAACGTTTGTCAAATGGTATTTGTTCTCTTAATCCAAACGTTGATCGCCTAACACTTTCAGCCATCATGGAAATTAATCCAAAAGGGAAAGTTGTCCACTATCAAATGGCACCATCAGTGATTAACACTACTTTTAGGATGACTTATAGTGATGTTAACCAGATGATTGCTGGTGACGAAGAATTGTTACAGACCTACTCAACTATTAAAGACAGTGTTGAACAGATGGTTATTCTTCATGATCGTCTTGAAAAAATGCGTGAAAAAAGAGGAAGTCTTAACTTTGACACAACAGAAGCCAAGATTATCGTGAATGACAAAGGTTTTCCGATTGATATTGCTGTGCGTGAAAGAGGTCTATCTGAGAGGATGATTGAATCCTTTATGTTGGCTGCCAATGAATGTGTTGCTGAACATTTTGCCAAATTAGAATTACCATTTATCTATCGTATTCACGAAGAACCAAAAGCAGAAAAAGTACAAAAATTTATTGACTATGCTAGTGTTTTTGGTGTGAAAATTCAAGGAACAGCCAATAAAATCACACAAACTGCCCTTCAGGAATTCATGAAAAATATTAAAGGGCAACCAGGTAGTGAAGTGCTTTCTATGATGCTACTACGTTCCATGCAACAAGCCAGATATTCTGAGCATAATCATGGACATTATGGCTTGGCTGCAGAGTATTATACGCATTTCACAAGTCCCATCAGACGTTACCCAGATTTACTGGTTCACCGTTTGATTAGAGAATATGAAACAGTTTCACATGAAAAAACAGAACACTTTAGCCATCTGATTCCAGAGATTGCTAGCCAATCATCACAATTAGAAAGACGTGCCGTTGATGCTGAAAGAACAGTTGAGTCAATGAAAAAAGCAGAATACATGTCTGCCTATGTTGGTGAAGAATTTGATGGTATTATCGGTAGTATTGTTAAGTTTGGGATGTTTGTTGAATTACCAAATACTATTGAAGGCTTAATCCATGTCACTAATCTCCCTGAGTACTATCATTACAATGAACGTGGCATGTTATTGCTAGGAGAAAAATCAGGCAAGGTTTTTAGGGTTGGACAGCCCATTAGAGTCAAACTGGTTAATGCCGATAAAGAAACAGGCGATATTGATTTTGAGTATCTTCCTAGTGATTTTGATGTTGTTGAAAAACGCATGAAAGTAGAAAAAAATCATCGTCGTCGTTCAAAAACAAAAGAAAAGAAACCTTTAACCAAACACGGTGAGAAAAAAGCTAATAAACAATCACTTGATAAAAAAATCGCTAAAGCCATTCCCAAGAAAAAAGGCGAGAAAATAAAATATAAGGAAGTGATTAAAAAAGGAGGAGGCCATGGTAAAAGAAGAGGGAAAACTCGTCGCTCAAAATAAGAAAGCGAGACACGATTACCATATTATTGACACCTACGAAACAGGAATTGTTCTAACAGGAACAGAAATTAAAAGTGTCAGAGCTGCTAGAATCACCTTAAAAGATGGTTTTGCCCAAATTAAAAATGGTGAAGTTTGGCTAAATAATGTACATATCACCCCATATGAACAAGGGAACATCTGGAACCAAGACCCCTATAGAACCCGTAAATTACTGCTAAAACGTCGAGAAATTGAAAAAATTGAAAAAGAATTAAAAGGGACTGGGATGACCTTGGTTCCTTTGAAAGTCTACCTTAAAAATGGTTTTGCCAAGGTTTTGATTGGTCTAGCAAAAGGTAAGCATGACTATGATAAACGTGAATCTATCAAGCGTCGTGAGCAAGAAAGAGACATTAAACGTCAGATGAAACAATTTAACAAACGCTAAGGTAAAAATGGCGTTATTGTTCTAATGTTTGAATTGTAAAGAAGTGTTTAAAATAAAAAGATAAATAAGTGATAGAGTAGACGTTGCCAGCTAGTCCTTGTGAAATAAACTTGAAAAAACAATCGATTTTTGATAGACTAAAGAGAACAAAATGATAAGGAGAATAGAATGTCTGAACGTGGTTTATTAATCATCTTTTCTGGACCATCAGGTGTTGGAAAAGGCACAGTTAGACAAGAAATTTTTTCGACACCCAATCACAAATTTGAATATTCCGTTTCAATGACAACCAGACCACAACGACCTGGTGAAGTAGATGGTGTGGATTATTTCTTTAGGACGCGTGAAGAGTTTGAGGACCTTATTAAAAAAGGGTTGATGCTAGAGTATGCAGAATACGTTGGCAATTACTATGGAACCCCGCTCACTTATGTTAATGAAACGCTTGATAAAGGCATTGATGTCTTTCTTGAAATTGAAGTTCAAGGTGCCCTTCAAGTTAAAAAGAAAGTACCAGATGGTGTTTTTATCTTCTTGACACCACCTGACTTAGAAGAGTTAGAAGGACGTTTAATCGGCCGTGGTACAGATAGTCAAGAAATGATTGCTAAAAGAATTGAGCGTGCCAAAGAAGAGATTGCTCTTATGCGTGAGTACGACTATGCCGTTGTTAATGACGAAGTAGCTTTAGCAGCTGAACGTGTAAAACGAATTATTGAAGTTGAACATTTTAGAGTTGAGCGAGTGATTGGTCATTACAATGCCATGATTCCCAAAGAATTACCTGTTAGATAATATAGAAAAGAGATCAAACTTATGATGTTAAAACCTTCCATTGATACTTTATTAGATAAAGTACCATCTAAATATTCACTTTGTGTGCTTCAAGCTAAAAGAGCTCATGAGTTAGAGATGGGAGCAACCCCAACACAAGACTTTAAATCAGTGAAGTCAACCTTGCGTGCTTTAGAAGAAATTGAGTCTGGAAATGTTGTTATCCATCCAGATCCTGTTGCAAAACGTGCAGCAGTACGAGCTAAGATTGAAGCAGAACGACTTGCTAAAGAAGCTGAAGAACGTAAGATAAAAGAACAAATTGCAAAAGAAAAAGAAGAAGAAGGTGAAAAAATCTAAGATTGCTATCAATCTTAGATTTTTCGTATGGAGGTAGCTAATGAAAAAAACAGCTCAAGTCATTGTTGATATTCCTTCAATGCAAACAGATAAACCTTTTTCATACAGTATTCCAGATCACTTGCTTGACCTTGTTGCCGTTGGTTCAAGAGTTCATGTCCCTTTTGGTCGAGCAAATCGATTACTACAAGGCTTTGTCCTTGATATTACTCTTTCTGAGTCTGACGAGTTAAAAGAAGTTGTTAGTGTGTTAGATTTTGTGCCAGTTCTTAATAAAGAACAACTGTTTTTGGCAACTGAAATGAGAAAAACTGTCTTTTCTTATAAAGTATCAATCCTAAAAGCAATGATTCCTAACCTCCTTAATTCTAATTATGATAAACGGTTGACACCTAGAGAGAGTCTTAGCCAAGAAGATGCCAAACTCATTTTCAAAGAGAAAGAAGATGTTTTGTTTTCATCTCTTTCAGAAGAAGTACAAAAAATAAGTCTTAAGCTAATTGCTTCAGGGCAAATTTCAGTAACCTATGAAGCCAAAGATAAAAAAACGATAAAAGTTGAAAAGTATTATGACATTTCAAAAGCACTATCACAAGTAGAGATTTCTAATCGTGCAAAGAAACGTCTTGCCTTGAAAGAATATCTACTGACCCAAAAAGAAAAAGGGAAATTATCAGACCTTTATCAACAATTTTCAAGAAATGTTGTCAACTATTTTATTGATCATCAGCTTATCACAATTTCTGAAATTGAAATTAATCGTAATCAAAATTACTTTGATGCCATTTCTAAAACAGATTTTTTACAACTCAATAAGCAACAAAAAGAGATTGTTGATGAGATTGTTGCTCATGTTGGAAAACCTAATAAACCTTATCTTTTAGAGGGTATTACAGGTAGTGGAAAAACAGAAGTCTATCTTCATGTGATTGATCAGGTTTTAAAAATGGGAAAAACAGCTATTGTTTTAGTCCCTGAAATCTCTTTAACGCCACAAATGACTAGTCGCTTTATTTCACGTTTTGGTCATCAAGTGGCGATTATGCACTCTGGCTTGTCTGAAGGTGAAAAATTTGATGAATGGCGAAAGATTAAAAACAAAGAAGCCAAGGTCGTCGTTGGTGCTAGGTCAGCCATTTTTGCTCCACTAGATAATATTGGAGCCATTATTATTGATGAGGAGCATGAATCTTCCTATAAACAAGATTCTAACCCAAGATATCACGCGCGTGATGTTGCTCTCATAAGAGCCAAATATCACCAAGCAGTTTTGGTAATGGGAAGTGCAACACCAAGTATAGAAAGTCGTGCACGTGCTAGTAAAGAGGTTTATCATTTTCTTCAGTTGACAAAAAGAGCAACGCCAAATGCGACCATTCCTAAAGTGACAGTGGTTGACTTTAGGGATTATGTTGGTCAACAAGAATTGAGTAACTATACTCCGCTATTACTTGAGAAGATAGCTGATCGTCTCAATAAAAAAGAGCAAAGTATTTTAATGCTAAATAGACGAGGGTATTCTAGTTTTATCATGTGTCGGGAGTGTGCTTATGTTGATGAATGTCCAAATTGCGACATTTCATTAACGCTTCACATGTCGACAAAAACAATGAATTGCCACTACTGTGGTTTTTCAAAGGCGATTCCAAGAACCTGTCCAAACTGTGGTAGTTCAAGTATTAGATATTATGGAACAGGAACTCAAAAAGCTTATGATGAATTACAACAAGCCTTTCCAACTGCTAAAATTTTAAGAATGGATGTCGATACAACAAGAAAAAAAGGAGCACATGAGTCTCTCTTGTCTCAATTTGAAAAACAAGAAGCCGATATTCTCTTAGGAACTCAAATGATTGCTAAAGGGCTTGATTTTCCTAACGTCACTCTTGTTGGTGTTTTAAATGCTGATACCTCACTTAATCTCCCAGATTTTCGTGCTTCTGAAAAAACATTTCAGCTCTTAACCCAAGTTGCTGGTCGAGCAGGTCGTTCTGATAAAAATGGGGAAGTGATTATCCAAACCTACAATCCTAATCATTATGCTATTCAATTAGCTCAACAACAAGATTATGAAAGTTTTTATCGCTATGAAATGACACTAAGACACCAACTCGGTTACCCGCCTTATTATTTTACGATTGGTTTAACCTTGTCACATCGTAGTGAAGAAGAAGCCATTAAAAAATCATATCAGGTCTTGGATATCTTGAAAAATCAACTCAGCGATCAAGTGACCATTCTTGGTCCAACACCAAAACCTGTTGCAAGAACCAATAATTATTACCACTACCAGTTAATAGTCAAGTATCGTTTTGAAGATCATTTAGAAGAGGCAATGAATCATATTTTAGAATTGACGCAAGACAAAGAAAATAAACACTTGCGTTTAGCCATTGATTACGAACCTCAAAACTTTATATAGCTTGTCAGACTTATGCTATAATAGTTGGAACAAGGAAAGGGAAGTATAATGACAAAACTAATTTTTATGGGGACTCCTGATTTTTCAGCGACTGTTTTAGAAGGGCTACTAACCCAGCCACAGTATGATATTATTGCAGTGGTCACTCAGCCTGATAGGGCCGTTGGACGCAAAAAAGAAATCAAAATGACGCCAGTAAAAAATCTTGCTTTACTGCATAGCATTCCTGTTTATCAGCCAGAAAGACTATCCAACAGCCAAGAACTTGATCAACTAATGACCTTGGGAGCTGATGGGATTGTTACGGCTGCTTTTGGTCAATTTTTACCAGAGAAACTCCTAAAATCAGTAGACTTTGCGATTAATGTTCATGCTTCTCTTCTACCTAAATACCGAGGAGGGGCTCCGATTCATTACGCTCTGATGAATGATGAAAAAGAAACTGGAGTGACCATCATGGAAATGGTCAAACAAATGGATGCAGGTGCGATGATTGCAACAGCCAAACTAGCTATTACCGATGAGGATAATGTTGGCACCTTATTTGACAAATTAGCCATTATCGGTAGAGATTTGTTGTTAGAGAGTTTACCAGATTATATTAAGGGAGAATTAAAACCAATCGCTCAAGAAGAAGATAAGGCGACATTTTCACCCAATATTACTCCAGAAGAAGAACAAATAAACTGGCAGAAACCTGCTAGAACCATTTTTAATCAAATTAGAGGGATGTACCCGTGGCCAGTAGCCCACACCTTTTTAAATGACAAACGCTTTAAAATTTATGAAGCCAGTGAAGTTTCAGGTGAGGGTCATCCAGGAACAATCATTAAGAAGACAAAAAAAGAACTGATTGTTGCTGCCGGTAAAGGGGCTATTTCATTAAAGAGTGTGCAACTAGCAGGAAAACCAAGAATGTCTGTTAGTGATTTTCTAAATGGAGTTGGAAGAACGATTGAAGTAGGTGATGTTTTTGGTGAGTAAATGGAAAAAAATGCCTAGAGGTAAAGCACTAGAAATGTTAACTGCTATCTTTGAAGAAGGTGCTTACTCTAATATTCTCCTAAATCAAAACTTAGAGAAAAGTCAATTAGGAGATAAAGATAAGGCGCTTATCACCGAAATTGTTTATGGAACCGTCTCTCGAAAAATCACCTTAGAATGGTATCTTTCTCATTTTATAGAAGACCGTGATAAATTAGAACCTTGGCTCTATCATCTTTTGATGATGAGTCTTTATCAAATCATCTATCTTGATAAAATACCAGATCATGCCGTAGTCAATGATGCCGTCGTTATCGCTAAAGATAGAGGTAAAAATAGAGGCAAAGAGAAGTTGGTTAATGCTGTTCTTCGTCAATTTTTAAGAACAAAAAGACCAGATTATAAAACCATAAAACGTATCAATAAACGTTATTCCATCCAATATTCTGTACCTGTTTGGTTGGTGAAAAAAATGATTGCCCAATACGGTGAACAAAGAGCACTAGCCATTTTTGAAAGTCTTTTTGTACGCAATAAAACCAGTTTTCGTGTCACAAACCCAGAAAAAATAACAGAAATAGCTGACGTTTTAGAAGCCAGTTCATCACTTTTATCGCCGGTTGGTTTAGTGAAATCATCAGGAAATGTAACGAGAACAGATTATTTTAGAAATGGTGAAATAACCATTCAAGACGAATCTAGTCAACTTGTTGCTCCTACTCTAAAAATAAAAGGTGATGAAACTATTCTTGACGCCTGTAGTGCTCCTGGTGGAAAAACAGTTCACATGGCTACTTATTTAACCAGTGGTCAGATTACTGCTTTAGATATTTATGAACATAAACTGGAATTAGTAAGAGAAAATGCAAATCGCATGAACGTCTCTGACAAGATTAATACTCAGCAATTAGACGCAACAACTGTGCACAAACATTTTCCAAAAGATAGCTTTGACAAAATTTTAGTTGATGCTCCCTGTTCAGGGATAGGACTTATTCGTCGTAAACCAGAGATTAAATATCAAAAAAAAGAACAAGATTTAGTCGATTTACAAAAGATTCAGTTACAAATCCTAGCTAGTGTTTGTCAAACACTACGAAAAGGTGGTATAATAACCTATAGTACTTGTACACTATTTGAAGAAGAAAATAATCAGGTGATTTCTCAATTTTTAGAGACACACCCTAATTTTAAACAAGTAGCATTAACACATCCTCTTAAGGATATTACTAAAAATGGCTTTATAAGTATCACCCCGGAACAATACCATACAGATGGTTTCTTTATCGGGCAAATAAAACGTATTTCATAGTTTGAAAGGAGACTGACAAAGTCAGAAAAAGTATGAATCATATGAAAATTTCATTGTTAACAGATATTGGGCAGAAGCGCTCAAATAATCAAGATTATATCAATAAATTTGATAATAAAAGTGGGATTACTCTCATTATTTTAGCAGATGGGATGGGAGGTCATAGAGCTGGAAATATTGCCAGTGAAATGACTGTCACTGATTTAGGCCGTGAGTGGGTTAATACTGATTTTACTGAACTTAATCAGATAAAAGATTGGCTCATTTCCATTATTGAAATTGAAAACAAAAAAATCCATGATCTAGGTAAATCAGAAGATTATAAAGGGATGGGAACAACTATTGAGGCAGTGGCTATCGTTGATAAAAACGCCTTGTTTGCCCATGTCGGTGATTCAAGAATCGGTTTGATTCGTAATGGCGAGTATAATCAGCTAACAAGCGATCATTCTTTGGTAAATGAACTCGTTAAAGCTGGTCAGCTAACTGAGGAAGAAGCTTCTGTTCACCCACAAAAAAATATTATCACCCAATCAATTGGTCAAGCAGCTCCTGTTGAACCAGATTTAGGTGTTCAAATTCTTGAAGAAAATGACTATCTCTTGATAAATAGTGATGGTCTAACCAATATGTTGCCAAATGAAACAATTGTGTCAGTATTGGAAGAGGATTTGAGCCTTGATGAAAAAACAGAAAAACTGATTGAAATGGCTAATGAAGCAGGTGGTCTAGATAATATCACCGTAGCTCTCGTTAAGATTGAAAGAGAGGAAACCTAATGATCCAGATAGGAAAATTATTTGCTGGGCGTTATAGAATCCTCAAATCGATTGGTCGTGGGGGGATGGCTGATGTTTATTTGGCAAATGATTTGATTTTGGATAATGAAGAAGTGGCCATTAAGGTCCTTCGAACCAACTATCAAACAGATCATGTAGCAGTAGCTCGCTTCCAACGTGAAGCAAAGGCTATGGCTGAACTGAATCATCCCAATATTGTTGCCATAAGAGATATTGGAGAAGAAGAAGGTCAACAATTCCTCGTAATGGAATATGTTGATGGCCCAGATTTAAAAAAATACATCAAAGAACACGCACCACTATCCAATCAAAAAGTGGTGTCGATTATGACGCAAGTCCTATCAGCAATGACACTTGCTCACCAAAAAGGTATTATTCACCGTGATTTAAAACCACAAAATATCTTACTCACGGCAGATGGTATGGCTAAGGTAACCGATTTTGGTATTGCTGTTGCCTTTGCAGAAACAAGTTTAACACAAACCAACTCAATGCTAGGAAGTGTTCATTACTTGTCGCCTGAACAAGCTAGAGGTTCTAAAGCAACCGTTCAAAGTGATATCTATGCCATGGGAATCATGCTTTTTGAGATGCTTACGGGTCATATCCCTTATGATGGCGATAGTGCTGTTACGATAGCCCTACAACATTTCCAAAATCCTCTACCATCTATCACAGTAGAGAATTTAAATGTCCCGCAATCACTTGAAAATGTTGTGATTAAAGCAACTGCTAAAAAACTTGAAAATCGTTATTCGTCAACAGTTGAAATGAATAGTGATTTAACCGCTGCTCTAGATCCAAAAAGAATCAAGGACAGAAAAGTTGTTTTTGAGCAACAGACAGATACTAAAGTTCTACCAAAATTCACTTCAAGTACAGCAACGATTCCTGCCAATCAATTGTTAAAAGCACAAGAAGAAACACAAGAATTAAAAGAAGAGACTAAAGAGAAAAAAGGTAAGAAAAACCCATTTTTATCAACAGCTTTGAAATTATTCTTTGGTCTGGTTATTCTAGCTATTGTTGGTTTTGCCTACCTTGTTTTAACACAACCTAGTACTGAAAAAGTACCTGACGTTGAAAATAAAACCTTAGCAGTTGCTCAAGACATGATTAGAGATGCAGGTTTTTCAATCGGAGAAATCAAGGAAGTAGAAAGTGAAACAGTGGAAGAAGGTCATGTTGTAAGAACTAATCCTTCAGCTGGAGTCAGTAGACGAAAAGGAACAGATGTTGATATCTATGTTTCTATTGGTAACACTACTTTTACGATGGAAAATTATGTTGGTCAACCTTATCAAATTATCGTGGACTCACTTGTTCAAAATTTTGGAGTCCCTAGAGATAATATTGTGATTAAAGAAGTTCCAACTACCGAGTTTGAAAAAGACATTATCGTAGCTCAAACACCTGCACCAGGTAAAACCTATAATCCAAAAGGCTCTTCTAAAATTACCTTGGAAGTAGCTGTCAATGACTCTATTACTATGCCAAATATTACCGGTGATACCTATGGCAATGCCCTTAATGTCTTGAAAGAACTTGGTGTTTCAACATCTCGTATTAAAACTTTTGTAGCAAGTAATGCTGGTTATGTGGAAGTTAAATCACCTCCAACATCTAGTTTGATTGTCGCCCAAGAACCCTACTATGGAGCAGAGATTATTTTATCTGCAAAAGATGATATCATCATCTACCTTCAACCAACAAATGATGAAGAAACAAGTAGAGCAACAACGGAGAATAAAACAACTGAAGCGCCAGCAACAGAAAGTCAAAGAACAACGACAACGATAGAAGAAACAACCCCTTCTCAAGAAGAAGCTACCCCATAACGTTATCTTTAGGTTGGTGCCCCTTGTTAGGGGTATCACCTAAAGATATTTTTTTGATGGGCAGAAGATGAATTTTTCTTGAATTTTTGTTAAAATGACAAAAATAGACTACCATGACATGAGGACTCCTATGAGAAAATTTCAAATTTTTTTAATTATTGAAAGTGTTTTAATTGCCTTAGCTTTTATGACAATTCTTTCAAATGATTTGACTGGTTTTGTATTGATTGTCGTATTGACTTTACTAGCTTTGAGATTTTATAATCGCGATAACCGCGGCAACTTTTTTTTAACAACAAGTGTTTTGTTATTCTTTTTAATCTTGATGCTAAATCCCTATGTGATTACTGCTATTATTTTGGCCATTCTTTACATGATTATTAATCATTTTTCACAGGTCAAGAAAAAAAATCGATATGCACTCATTAAATTTCAAGAACGTCGCTTATCAAGTAAACCAATGGCTAATCAGTGGATTGGAAACAACAATCATCTCAACTCATCTGTCTATGCTTTTGATGACATTAATATTATCCGATTAAGTGGTACAGATACTATTGATTTGAGTCAAGTCATTGTGACAGGACATGATAATATTATTCTCATCCGCAAAATTTATGGCCCCACTATTATCAAAGTTCCTATTGATGTTGGGATAAAATTAGACATTAGTAGTGTCTATGGCAGCATCCAATTTCTTGATTTTCCAGAGTATGATTTACGAAATGAGACGATAAAATTTCAAGAAAAAGATTATGAAGACTCTGTTAAGACTGTCAAAATTGTGATTAGTGTTATCGCTGGAAATGTTGAGGTGAAACGCATATGAAAAAACATACCGTTCTCCTTTTATTTCTCTATGCTATTATTGCGATTTTATCGATTATCTATATCATTTTTGATAGTTTAGGACTTGATATTGAACTGATAACAAGCAATCAATCAATCTTTATCAAGTTTATTTTTTCAACATTTTCTGTTATCATTTCTTTAACCTTCTTTTTACTAATTGTTTGGTTTATAATGGATGAATACAGTAAAAGACAATTGAATAATAACTTGAGACGTATTATTAATAATAAACCAATTGGTAAGCAAAGTAGCAGTGAGTTGGGAAATAACATTAGTCATTTATCTCATAAAATGAAGCATCTTGTTGCTAATTTACAAAGAACTGAAAATGCTTATATTCAAAACAGTGAAGAAATTGTTAAAAAAGAAAGACATCGTATTGCAAGAGATCTTCACGATACGGTCAGTCAAGAATTGTTTGCGTCAGCTATGATTCTATCAGGTGTTTCTCAAAATATTGATCAGCTAGATAAGGAAAACCTTAAGAATCAGTTATTAACCGTAGAAAGCATTTTAACAGATGCTCAAAATGATTTGCGTGTGATGTTGTTACACCTAAGACCAACGGAGTTGGAGGATAAAACACTTTCTGAAGGATTTGCCATGATTTTACAAGAATTAACGGATAAAAGTGGCATAAAAGTGGTCTATAAGGAAAACATTAAACAATTACCTAAAGCCATAGAAGACAATCTCTTTAGGATAGCACAAGAATTTATCAGTAATACCTTAAAACACGCCAAAGCCAGTCAATTAGAAGTCTATCTCAATCAAAAAGAGTCTGAAGTGCAATTGAAAATGGTTGATAATGGCCAAGGTTTTGATGTTGATCAAGCAAGAAGTCTTAGTTATGGTCTTAAAAACATTGAAGAACGCGTTGATGATTTAGCAGGAACACTTGATATTAAAAGTGCTAAAGGAAAAGGAGTATCAATGGACATTCGTATGCCATTGATGCAAGAAGGAGAACAAGATGAGTAAGATAAAAGTCATTTTAGTTGATGATCACGAGATGGTAAGACTTGGCTTGAGCAGTTTTTTAAATATGCAACCAGACATAGAAGTTGTTGCAGAAGCAAAAAACGGTCGTGAAGGAGTCAGTCTTGCCATAGAAAAAAAGCCAGATATTATCGTTATGGATTTGGTTATGCCTGAGATGGATGGTGTCAAGGCGACACTAGAAATTTTAAAAGAGTGGAAAGAAGCTAAAATCTTAGTGCTTACTAGCTATCTTGACAATGAAAAGATTTATCCAGTAATAGAAGCTGGTGCTAGAGGCTATATGTTGAAGACATCAAGTGCTGTTGAAATATTACATGCCATTAAAAAAGTATATAATGGTGAGCTAGCTATTGAGACAGAAGTTGATAAAAAATTCAAACATCATAAAGAGCATCCAGAACTTCACGATGACTTAACAGCTAGAGAAAGAGATATTTTGAGTCTTTTAGTGAAAGGTTATGATAATCAAACGATTGCTGATGAACTCTTTATCTCCCTAAAGACTGTAAAGACACATGTCTCAAATATTCTCTCAAAATTAAATGTTGATGACCGCACTCAAGCTGTTGTCTATGCCTTTCAGCATCACCTAGTACCTGAGGATGATTAATAGAAGTATAGGAAGAACAAAGGAGAAACATGGATTTAAAAATAAAATACAAAGCAAAGAAAATAAAAGCAGTCTTTTTTGACATAGACGATACCTTGCGAGTCAAAGATACTGGCTATATGCCAGAGTCGATCAAGACAGTTTTTCAATCATTGAAAAAAAAGGGCTACATCACAGGTATTGCTTCAGGCAGAGCTCTTTATGGCGTTGTTCCAGAAATTCAAGCTCTAAAACCTGATTATTTTATAACCATTAATGGTGGTTATGTTGAGACTGCTACAGGAAAAGAAATTTTTAAAAAACCCATTCCTAGAGAATGGGTGGAAGCATTTGTTAAGTGGTGTCAAGCAGTTGGTATTGATTATGGTTTTGTTGGTTCAAAAAAGGCAGTGGTATCTAAAAGAACAAGTCTTATTGATGATGCCATGATTCCAGTTTATGGTAAACTAGATGTTGTTCCTGATTTTTATGAGACTAATGATGTTTTTCAAATGTGGACGTTTGAAGATATAGGTGATAGTCTTACATTACCTGATGATCTTTCTGATAATTTAAGACTGATTAGATGGCATAAGAATTCTTCGGATGTTGTGATTAAAGAAACATCAAAAGCTTTAGGATTAGCCAAAGTGCTTGAAACTTTGGATTTAAAACCAGAGAATGTTCTTGTGTTTGGTGATGAAAAAAATGATTTAGAAATCTTTGATTATGCTGGCATGACAATCGCTATGGGTAATGCTATTCATGAAATTAAGGAAAAAGCAGATTATATTACAGAAACAGTAGAAGAAAATGGTATTTTTAATGCCTTGGAGGAACTAGGAATGGTAGAAAAAACATTACACTTCCCACAGTTAGAAGTGGAAAATAGTGAAGGGCCTGTGGCCGTTATTAAAACAAACTTAGGTGATTTAACTCTTAAATTATTTCCTGAACAAGCCCCTAAAACAGTTGCTAATTTTATTGCACTGAGTAAAGATGGTTATTATGATGGTGTGATTTTTCATCGTGTGATAAATGACTTTATGATTCAAGGTGGCGATCCAACCGGAACTGGTATGGGTGGAGAATCCATTTATGGCGAACGTTTTGAAGATGAGTTTTCAAAAGAATTGTATAATCTTCGTGGTGCTTTATCGATGGCCAATGCCGGACCAAACACTAATGGCAGTCAGTTCTTTATTGTACAAAATAAAACCTTGCCATATAGTCCAAAAGAGATGGTAAGAGGTGGTTGGCCTGAAGAAATTGCTCAAGCTTATACCAAAGGAGGAACCCCTCATTTAGATAATCGACACACTGTGTTTGGTCATCTGTTAAATGAAGAGTCTTATGAGGTGTTAGACAAAATTGCTGGTGTTGAAACAGGACTAGCGGACAAACCTACACAAGATGTGACTATTTTAACAATAGAGGTTAATGATTGATGAAAATCGGTGAAAAACATAAGGGGGTTATCACTGGGATTAAACCTTATGGTGCATTTGTCCATTTAGACAATGGCTTAGTCGGATTAATTCATATCTCAGAAATTAAGGCTGGTTATATTGATGATATTCATAAACTACTTAAAATTGGAGATGATGTACTAGCTCAAGTGATTGACTATGATGAATATAATCACAAAGTAAGCCTTTCTTTAAGAACCCTTGAAGAAGAAAAACAAGCAAAGAAACATCGCCATCGATTTTCTAATAGTCGCATTAAGATTGGCTTTCGATCATTAGAAAAAGAATTACCCCATTGGATTAATGAATCTCTTCAGTTTTTAAGAAATAAATAAAGGTTGTCGTTTATGACAACCTTTATTTATTTTATTGGAACAAACTTGTAGAGAGGTAACGTTCTCCAGTATCCGGTAGGATAGCTAATACTTTCTTACCTTCACCTAATTTTTTTGCAACTTCAATACTTGCAAAGAGAGCGGCACCTGCGGAAATACCAACTAACAACCCTTCTTTTTGTGCTGCATTACGAGAGGTTTGTAGTGCTTCATCTGTCGAAACAGTAACAATGCCATCATAACTCTTAGTATCTAGTGTATCTGGAATGAATCCTGCTGAAATACCTTGGATACCATGTTTTCCTTTTGGTTCACCAGAAAGCACAGCAGACTCTTTAGCTTCAACGGCATAGATAGCAATGTTTGGTTGCCATTTTTTTAGAGCATGAGAAACCCCTGAGATAGTACCACCAGTACCAACACCTGAAACAAAAGCATCTAGACCAATATCTTCAAAACTAGCAATAATTTCTGGGCCAGTAGTGTTTTCGTGAGCTGCTGGGTTAGCTGGATTATTAAATTGTGATAATGCCACAGCATTTTTTTCTTCTATAATTTCTTTAGCTTTTTGGATAGCCCCCGGCATACCATCGCTACCAGGTGTTAGAACTAACTCAGCACCATAGGCTTTAATTAATTTTTGTCGCTCAACACTCATACTATCAGGCATAACAATAATAACATGATACCCTTTTGCGGCACCAACAAAAGCAATACCAATACCGGTATTTCCACTAGTTGCTTCAACGATAGTATCTCCTTCTTTCAGAAGACCATCTTTTTCAGCTTGATTAATCATTCCTAAAGCAATACGATCTTTAACAGAGGAACCAGGATTGAAAGATTCTAATTTAACATAAACATCGGCAGCTCCTTCAGGAACCAACTTATTCAATTTGACAATTGGTGTATTCCCGACAAGTTCAGTAATATTGTTATATAGTTTAGTCATAAAATATTCTCCAATCTTTTTAAGCTTTTATAGAATAACATATTATCACTATCAAAATGGAATTTCAACAATTTGGCTTCCCTCCTTTGAAGTAGTTATTTTACCATTGTAAAATTCTGTTAAACGAGAAAGAGTAGCGTCAACATTTTCTTTTTCCAAGTATATAAAAGTTGTAACATTAGCTAAAAATTCGGTATGGTATTCTTGTAAATTTTCAGCTTCTAAAAATTGAGATAGGGTTTGATATTGGGCATAAGAAAGCTCAATTTTGATCCCTTCTAATTGTTTGACTTCAACCTTACCCAATTGGCTGATGGCTTCAGAAACACTACCAGCATAGGCTCTGATTAACCCTCCAGCACCCAACTTAATACCACCAAAATAGCGTGTCACTACAGCAACAACATTAGTCAGATTATTCTTCTCAAGAACGGTTAGCATAGGAACACCTGCCGTACCACTAGGTTCACCATCATCACTACTTCGTTTGATGAGACTATTGTCACCAATAATCATGGCAGAACAAGAATGAGTGGCCTTATAGTGTTTCTTTTTAACGTCATTAATAAAGGCTTTCCCCTCTTCTTCAGACGAAATACGCTTCATTTGGCAAATAAAGCGTGATTTTTTAATCTCTTGTTCGTTCTCACCGTTTTGCGCAATTGTTTTATAATTCATAGGTTTATTTTACCTCTTTTTAGTTTTTTTGACAAAAAAAGACGAATAAAGAAATGATGACCAATTTAGATGATTATTACGGTAGATTGTTTACCCAAAATACTTTACCAGAAATTGTAAAAGGACACGTGAAAAGCATGCCAGCAATGACAAAGAAAAATGGTGTTTATTATTGTCAGAGATGTGCCTCAACAGTTGAACAAGAAGCCTACCTACCTAACGGTGATTATTATTGTAGAGACTGTCTTGTTTTTGGTAGAATAAGTAGTTCAGAAAAACTTTATTATCTGCCACAAAAATCTTTTCCTAAAAAAGATTACTTAGACTGGCAAGGGAAGTTAACTGATTTACAAGCAGAAGTATCACAAAAACTATTAGTTGCCATGAAAGAAAAAGAAAATAGTTTGGTTCATGCGGTTACAGGAGCTGGGAAAACAGAAATGATTTATCCAATCGTTTCAAGCTCTTTAAAAAAGGGTCAAAGTATTGCTCTTGTAAGTCCTAGGATTGATGTCTGCCGTGAACTTCACCATCGTTTTTCTCGTGATTTTACATGTTCTATCAGTTTACTCCACAATGGTTCAAAACCTTATCAAAGAAGTCCTTTGATTGTTGCCACTGTCCATCAATTATTTAAATTCTATCATGCCTTTGATTTGATTATTATTGATGAAGTAGATGCTTTTCCTTTTGTTGATAACAGAAGTTTATATCAAGCAGTGACCAATGCTTTAAAAAAAGATGGTCTAACCATTTTTTTAACAGCAACGTCAACCGAAAAATTAGATAAAGAAGTGGCTCAAAAAAGGTTACAAAAAGTTGATTTAGCAAGACGTTTTCATGCCAATCCCTTAGTTGTTCCAAAACCTTTTTGGTTAAGCCAACTAAGAGAAAGTATTGTCAAAGGAAAATTACCCAGAAAACTGCAACAAAAAATAAAACAACAAGCAAAAACACGATACCCTTTATTACTGTTTATCCCAGATATCACACTGGGGAAACAATTATTAGAAGTGATGACCAGTTATTTTTCGGATGAAAACATAGCTTTTGTCACGAGTTTATCAGAAGATCGTTTAGAAATTGTTGAATCTTTTCGACAAGGAAAATTGAGGATTTTAATCACGACAACCATTTTAGAAAGAGGTGTTACTTTTCCATGTGTTGATGTTTTTGTCCTATTAGCCAACCATAAACTCTACTCAAAAAGTTCATTAGTGCAAATTGCCGGCAGGGTCGGACGTAGTAGTGAAAGACCCACAGGAGAACTTTTGTTTTTTCATGATGGTTTAAATATCAATATTAAAAAAGCGATAAAAGAAATTAAAATAATGAATCAAAAAGGAGGATTTTAATGACTTGTTTATTATGTCAAAAAGCAATGATGAATCAGATTAAACTAACTGATATTATCCTTCTTAAAAAAGAAATCCCAACGATTTGCACAGAATGCTCATCACAATTTACCAAACTATCCGACTGCCATTGTATGACTTGTTTCAAAGAAGGCATTTCAGGAATTTGTGATGATTGTCACCGCTGGCAAGAAAAAGGCAGTAAGCCATCACATCAAAGTTTGTATCTCTATAATGAAGCCATGAAAGGTTTTTTTGGTCGCTATAAGTTTGAAGGAGATTATCTTCTTAGAAAAGTTTTTTCAAATCAAATAAAACTGTTTTTAAAAGGATATAAAAGCTACACTATTGTCCCTGTTCCAACAAACAAAGAACGATTTTCCAAAAGACAGTTTAACCAAGTAACAGGATTCTTAGATGATGCTAAAGTAACTTATGAAGACATACTAATAAAAAAAGACGGTATTGCCCAATCAAAAAAATCAAAAAATGAACGATTAACAGCACTAATGGGATTTGAAATAAAATCAAAGGTCAAAATACCCCAAAAAATTTTATTAATTGATGACATTTATACAACGGGTGCAACTGTTTTAGGCATTCAAAAGTTACTCTATCAAAAAGGTGCTAAAGAAGTGATTAGTTTTTCACTAGCAAGGTAATTTAAAACTTGCAAATATCCATGAAAACGTTATAATATAAGTAAAGGTAACGCTTATTAATAGAAAAGAGGTATAAGTATGATTAAATATAGTATTCGTGGGGAAAACATTGAAGTAACAGATGCTATACGCAACTATGTCGAAGCAAAAATTTCAAAAATTGAAAAATACTTTAATGAAGAACAAGAATTAGATGCAAGAGTCAATTTGAAAATTTATCGTGAAAAAACATCAAAAGTAGAAGTTACCATTCCATTAGGATCTATCACGCTAAGAGCAGAAGATGTATCACAAGATATGTATGGTTCAATTGATTTAGTGGTAGATAAAATTGAACGCCAAATTCGTAAAAATAAAACTAAAATTGAAAGAAAACATAAAGAAAAATTACCTTCACATGAAGTTTTCTCTTCTGTTTTTGAGGCAGAAGAAGTTGAAGAAGCACCTGTGTCAAAAATTGTGAGAACAAAGAATGTCACTCTAAAACCTATGGATGTTGAAGAGGCTTTGTTACAAATGGAACTACTTGGACACGACTTCTTTATCTATACTGATGGAGATGACAATACCACAAATGTCCTTTACCGTAGAGAAGATGGACAAATTGGCCTTATCGAAGCAAAATAATTCAAAAATAATGATATATCCTTCTCACCGAGTCTACTTGGTGAGAAATTTTTATAAAAAAGCGACAAAATGTATTGACAAAGCTTAGCTGAGGTGCTAGAATATAATAGTTGTCTCGAAAGAGCATGACCTTTGAAAACTGAACAAGACAAGAAACCAAACGTGCAGGGTTATGAAAGTAACCTGTCAAAAAATAAGAAGCAATAAATCTGTCAGACGACAGTAATGAGTAAAGACTCAAACTTTAATGAGAGTTTGATCCTGGCTCAGGACGAACGCTGGCGGCGTGCCTAATACATGCAAGTGGAACGCATTTTGATCA
>NZ_JAOTIN010000040.1 GCF_025660655.1 Streptococcus sp. CSL10205-OR2
TTGTTACTTTCCAACCAAACTTAGATTTTGTTGGTACACCAGATGCTGTTAAAATTCAAGCTAAAGATAAGAATGGCACTTCAGTAGAAACAACTTATACCCCAACAGTAGAAAAAGTGACTCCAACGGGAGCAGACGCTACATCAACAGGTAAACAGGGTCAAGTCCAAAGTGCGACCCCAGTGTTCACGGCAGGTGACCCACTTGTACCGATGGATGATAATGTTGCAGCCACCTTTGACGATGGTAGCACAACTAAGACTATTGACGGTGAGGGTACCTACACTGTTGCACAAGACGGTACTGTCACTT
>NZ_JAOTIN010000041.1 GCF_025660655.1 Streptococcus sp. CSL10205-OR2
TTTACCATCTGAGAAGGTGATAACAGTATTACCTGAATCATCTTTTCTGACATTAGTGATGCTGACTGAGCTACCGTCACGACCATCGCGGCCTGATTGACCTGTTGCTCCTTGTTCACCGCGTTCGCCTTGTAAGCCACGTTCGCCTCGGTCTCCCTTATCACCTTTGTCTACTGTAACTGTTTTACCATCTGAGAAGGTGATAACAGTATTACCTGAACTGTCTTTTCTGACATTAGTGATGCTGACTGAGTTACCATCGTGGCCGTCACGACCTGCTTGTCCTGTTGCTCCTTGTTCACCGCGTTCG
>NZ_JAOTIN010000042.1 GCF_025660655.1 Streptococcus sp. CSL10205-OR2
ATCATAAGCCTCCTTTATGTCCTCATTGTCATGGAAAGACTATCAAGTATGATTTCCAAAGAACTTCCACTATCCCAATCCTTGATGTCCAAGGAATGCCTACTCTTCTTAAATTAAAAAAGAGACGATTTCAATGTAAAGATTGTCATAGAGTAGCAGTGGCTAAAACATCTCTCGTTAAGAAAAACTGTCAAATTTCTGAACCGGTCTGGAAAAAAATAACTCATGCTCATACCCAAAAACTAACCAATTCTGATATCGCTAATCAACTTCACATCTCTGTCTCTACTGTAC
>NZ_JAOTIN010000043.1 GCF_025660655.1 Streptococcus sp. CSL10205-OR2
CGTCTCTTTTTTAATTTAAGAAGAGTAGGCATTCCTTGGACATCAAGGATAGGGATAGTGGAAACTCTTTGGAAATCATACTTGATCATTTTTCCATGACAATGAGGACACAAAGGAGGCTTATGATCGAGTTTAGCTTTTATTTCAATATGATCTTGGTGTTTGAGAACAAGTAAAATAATGATATTTGGGTCTTTTATTCCTAATAAATTTGTGGTATTCTTAAGATGTTCCATATGATTCTTTCTAATGAGTGGTTTTGTCGCTTTTCATTATAAGTC